>CAYUJE010000667.1:0-1509 GCA_964444865.1 uncultured Pirellulaceae bacterium | reverse complement strand
GAATGGCATCAGGATAGACGTAGCTCGTTGCGGCGCAGGGGTTAAGCGTTGCTGCGATAGCGGTGCCAGCTTTGGCCAGAGAGCCCGGGTCTCCGTAGAACGGTGAGTGATCAACCACACTCGCTCCCACGGAGGCCCGGACATGTTTGCCAACGTGACACAGATCATCAGGCAGTTCAAGCGCTGCTGGACACACGAACTGGACGACGAAGCGATCGAAGCCGCCTGCCGCCAAGTGGGCCACCGCTGGCGGGAACGAGAGCTTGGCCCGGTGACGACGGTCAAGCTGTTCCTGCTGCAGATTCTGTTCGGCAACGTCGCCTGCCCGCATGTGCCCCGCCTGGCAGGCAAGCAGGTCAGTGGCTCGGCCTATTGCGATGCCCGCAAGCGCTTGCCGCTGGCGGCGCTCCAGCTTCTGCTGACGCGCTGCACCGACCGGATGGCCGCCGCCGCGGCCAGCACCGGCCGGTGGCTGGGACATCGCCTGCTCCTGATCGACGGCTCGGGCTTCTCGATGCCCGACAGCAAGGAACTGGGCGCACACTTCGGCCACTCGAGCAACCAGGCCCGCGGCTGCGGCTTTCCCACCGCCCGCTGGCTGGCGGTGATGCACTTCGGCAGCGGATTGATCGAGAAAGTTCTCACGACCCCCCTCAACTCGCACGACCTGAGTCGGGTTGGCCAGTTGCACCCAGAACTGGAGGCGGGTGACGTGCTGGTGGGGGATCGAGGATTTAGCTCGTTCGGCCACTTGGCGCTGCTCGCTTCCCGTGGCTTGTACGGCATCTTTCGCGCCCATCAGGCACTGCTCATCGACTTCACGCCGCACCGCCGGCATCTCCACTCGCACGGTGGACGTAACGCCGAGCACCTGCCGCGCTCGCGCTGGATTCAAAGCTGGGGAGAACTCGATCAGCTCGTGGAATGGTTCCGACCGCGCTGCGCACCAGCCTGGCTCTCGCAGCGCGCTTGGGCTGCCTTGCCCGAGGCACTGCAGGTCCGCGAGCTGCGCTATACGATTGCCCGCCGGGCCTTCCGCGTCCACACCGTCACGCTCGTTACCACGCTCCTCGATCCGGTCCGCTACCCCAAGGAGAAACTCGCCGAGGCCTACGGACTCCGCTGGACCATCGAGACGGCCTTCCGGCACCTCAAGACGACGATGAAGATGGACGTGCTCCATTGTCAAACCGTCCAGGGCGTCCTCAAAGAGCTGACCATGTTCATGCTCGTGTACAACCTGGTGCGGATGACCGTGCTGGAAGCGGCCCAGCGCCAGGGAGTGAATCCCGACCGCATCAGTTTTGCCGACGCCCTCCACTGGCTGGCCACCGCCCAGCCCGACGATCCATTGCCCCGCCTCCTCGTCAATCCATTCCGCCCCAACCGCCTCGAGCCCCGCTGTGTCAAACGCCGACCCAAAAAATTCCCCTGGCTCCAAAAACGCCGCCAACGCCTACGTAAACTCCTGATGCAACAACGACTTGGAGCTTAACCTGACGCCATTCC
>CAYUJE010000666.1:0-1517 GCA_964444865.1 uncultured Pirellulaceae bacterium | reverse complement strand
CTGCTTCAGACAACTCGGAGCAGACCCCAACGCCAAGGGGCCTCCGGGCATTCACGACAGCGTGAACTACCAGGCGCTGCGGACGCATATCGAGTACGCCCCCAGCACGCGGTTTTCGATATTCACCGAGCTGCCGGTGCAATGGGTCCACTTCCATGAACGGCCCGCGGGCCCGGCAAACCCGATTCCCGGTACGTCTCCCGACCGGACCTCCGGCTTTGCCGACATGAACGTGGGCTTCAAGTTTGCCTTCATTGCCTGCCCGGACGAATACCTGACGTTCCAGCTTCGGACTTACCTGCCGACAGGCGACGCCGGCGAGGGGCTGGGCACCGGGCATGTGGCGATCGAGTCGGGCCTGCTGTATTACCGCCGCTTTACCGAACGCTGGATCGTGCAGGGCGAATTCAAGGAAACGGCGCCCATCGACGTGGGGGCCTATGCGTCCAACGTCCTTGAGTACGGCGCAGGCCTGGGTTACATCGCCGTCCGTAGCGAGTGCTTTTCGATCACACCGATGCTGGAAATGGTCGGCTGGACGTTCCTCGGCGGACAGACGCTGACCCCCAGCGGTCCAGTCAGCGCTTCGGGCGACACGATCATCAATTTCAAGCCGGGTGTGCGCATCGGCCTGAGTGACCTGTACGCGCCCGCCGGCCAGCAGCGGCACTCGGTTTACATGGGCTGGGGCCATCCGCTCACCGGCGATCGGCTGTACAAGGACATCTATCGGCTCGAATACCGGTACATGTACTGATCGCTGGTAACCGTTCACGGGCCGGGAGGCCGTGGACTGACGCATTTTCACGGCGAAAAACACCGACTTTCAATGTCGCAATGTCGCTCCGGATTGTCGCTTGTCCGTGAAAATGGGTCTGTCCCCCTCTCTTGCCCGTGAACGGTTACGATCGCTGTTGACGTCCACAAACCGCAGCAGCGCATCCTTCCAGGGGCCGGCGTAGTCGATGCCGATCCGGCTGGTCTCGATCACCTGTGCCGAATAGTCCGGATCGGCCAGCACGCACAGCGTGTTCCCGGTCAGGCCCAGGCCATTCATCGAGCGGTCGATCTGCAGCGCACGCGCCAGCTTGCCCGGACCGGTCATGTCGGCCGTCCAGTTGGCAAGCGGCTGCGCCGCCCGGATCAGCACGGCCTGCGGATCGTCCACAACACTCGCGACAATATTGAACATGTCGTACATGCCGTAGATGAGGTACACGTACGCATACCCGCCGGGACCGAACATGACTTCGGTCCGTCGCGTGCGGCCTTTGGAGGCGTGGCAGGCCAGATCGTGCGCGCCCACGTAGGCCTCGGTCTCGACAATCCGCGCGCAGTACGTTCGCCGGCGGATCCGTCGGACCAGAATCGCCCCGATCAGCTCGCGTGCCACATCAATGGCCGGCCGCTGAAAAAAGGGGAAGTCGAGCTTGCTGCCCGTCGGCAGGCCCGCCGGTTGCGCCATGTCCAATTCCCGAGTTGCGACGCCGGTGAATGCTGATCCCCGCATCCACGCC
>CAYUJE010000665.1:0-1534 GCA_964444865.1 uncultured Pirellulaceae bacterium | reverse complement strand
TTTGGTGATAATTGGAATGCTGATACTGGTTATACTTGTACACCAGGAAATACATGCCTTACCTATGGACACGCGAATATTGGCTGGGCTAACGGTAAATCTTTTATAGTAGGTAACCCATTACAATACCAAGCTAGGTCTTTTATATGGGGGTGTCAGAGTTGCTCATTGAATAATGGTTCTGGTGATTCATGTTATCAGGAAGAACTTGGTGGCGGTGGTGTTGCTCGGTGGTTTGCCCATGGTGCTCAGTATGTAGTCTGTGCAGTTGGTTCTCCTATTTGTGGCATGGGTGACTATGGAACTGATACACGCCCCCGAAAAGTAACGGCCACTGAGAGTGGTGGTGTTTGCACTGGCACAGTAACTGGTGGCAATACATTCACTACTTCACAGATGGTTTTAGTGAATGACTTTGATAGTGCGCCTGGATGGAATGGTTATAAAACTTTAAGCTCCTCTTCTGGTGAAGTAATTACTTGGCCTTGCACTGGCGCTGGTACTTCGGTTATTGGTTATGTCGTTGACGCCACTGTATTGAGCGCTGGGTCAGGCGATTTAAGATGGGGCGCGGTAGCTAGTAGGGCTGATAATGGTCACACTAGAGTATTGAAGAAGCAAACTGGCTTAACTTCACATAATGGTGATGCATACACAGACGCCATTCTTCCTCAAATATCAACCAGAGGAAATATACTTAAGATAAATGACTCTATGGGATATCCTAGAGAAGGCGGTATTAGTTTCTATTACACTGGGTTTGAAGGATGCACTGAGAAGACAAAACCTAATGAATTCTGTGGTGGCGGTGGATTAACAATTACTCCCGTTACCGATACTACCGCATTAGCAACTGTAACGACAAGTCGCGTTGATGGAACTTGTACTTTGTATTGGGGAACTACCATAGATTACAGCGGGGCTTCTTCGGAAGTCTTGGAGCCAGGCTCTCTAGTCAGATACCATACTATCCCCAGCTTAGCCGCTTCAACTACTTACTATGCTAATGTCAAGTGTGACGGCTTATGGCGAGGAGTTCCTAAGAATAACTGGGACTATGCTATCTACACGTTTGCTCAGCCAGCGTCTTCCCCTAGTGGAACTGTTAACTTAGTGGCTACTGGTGGTCCTGCTCCTGTAGGTACTGCTGATATGGTTCTATCTTATGGTGCAACACCAACCACGGTGACAGTATCGTGCAGTGCAACTGAATCATGTACAGCAGTTGGTTCTGTTAGTCGTGGAACAGCGGTAGATTATAGGTTGCTTTGGAGAAATGGAAGCGGAGTGGTTCTCAAAGAATCCCAATTATATAAAAAGGTAATACAATAATGTCAGAATTTATTAACAGTAAACTTGGTAGTTTACAACTCTTCCTTTCCTCAAAGGGATTCGATAAGCTATTCTACGCGATACTTATTATAATTTGCTTAGGTACTTTTGCATCTGGAGCAGCCGGGGAGCACTTATCTGAGATTTTAGCTTGGGCCACTGGTGGCTTTGCTACCTTATCTAATGCAACTCCATCTGAGAT
>CAYUJE010000664.1:0-1545 GCA_964444865.1 uncultured Pirellulaceae bacterium | reverse complement strand
CAACGAGGGCAAGCCGTCGGAAGGAAAGCCGAGTGAAGCTAAGCCCAGCGAGGGCAAACCCAGCGAAGGGCAGCCATCGGAAGGCAAGCCCAGCGAAGGCAAGCCGGGCGAGCAAAAGCCGATGGAGGGCAAGCCTGGCGAACAAAAACCTGGCGAGCAGAAGCCCGGTGAAGAGAAGCCGATGGAAGGCAAGCCAGGCGAGCAAAAACCCATGGAAGGCAAGCCCAGCGAAGGAAAGCCGTCGGAAGGGAAGCCCAGCGAAGGAAAGCCGAGCGAAGGAAAGCCATCCGAAGGCAAACCCAGCGAGGGCAAGCCGATGGAAGGCCAGCAGGGCCAGTCCGGCGATCAGAGCCAGCAGCAACAGCAACAACAAGATCAGCAGCAGAATCCTGCCCGCAAGCGGCTCGAGCAAGCCCAGCAGAAGATGCAGGATGCGCAAAAGAAGCTGGAAGAAGCCAAACGCAAGGAATCACTCGAAGATCAGCGAGCTGCCCGCGAGGAATTAGAAAAGGCCAAGGCTGAGTTGGAGGAAATCCTCCGCCAGCTTCGCGAGGAAGAAATCGCCCGCACGCTGGCCATGCTCGAAGCCCGCTTCCGCAAGATGCTCGAAATGCAGCTTGCTGTTTATGAATCGACCCGCCGGCTGGATCAACTGCCCGTCGAAAGCCGCGGCGAGCCCTTCCTCGTCCAGTCGGGCAAGCTTTCGTCCGACGAGCGGAAAATTGCCGTTGAAGCCTTGAAGGCCCTGACACTGCTGCAGGAAGAGGGCTCATCGGTCGCGTTTCCCACGACCGTCGATCAGATGCACGAAGACATGGAGCACGTCGCCGAACGATTGGCCGACGCCAAGGTCGATGACATCACCATTGGCTACGAAGAAGACATCATCGCCGCCCTGGAGGAGATGATCGAAGCCCTGCAGAAGGCCCAACAGGACCAGGAGAAGAAACAGCAACAACAGCAGCAACAACAGCAGCAGCAACAAGATCAGGAGCAGCCGCTGGTCGATCAGATTGCCGAGCTGAAGATGATTAAGTCGCTGCAGGAGCGGGTGAACAAGCGAACGCAGCGCTACTCGCGCCTACTGACCGACGATCAGGACCCGATCGGCCAGGCCGAAGGGGCCGAGCTGACCGATGCGGTCCGCGCCCTCAGCCAGCGGCAGCAGGATATTTTCCGCATCACCCGCGAAATCGTCCTCGGAAAGAACAAATAGGCGTTCTAATCGGTTCGATTTTGAGGTTCCTAGCGTACAATTGAGTTAGATCGAACTGACAAAAGGCCAAAGGAAATAGGCACAGTCATGCTCAAGACTCGAGTTATTCTGGCTGCGGTAGCCCTCGTGGCAATTGCCCTTGTTTCGTCCCGCGCCGCGGACGAGCTGGAGAAGCGCGCCACCTGGTCGATTCCCGCCACCGCCGACGTAAAGGCGAAGCTCGACGACTATCTGGCCACGAAGACGCTCGACGAAGCCGCCAAACTCAAAATTGACGCCCTCTGGCCCGACGAGGCGGGCGGACACCTCCAGCACGGCCTCCGGGCGTC
>CAYUJE010000663.1:0-1548 GCA_964444865.1 uncultured Pirellulaceae bacterium | reverse complement strand
TATAAATAGCCCACTCTTTAAGATTTGGCTAGCCAGGCAGAATGGTGGGTATCTGGCTACGCTTGATTTGGTTCGCAACGAAATTGGGACTGTGCCACTTTCGCTAGGCGTAGTTATCTACAAGCACGTTTCTGACAAGATGCGGACGGATGCAATGTAGCCACTTATCATAGGTACCGAATCTCCATTGGTGAAACTTGGAGCAATGTTTGTGCAGGGTGTGAATTCCGCTGCATTGTCTAGGCTATCGGCCCCAGAGATTGAATATCGCAGACAACGCCAAAAACAATATCAGAATGCAGGCAATCACATCTATCCAGTGGCATTTCCAGATGACACAGTTGATCAAGTTCGTGCAAGAATCGTCAGCATATCAAAGGGAATTTGCGAGTAAATATTCGTGTAGCACGTCACTCTATTTCGTATAGATGACAGGGTTATTTCATGATTAGACGCAATGGATTTAAGAGAAATTCGAGTGCGATAGATCGACAACGTGCTATGTCTCAGCTTGGGCTAGCCTATAGTGGTAAGCGCAACATTTACGAGTCGGCTGGTTACGACAAGCAGATTTCGTTCTCAATGCACCTTAGCCGATACCTTCGGCAGGGGGTAGCCAAGCGCATCTGCAATATCTTCGCCGATGAATCCTGGCGGCTTGAGCCAGAGATATTGGATGGCGTGACGGTCGAGGATGGCACACCCGACACGCCATTTGTTGAGGCATGGAACTATATCGCTCAGGGTGGGCAGATTGAAGAGGGTGAGACTCAGTTGGGCTTACTCCACTATATGCACCGCCTTGACCGTGTGGCGGGCATTGGCAGTTATGGCGTGATGCTATTGGGGCTAGATGATGGTCTCACTCTGGATCAGCCAGTTACGGCTAATTCGTTGGCCGGTAAGGGTACGGCTGGGCTTCTGTATGCCAGTGTATTTGACGAAGGTTCGGCTGCAATTAGTGAATATGAGACGGACACGAAATCGCCCCGCTATGGCAAGCCGAAGAGATACCAACTCACTACGTCCACTGGTGGGGCTTCACTGGTCAATCACGTTCACTGGTCGCGCATCATCCATGTTGCAGACGGTGCATTGACTAGCGATCATATTGGTGTGCCACGACTCGAAGCGGCTTGGAATGACCTCATGAATTTGGAGAAGGTTATGGCGGCAGTTGGCGAAGCCGCCTATCGGCTGATGGATCCTGGTCACATCCTTTCGACGAAAGAAGGGTATGCCCTTCCGCAGATTGATAGCCGGATGAGTCCAGATAAGCAAGCAGAGGTCAAAGCGCTGAACGAAGATCGCCATGATCAGGTGGAAGAGTTCATTCATGGGCTGCGTCGATTCCTGGAATTGGAAGGGATGGACGTAACCACGCTCGATGGGCAGCTTCAAGACCCAACGGGGGCAGTGCAGAACATCATCGACCTGATCAGTGCTGCTACAGGTATCCCACAGCGGCTGTTGTTGGGTAGTGAACGGGGGGAGCAAGCCAGTTCGCAGGATGAAGCGAACTGGGCGAAGGTGGTGGCGTTGGACGAG
>CAYUJE010000662.1:0-1552 GCA_964444865.1 uncultured Pirellulaceae bacterium | reverse complement strand
TCCAAAGGGGGACTTCACCTTCTCGGACGTACGATAGTGCGTCAGCACTTGCTCACCCGCTTGATCGCTTTGCCGTCCAGCGTGATCGTGTTCAGGCTGCGGAGGCTGGCCGGCGGCTGCCGCTGGGCCTGGACCGGAAACAATTCCCGCAAGGCTTGGCTCAACTCCACCAGGAAGGCTTGGCTCACGGCAACCGGCAGCCGGCCCAGCTTCCCATACGCCGCTACCTTCGAAGCGTCCAGTTCCCCCGCTTCTGGAGCCCGAGAAAAGCTTTGATTACCGCTTCCACCGTGCTCCAGGAGAGCATCACCAATCAGCGTCACCAAACTGGGAAAGCGAATCCGCTTGTCGTAGCAGCGACCACGGTGCTCGTCGAAAATCGCCTACAGTCGGGCTTCGCTCCCCACAAATTGAAACACCTCGACCACGGCCTCCGCCAAAGGCAACTTCGCCCATACTGCCTGTATCCCTGCGGTGTCCATCGCACTTCCCTCCTTGGAAAAAGTCGTCCTGACAACCGAAAGGATGACTTACCAGGGAAGTTATGGCAATCGAGATGTTAAAAGCAGTGGTGACCTGACCCGTAGAGGGCCAAATTCTTCGCGCTTCTCGCGAGAACTCTCAAAATCTCTTCCAGAGCCCGGCTTGGAGTTGACACTCCCGTACCGGATGGTACGCCGAAGGTACTTGAAATGTGCGCGCCCCAAAGGAAGCACATCGGCCCGAAATCTCGGAATCTCTGATGTTCAAGTTGCTGCGATTTCACCGCCCGTCAGTTCGAATTGCGGCGGCCGCGGCGTCTATTCGCGGAGCGATTCGCTGCCCAAACGCCCATCATCACGCTCGATTTCGGCAGCGTAGTCGGAGAATGTGAAGTAGAGTCGAGAAGTGACGCGGTGGTTTAGGTGGCAGTTTGTATTCCCTGTTGCTCGCTCTTTCGTTTGCGAGTGTCACAGTATCGCCACCGTGCTCCGTTTTCACTTCCCGCTCATCGAACCGGACAGGGGGATGCCGCAACGGGTTGCAGAAGTGAGCCTTTCCGCGGCTCACCAGCCGCGGCCACATTGAAGCACTATCGCGGCGGGCAATTGTAGCGCCGCTTTCCCGATTTTCGCGGCTGAGTTGGGGGGCATGGGCAGCATCGGGCAATTTTGCCGATCCAGCTCTTATTTCAAAAAAGCCACCCGCAGATCGCTCAAAGCGACCTGCGGTGGCACAAGTTTGTCAAAGGGATTGTTAATCGGCCTCCATTGCTTCCAAGGCCTCCCCGAACTCTTCGTCCCGAAGATCACGTTCGATCCATCGCACCTCTGCACGTGACCCGCCGATGAATTGCGATTTCTGTACCAAGCCCTGGATCGGAATGTCCAGAATCGGAACTCCGCCATTGCTAGCATGGCCGCCAGCTTCCTTCAGGATAAAAGCAGCCGGGCCACACTCATAGAGGAAGCGGAGCTTGCCTTCTTCCTGACGCAGATTGCCGAGGTAGAAGTAAAATGCGGCACCATTCTCCAGGATGTACCCCAGTTCCGCACACATGCACCCTCCGTAA
>CAYUJE010000661.1:0-1578 GCA_964444865.1 uncultured Pirellulaceae bacterium | reverse complement strand
TCGAGGAGATGAAGGCGCGGCTCGGGGCGCATCCGCTGCCGATTCAGATTCCGGTGGGACAGGGTCCGCAGCACGCGCCCACGCCGTATCGCGGTTCCATCGACCTGATTCGCATGAAGATGCTGACCTTTGGGCCGGACAAGGATAGCAAGCTGGTGGAGGAGCTGGAAATTCCGGCCGAGATGCAGGTCGATGCCGAACATTGGCGGCAGGAAATGCTGGAACGGCTCTACAACTTCTCCAACGAAATGATGGAGTTGGCCCTGGCCGAACAGCCGATTCCCGAAGACCTCATCCACAAGGTGCTGCGCGATACCACGCTCCACATGCAAGTCCAGCCCGTCATGTGCGGCAGTGCGCTGCACGGAATGGGGGTTCAGCCGGTGCTGGATGCCGTGCAGCGGTATCTTCCCAGCCCGGCTGACATGCCGCCGGTGGAAGGGGAAGAAGTTGCCAGTGACAAAAAGAAGAAGCCGGCGGAGCCCAAGAAGCTCACCCGCAAGCCGAGTCCTGGCGAACCGTTCTGTGGCCTGGTCTTCAAGGTGATCCCGGCGAAGACGGGGGATATCCACTGGGTGCGTGTCTATTCTGGCACACTCAAGTCCAACTCGCGGGTCCTCAACCCTGGCAAAGACCTCAAGGAAAACGTCGCCCAACTTTGGCACATCCATGCCACGAAGAAAGAGCAGCAAGTCGAGCAAGCTGGCTGCGGCGATATCGTCGGCATCATCGGTCTGCGGCAGTCGATTACCGGCGACACGATTTGCGACACCCGTGAGCCGATCCTGCTGGAGACGATTAAGTTTCCAGAGACGGTCATTTCCATGGCCATCGAGCCGGAGAACAGCACCGAGCGGAAGAAGCTCAACGACACGCTCGACATGCTCAAGCGGCAGGACCCGACGCTGCAAGTCGTCAGTGGCGAGACCGGACAGACCCTCATCAGCGGCATGGGAGAACTGCATCTGGAGGTGATGAAAAACCGCCTGCTGCGGGACTTCAATCTCAACGTGAAATTCCACAAGCCGCAAGTGAGCTACCGCGAGTCCATAGGCCGCCCCATCGAAGTCGTCGGCGAATGCCACCGAATGATCGCCGGCCAGCAACTCTTTGCCAAACTCAGGCTCAAAATGGAGCCGACGGACAGCCTCACGATTCCCGTTGCCATCATTAATCGTGCACCGCCGGATGCTCTGCCACCGGAACTGCTGGTCGCGGCCCTCGACGAACTGAAGGCCTGCGGAGAGGGTGGCGGCCGCATCGCCGGCTATCCGCTGATGAAGCTCAAAGTCACGGTTCTCGGCGGCGAGTGGCAGCCGGAAGGGTCGGACGAACGGGCGTTCAAAATGGCGGCTGCCGATGCCTTTGAGAAGGGATTGGAAGAAGGGGGCAAAGTCCTGCTCGAACCGATCATGAAGCTCGACATCGTCACCCCCGACGATTACCTCGGCGAATTCGTCGGCGACCTCCAGCAGCGGCGGGCCATCATCGCCAAAACCGAAAGCCGCGGCAAAATGTCCACCATCGAAGCCCACGCCCCCCTTCGCGAGCTGTTCGGCTACTCCAGCGCCATGCGCA
>CAYUJE010000660.1:0-1581 GCA_964444865.1 uncultured Pirellulaceae bacterium | reverse complement strand
CTGCTAAAATGGCTGGTGGCGACCATGACCTAACTTTTTCTCTTGCCTCATCCGAGATAACTGTAGAGGTAAAATATGATGTAATGGCTGAGAAAACAGGTAATATAGCTATAGAATACAGGAATACAAGTCTCAATAAGCCTAGTGGAATAAATAAGTCGAAAGCAGATTTATGGTGTCACTGCGTTAATAAAGATGATGAGATTCAACTATATTTTTGTCGAACGACTGACTTAAAAGCTTATACTAAAAAGGTGAAGCCGATTAAGAAAATATTGAATGCTGGAGATGGTAACGCTAATATCTATCTATATCCAACTACTGTATTAGCTGAACTTTTTGTCAAATCTACTGACTTAGCAAAATTTGGTATGATTTGTTTATTAGGAGATGGTAGTATATGAATTCAAATACAATAATCGTCTATGACCTTGAAACAGGGTCTAAAAATCCATATAAAACTCAACCTATTCAAATAGCCGCTATAGCTATAGACGGACGTAAACTGGAAGTATTGGAGAATTCCACGTTCGAGTCTCTCATTAGACCACATGAAAAAGCACAAGCATCTTTCCTTGATGAAATTGAGGATGAAGCATTAAAAGTAAATAAGAAGGATAGAAATGAAATAGCTAAAGCACCCACCTTAGATGTCGTTTGGTCTAGTTTTACGGCTTATTGTAGGCGGTTTAACTCTACTAAGAACAGATGGAAGGCTCCAATTAGGGCCGGATTCAACAATTTAGGCTTCGATGATATTATTTTAAATAGGGTGGCCGGTGGTAATTTTGTATACGACCCCAAAAAACAAGAAAAAGGGGTTTACGGCTTTGGTCCTTGGGATGATAACTGGCGTTCCTGTGACCTATTCCACCCCATTCATTCTATCGACTTAATGAAGATAGCTTGGTATTGGTTGGAGGGAGTTGATGGGATAGAAAAGTTCTCTCTAGATTCTCTACGGGAGTATTTTGGGATGTCTACAGAGGGAACACATGATGCCTTAGTTGATGTTAAGGATACGGCCGAACTTATAATAAGATTTTTAAAACTCAGTCGTCAGATGACACAAAGCGGAGATGTATCCTTTAAGGATAGATGTAAGGAAAGATTAATTAAGTAAAGCAAGTCTATTAAACTTATCTAAGTAGTGAAGCAAAAGAAAAAGTCAGGTGTTGGCGGCCGCCGGTGGAAGATAGATTGTACAACGGCTATACAGACTTGAAGATAGATTAAATACGCCGAAAGGAACTTTATTACTATGTTTGATATTATTGAATATCGTGATGAAAATGGTAAACTTATTAGAAAAGAGAAACAGTGTACACTATATGAATTTATCCAAATGGGTAAAATGAAATATCCACAGATTATATTCATCGGAAATCCGGTGGAGATAGATGCGGCTGGAAGACGATATTATCAAAATATTGAAACTCTATATGTTGGCAACTGTACTGAATGTCATGAGCCAACCGGTAATGATGCTGGATGTGGGTGGTCAAATACAATATCTCTGTCTAAATTAGTTTACGAGGTTCGTGAATGGAATCATTAATCATTTTAAAGTATATGTTGTTA
>CAYUJE010000659.1:0-1587 GCA_964444865.1 uncultured Pirellulaceae bacterium | reverse complement strand
ACTTTTACCTCAAGGAAGCACTCTTCTTTCGTCAGCAATCGCATCGCCCGCATCTACTGCCGGCGTTTCCTGGACTCGATGGGGGCACGCTCGGGCACTGGGGAAACCAGAACGAGGAAGTCTGGAAGGACGGCCGCTGGAACGACGTGGACCTCGGCAGCGTTCTCTGCGGCGTGTTTCACGGACCGAACAACCTGGTGGTTCCCAAGGGTGTTTGCGTCCGGATCGGCGAGCAAGGAGAAATGGGGGTCTGCTTCAACCCCGAGACTCTCAGCTACGAGGCGGTGTGGATGGGAAAATTCCTGAAGTTCTCTGCCGTGCGGCATGGCTTCATGGATGGTCTGGTTCCTGCCGGAGAGTTTGTTCCGCAGCCCAAGGGACATACTCCCAAAGAACCGTTTGTTTATCACGGCTATTATCGGGCGGGTCCGCGGGTTGTTTTTTCGTATCGGCTCGGCAAAGTGGAAATGCTGGATTCGCCGTGGGTGAACGAAGGAAAATTCGAGCGCGACGTCGCACCAGCGAGCGAACATCCGCTCAAAGACGCTCTTCGCGGCTCGGCGGCCCAATGGCCGCAGGAGATGAAAGTTGCCGGACAACTCGGTGGCGGCAAGCCGTATGCCGTCGATACGATTCCCTTTCCCGCGGAGACTCCGTGGAAGTCGCTGTTTTTCATCGGCGACCATGATTTTCTGCCCGATGGCTCCGCGCTCCTCTGCACGATGCACGGCGACGTTTGGCGAGTGAGCGGCCTGGATGCGGACCTGAAAAACGTCCGCTGGCGGCGGTTTGCCTCGGGACTTCATCAGCCGCTAGGGATGGTGGTTCATGACGGAAATGTCTATGTGCTGGGCCGAGACCAGATTACGCGGCTCAAGGACTTGAACAACGACGGCGAAGCCGATTTCTATGAATGCGTTTCCAATGCGATGATCACCTCGCCCGCCGGCCACGATTTCACTTGCGGTCTGGTGCGCGACTCTTCCGGGCAGTTTTTCACGGCTTCGGGAAAGCAGGGGTTAATTCGCATATCCGCCGACGGTAAAAAAGTAGACGTGCTGGCGACCGGGTTTCGGAATCCAGATGGGCTGGGGCTGTGCGGCGACGGTGCAATCACCGTCCCCTGCAGCGAGGGAGAGTGGACTCCTTCCTCGATGATTTGCCTCGTCAAGCCGAGCGACGTAAATAGCCCGCAGACTCCACCGCCGCATTTTGGCTATCTCGGACCACAAAATGGCCAGCCGCCGTCTTTGCCACTGGTTTATCTCCCCCGCGGCCTCGACAACAGCAGCGGCGGACAAGTGACCGTCCCGGACGATCGCTGGGGACCGCTGCAAGGACAACTTGTGCATCTGTCGTTTGGCCAAGGGGCTCACTTTCTGGTCCTGCGGGACGAAGTCGCCGGCCAGCCGCAGGGTGCCGTGGTGCCGCTGGTGGGCGAATTCCGCTCGGGCGTTCACCGAGGCAAATTCAATCCGAAAGACGGTCAGCTTTACGTCAGCGGCATGGCGGGCTGGGGAAGTTACACCCCTGACGACGGCTGCTTCCAGCGCGTTCGCTACACCGGCGAGCCTGTGCAACTGCCGC
>CAYUJE010000658.1:0-1588 GCA_964444865.1 uncultured Pirellulaceae bacterium | reverse complement strand
TGAGGATGCGCAGCATCCGCAAGGGCTTTACGCTCGTCGAATTGTTGGTGGTGATCGCCATTATCGGTATCCTGGTCGGTCTGTTGTTGCCGGCCGTGCAATCGGCCCGCGAAGCGGCCCGACGGATGCAGTGTAGCAACAACTTGAAGCAACTCGGATTGTCGCTGCACAACTATGAAAGCACTTACAAGAAGTATCCAGCGGCCGGTCGTGGCTATGGCATGCCGACCAATGCACCGCGCGACAACTTGATCATGAATTCCAATGGTCTTGTATCGCTGTTGCCCTACATGGAACAGACCAACATTTACAACCGCTTCAACCATCGTGAGGCTTTCTCGGTTCACAAGAACCCCAGCCCAGGTTCGAACACTGGCATCGTCGTTGGCAATCCTCGAACCAATGGCAATGCTGAATTGGCTCAAAACGACCTGCCCATTTTCATCTGCCCATCGGACAACAATCCCGCTAAGGGACGTTTGCGCGGTGAACCGCACTATGGTCCTGGAAACCCCTTCGAGGGCTCGGCCACCAACTACGACTTCATCGTTCATTACGATGACTTCAGCAATCAGAACAACTGGATTTCTGGCAATGGCTCGGGTGTCAATCGCCGCATGTTCGGACAGCACAGCGATTCTTCGCCCGGTACGATCACCGACGGTATGTCGAACACGTTCGCTTTCGGCGAGACCACCAAGTACCATGTCAACGGCGCGGCCTTTGCCTGGGCTTATCGCGGTTGGGTGATGGTGGGTGTCGACCCCTATGGAGCCAATTCGGGTGCATTGCGGGGCGGCATCAATGTTTGGCATCAACCTTGGATTCACCCCACTTGGGAAAATCCACCTTACATTCCTGTCATCGGACGGGCTCGTTCGTGGTGGTGTTCGGCCGCCAGCTTGCACACCGGTGGCGCTCAGTTCGCTATGGCTGACGGTTCGGTTCACTTCATCAGCCAATCGGCCGACATGTCACCCAACGGAGTCATTCACAATTTGACCCGCATGAGCGATGGTCAAGTGACCAGCATTCCTCAGTAAGCAGCGTCGCACGACGTTGTTTGCTCCGGTTGCTTTCTCTCCCAATTCTACCCAGCCGCTATGCTCATGCATTCGGCTGGGTCTTTGTTGTTTTGCGGGGTCAGTTGCGTCTAGCTGGCCTCATCCGTAATGAATCTTTAGAGGGACAATATGCCTCGAATCCTCGCATTCGTTTGTGCTTTGGGACTTGTGGTTGCAACCCTTCAGGGCTGCGGACCAGGTGGTCCAAAATTGGTACCTGTTTCCGGCAAGGTGACTTTGGACGGCAAAGCGCTGGCCAACAAATCGGTCAACTTCAAACCGGAACCCGGGACCGAAGGTTCCGGCGCCGGTGGAACGAGCGATGCCGAAGGCAATTACACGTTGACAGCCGTCGTCCCTGGTGCGACCAAAAGCTATCCTGGAATTGCGCCGGGAACTTATCGTGTGACCATCACCGAACCGATGGTTTCTGCCACATCCGGCACAGCCACCGGCGGCGGTGAGTCGGCCGAGATTTTTGCAACCGGTGGTCCTGCCAAGCCGAGTCTTCCGCCCATTTATTC
>CAYUJE010000657.1:0-1591 GCA_964444865.1 uncultured Pirellulaceae bacterium | reverse complement strand
ACGAAGCCTTATTAGCTAACATAGAGCCAATGATTGAAGCGATGCAAGAGCAGCTAGGATATGAGTCCAATAAACAAGCAATGCTTAACTCTTAAGTGCTGCTGCTAAGCGATCCTCAAACCTTATTCTATCTCCAGACCCTTCTCCTGAATCTTGAGATTGGTTTATATATTGAGTGCCTGGGCTTGCATTAGTAACTGTGAGATTCATACTATTATCGAGGACAACTTCTGGACTATTAACTATTTTAGAACCAGTACTATCGGTAACACTTGCTCCAGGACTAGACTCAACTGATACTTCGGAACAATACCTAATCTTAGTATTATTGCTGCCAGATACATTAACTGAATCAGCATAAATAATTTCAGTATCTGTACTATTATGTACTTTAGGCTCTAAACTACATTGAACAGTGATATTAGGACTTCCACTTATATCAGCAGTTTCTGAATTTTTAATATTTGCATCTATTAATGCTTTTTCTATAGCTGCTTTAAAAACTTCGCCTAAACGGTCATCGGCAACAAGTAACTCATCATGAGTCGCTTTTCTATCCATCACGCCTTTGAATTCCCCATGAAAAGCATTAGTAAATTTTGCTTCATCAACTGCGCGATTCGGGCTATCAATTATTCTGGATTTTGATGAATTGATCGCACCATTATTAGCACTATTTTTCACCTCTGTTCCATTACAATTTGCTCCTGTAAAGTTTGGTGAATTTTCTATAATTGCTCTATTCATTTCATAAGCTATAGCATTAGCACTATCAGTGGTTTGTATGTATGATGATTGTCTAAGCATAGCTCCTGGACTATTATTACAGCTAGCAAATTCACAAGCATCAACCATAGCACCTGAAGAATTTAACATAGGCACTTCATCTGAATTTAGGACACTTCCCCTAGGACTACTTTCAGCTTGAATCCAGTGACTAAACCATCCAAAAAAGCTTGCACTATCTTTGACTATGCCATACATAGATTCAATTAAAGCGCTATGTGGACTATTAATCACTGCTGAATTGTCACTAGCAGTTAAACTTGTTCCATCACTATTGATAATAAGAGTGTTATTAGAATTCACTTTGACATTGTCACTCGCGATAACAACATTACCGCTAACTCCATCTGCAAAGCTTGCAGCCGCAGATTCAATATCCATCCTAGAAATATCTAAAGGAAGACTGCCAGAAGTGAAAATTGCTTCAAATTTTCCTGAACCTGCATCCCACATTAGAGGAATTACTGCACCATTTTTTCCTACCACGATATTGCATTTGGCATTTTCAGGAACAGTTATTTTCTGGCCCTCTAAATTAGTGTATGTTGTACTCGCATCAAGTGCTTGCTTCGCTTGTGTTTGTAATGAAGTTATTGTAGTTGCAGCTAAATTTGATAAATCTATTCTCATGATCGTTATTTTATAAAGCAAAATGCCATATTATATTGATAATAAAGCTTTGGAAGTCTCTAGCTGATTACACCTAATTTAATCTCGCATCTTGTCTTTACTATCAATTATTGATACTATTTAATATGTATTAATATGTCAATCGCAGTTAACAATTCAGCTCCTATTCGTTCTA
>CAYUJE010000656.1:0-1597 GCA_964444865.1 uncultured Pirellulaceae bacterium | reverse complement strand
TTCCGCGGCGAACCTTGCCCATGCGGCTGATGACAATCAGCCTGTCACCGGGCAGAACGGTGTCCCGGAATCGGACCTCCTCCAGCCCGCCAAACCCGACGATATCCGCGCCGAGCAGGTCATACTTTTGCGTCAGAAAGCTGCAGAGTTGGGCGACAGATTCCAGGATGACAACCCCAGGCATAAGGGGAAGTCCCGGCATGTGGCCTCGCACCCAGAACTCCTGGTCCGTGACATCTTTATAACCGACGCAGGAGAAGTCCTCCCGATTGGCATAGACAACTGCCGTCAGCTGCTCCATTTCAAAGCGCTGCGGGTTGTATTTGCGGATTTCCTCAATATCGGCGATGGGCCGACTGAAGTCGATCTGCGAGAGATCCACCAGGAACTCTTTGTCGGGCACAACACAATTCCTTGAGAAGGGTTCACGTTAGGTGCGGACGAGCTTCCGTTTGGCTCGGCGGGCCTTGGCATTGGCGGGGCGTTTTCCGCGGTTCGCTTTCTTGAGGACACGATGCGGCTTGGCCATGACGAACTCCTGATTTGCGGGGAGCAATAGCGCCGCCGCGGGTTGGGTGGGTAATCTCTTAGGTTACCAATTTCTTGCCGGTTTGAGAAGACTGACAAATGCCTGCCAGCGTGGCAGCCGTTGGCCGCAATATACCCTGGAGGGATCCTCACTCCCCTGTCACAATGGCCGGATGAAGAATTTTCACGCCACAACGATCCTGACGGTGCGCCATGGCGGCAAAGTAGCCATCGGCGGTGACGGCCAGGTGACCCTTGGCACCGCCATTATGAAGGCGGACGCTATGAAGATCCGCAAGCTCAAGGAGGGGAGCGTCCTCTGTGGCTTTGCCGGCAGTAGTGCCGATGCTTTCGCCCTGCTGGAGCGGTTTGAGGCGAAGCTCAAGGATTTTCCAGGGAATGTGCCGCGCGCGGCGACGGAACTGGCGAAAGAATGGCGGACCGACCGGGCTTTGCGGCGGCTGGAGGCTCTGATGATTGTGGCGGACGCGAAGAATTCGCTACTCGTCAGCGGCACGGGCGACGTCATTCAGCCAACGGATGGCATCATCGGTATCGGCTCGGGAGGAAATTACGCGGTGGCTGCGGCGCGAGCTTTGCGTGCCCATTCGCAACTTGGGGCAAGCGAGATTGTCCGCGAGGCCCTCTCGATTGCCGCCGACATCGACATCTACACCAACAAAAACATCGTCGTGGAGGAACTGCCGTGCGGAAGTTGACAGGTGCTGTTCCAGCCCCGATTGTGCCAAGGGATTTGACCCCGAAGGAAGTCGTGGCGGAACTCGACCGCTTTATCGTAGGGCAGAACGACGCCAAGCGGGCCGTGGCGATTGCCATCCGCAACCGCTGGCGGCGGCAGCATCTGCCCGAAGAGTTGCGGCAGGAGGTGAGCCCCAAGAACATCCTGATGATTGGTCCAACGGGCGTCGGCAAAACCGAAATCGCTCGCCGGCTGGCAAAATTGACTGGGGCTCCGTTCATCAAAGTCGAGGCGACGAAGTACACCGAGGTCGGCTACTACGGCCGCGACGTCGAAAGCATGGTCCGCGAACTAGTGGAAAACGCCATC
>CAYUJE010000655.1:0-1606 GCA_964444865.1 uncultured Pirellulaceae bacterium | reverse complement strand
ATGTCTTCGAAAAATCGTTTGCATTCGAATTCGAAGGCCTGCGGAAAAAGACGCTCGAACTGGCTCAGAAGCAACTGACCAAGATCAAGCATCTGTCAAACTTCGTCAGAAACTACACGCTGCAGTCCGTGATCGGAGCCCATCAGATTCCGATCGATGAATCCATGGCCAAGGCACTGATCTGGCTGGGACTGGTTCCGCCGAATCAGGATTCAGAACAGATGGGCGAAACGCTGAAAGCGGTCGTGAGGAAAGCGGAAGTGCCGCTGTTCTGTTTCTCGATCCGCTGCCTGGCGACAGACAAGGTCGTTCACGATTTCTTCGACCCGAAGAAGTATCCACCTCCGGCGGAAGGACACGACGGCGCTCCGGTGACCGAACGGCTGGCAGAACTTTACAAAGCGGCGACTTCAAAAACCAAGCCCAAACCCGCGGCTGCTGCAAAGGTTGAGGCCAAACCAGCGAAGGCCGAAACGAAGCCTGCCAAACCTGAAGCCAAGCCAGCAGAAACAAAGCCCAAGGCGGCTGCCAAGCCAGCGGCTGAAGAAGCCCCGAAGAAAAAAGCACCTGCCAAGGGAGCTGCTGCAACGGCACCCACGAAGAAAGTCGCAAAAAAAGCTCGTTGATGATTGGAAGAGACGGCAGATGAACCTCATTGCCATTGGAGCCAGTCAGATCGCCGGGTTAGAATCCCCTGATGGAACCAGCGTCGGCAAAACAGTGTCGGCCGCAAATCAGGGGCGTCGTTCAGCATGTCGATTCTGCCAGGAGACCGGATCATGAGCGTTGGCTCTTCGTTGTCGTTCTCTCGATTCTGCCGCGCGATGTCTGGCGGCTTCGCTGCGATGCTTATGATCGTTCAAGCCTGCTGCTTCTGCCAGAACGTATTTGCAGATCCACAGGAAGCGGCACCGCCTGCGACAGAACCTTCCAAGGAACCATCCTCGCGATTCAAGCAAGGTTATCGGCTGCAGGATCTGGATGACCCCGCCCTTCCCTTGCAACCCAGGCAGGGTGTAACCGCCGCAGAACAGATTCGAAATGAAGCTGTCGCCTGGTTCATGGCTGGTCGACTGCTGGAAAAACGCAGTCCCGACGACCCCAAGTCCGCTGTTAAGGCGTACCGAAAAGCTCTGTCGCTCGATCCCAGGGCGATTGAAGTCTATCGCCATTTGATACCACTCGAATTCCAGATGGGTGACGCTGAATCGGCCATTCAGTCGGCGGCAAAGGCTGTTGAAATTGATCCAGAAGAGTTCGAGTTCTGGCAGATGCTGGCGGCCCAGGCGGCCATCTCTGGCAAGTTGCCCGAAGCGATTCGTCACCTGGAAAAAGCCTTGAAGTCTCCAAGGATCGCCAAAGATTCCGTGGAGTACATGGGACTTAACAAAAATCTCGGCTCACTCTACGCAGCGACCGGGCAGATGGACAAAGCCGCAGATTGTTTCGAAGTCGTTTTCGACGCAATGGTCTATCCCGAAAAGTACAAGCTGGATTCCCGCGTGAAATCCAAAATGCTGGCCGATCCGCAAACCAGCTACGAACGACTTGGCCAGATCTTCCTGGAAGCCAAGCGAGTAAAGCTGGCCAGTCAGGCGATCGAATT
>CAYUJE010000654.1:0-1614 GCA_964444865.1 uncultured Pirellulaceae bacterium | reverse complement strand
TCATACTTAATTACATTTCTTTTATTTCTAAGGCTTGTGGCATTATCTACAAACCGGCAATTTATTGGTGTGTAATTCCCATTAACATTAATTCTGTCTATATTTAATCCTTCAGAATATCCCTTTTTAATAGCCCACTTATAAAAAGTCGAATAGTTGCGAACCCACCTTTTACATACTGCAATCCCCCTCCCACCGTAATTTTTATACTCCGGGCATTTTTCATTATAACATCGTTGCCTCATTTGAACCCAAACAGAATATAGTTTATGACCACTTGGGACTTGTGGATTTCTACTCCTTTTTTTCATGTAAAATAATATATTTTACACGCAAATTAATGAAAAAACAAGTACGGGCAAAAATAAATTTGAAAATAAATTTGCACAATTCAGAAACACTTTATATCTTGCACCCGATTAAGCAATACAAGTTCTTTCTTGGTTTTAATATAGCGGCAAGGTAGATGTGTTTCCAAACGCCCGATGGGAGAACCCGGTCAGAACGGGAGCCGCTTTTTAACCAACCACCCCCTCTATCCGGGGTACAAAACAACAAGGATTATGGGATTAGACACTTCACACAACGCATGGCATGGGAGTTACAGGTCTTTCCATGCTTTCAGAAAACAGTTAGCCACCCATCTCGGTTTTAATCTTGAAGAAATGGCTGGCTTTGGCGGGGAAAAGCCTTTCAGCGGTGACCATGTAAACATTCTTTTATCACATTCAGATTGTGATGGGGATATTTCGCCGGAAGATTGCGGGAAACTTGCCGCTCGTTTGCGGGAGATACTGGAAACAATACCAAAAGACGACGACCCGTGGTCACTTTACAGCCATACAGAGCAATTTGCCAAAGGTTGTGAACTGGCGGCAAAAAGAAACGAGATTTTGGATTTTCATTAAATAACCCCTCACAACTAAACAACAAGGAGTATGGCAAATGTTATTCATACCGTAAATGTGGTTTACGGGTCTTATTCAGAAAACGGGGTACGGGTAGTGTGTGATGAAGATGATGATATATCAGTGGTAAAAGCCAGGGTGAAAAAGAAATTGCAATTAAACTTTTTGCCGATGGCTACATTCAGTGTAAAAATCATAGATACAGAGGATGCTTAACACCCTAAACCCCGATAACCAAGTAAAACATTGAGATAGTATGAAAGTGGATTTTGGCAACTTGCCGCCGTTTTATGTAGGGCAACGGGTTATTTGTATAGTTGGCTCTGAACTAACATCGGAAGATGAAACCTACATAGTTACAGGGATTTATCGGGGTGTTTGTAAATGTGCTAAATGGGTTATCAGTGTTGGTATAGAAGAAACAGCCCCCGGAACACTTATGAATTGCGGGAGGTGTAATAAAAAATTGGTGAGGCGTGAACAATGTGTCCACCCTGCACAACACTTCGTCCCAGAAACAAACAGCTTTGAGTCTATTTCATTTGAAAAAGTTGTAGAGATAGAATCGCCGCTTGTTTCGGTTAATTAATCCCTTCCATTGGTGGTAAAGTAAGGGGGCAAGGAATGAAAATAAAAACGTAAAAGATGACTGAATTTGAAAAGATATGTGCTGATGAAAAAGCGTGGACGCGGTATAATGGTGGTG
>CAYUJE010000653.1:0-1615 GCA_964444865.1 uncultured Pirellulaceae bacterium | reverse complement strand
TCGCTGGCAGCAACAAAGCCACCAGCACGCCGATGATCGCAATGACCACCAGCAGCTCGACCAGGGTGAACCCCCGGCGTCTTTTTCCGAAAAGAAATCTCATTAGACCACCACTTCTGTTCTCGAATGGAAGAAATAAGGAAAACGCAACTGACTGTGAGCAAACCACGGGTGAGTGGAGTTTTTTTTAATCGCCACGACCAAAGGGCTAGGGTAATCTAGCTCAACAAAAAAAACCAGCGAAAAGCCTGAATTTTTTGGGGCGATTTCGACAATCGACCAATGTTGCTTCAGTTCTATCTAAATGACTGTAGCGAATTGGCCCTTTCGATGCAAAATTCCTGCAGTTCGTTCAGAATCCGCGGATTAGCGCTTTCTAGCAGGTGTTTTCACGACAGAAACAGCGATTCCTGCCCGGCGTCGTCCCCATGCGTATTCCCAGCAGTTTTTGGAAACTGGCAACTCGCTTGCGTGCTCACAACTACAGACGGTGAATTCTGCCGCCGAGCCTTTCCAAAAAGGATGTGCAGCCCCCCCGCTTCGAAGGATTCCAGCTATTAATCCAGGCTGGAGTTGAGCGAAAAATTCCCTTCCAAGCGACCAAGAAAAAAGCTTGGGGAGAACAAGTCTCCCCAAGCTCAAGTTGAATTCACTTACTTCGTTTCAGGCGTTGCAGTCGCGCCACCCGCCTCACCCGCTTTCGGGTTTTCTGGCGTGGCTCCGGTCGACAAACCTCCGGCCCCGAATGAATTCGGGTCGGTCATGGTCGGCGCTGGTCCCGCAGGAGCCTTCCCCGGATCCTGACCTCCGCCCCCGCACCCTGCCAAGGCAATGGTGAGGGCGGCGGCGACACACGACATGCAACCGAACAACTTCTTCATGACTATCAGTCCTGCCTAGAGTAAAGAGGGATTTTCAATGTTACTGGAAAGCTTCGTTCGTGGGCGATTTATTCTCGATCCCCATCGGATAATGGATCGCAGACCAAATGTTGCCACCGCGACCCCAGGGATCGCCGATGCCAAAGCCGCCGGCGGGATCGCCCACCTTGATGTTCTTGTTAATAAACTTCACTGCCCCGTCCACCAGCAGGAACTGGGCTCCGTTGGGATGACGGCTGCCGGCACCCGGCCACTCGCGGCCGATGGAATAGTGGGAATAATAGGTGGGCCTCATAATGTAAGGGGAAGTCCACTGAGGGACCCAAATGGGACCCGATGTTCCGTCAGCACGCAAGATTGGCCCCCCGCCCGTATTGATCCAAGCATGGTCGTTGACCCAGGCCGCGGGAGAGACCAACAGGGACCGAACAACCGCTTCCGTACCGTTATTGCGAGCCCGGCAGTTGAGGGTGTTCCACTGGGAGCCAGGTCCGGTAAAACCGGTGGAGCCGGTTTCACCGACAAAAACAGTGTTCGAAGTGCCGTCTCGCACATCTTGAAGCCCCATCGGATCCATCAAAGGAAACATGCCAGCAATACGAGCATCGCCATACTTGCGACGATGCTGATCCCAACCTTGGCTTCCCGCATAAGAGGTCCAGCCGAAGCCGTGCGGCAAGGTTTGGAAGGTGATGTCCGACGGGCACTGAAAGACCGGGAAGGTCAAGCCCCGA
>CAYUJE010000652.1:0-1621 GCA_964444865.1 uncultured Pirellulaceae bacterium | reverse complement strand
TGGCGGCGAGGATGAGGTCTTTGTTGCTCATCAGCTTGGCCAGGCCAGCGGCGATTTCCGGCGTGATGCCGCGCTGAAGTTTTGGCAACCACTCGCCCGCGTATTCTCCCGCTAGCAATCGGTCGCGGAACTCGCCGAGCGCCAGATGGCTTACTTCTGCAAATGCCGCTTGATCAAGTTGCTCCAAAATCAGTCGGCTGACGTCGTCTTCCGCAGGGTCAACGAGCGGCTGTTCAACAATCTCTCGCAGCGTCACCTCCGCGAGTGCCATTTTCGCAGCCACCCGCTGCCGTTCGCTCTCTGCCGCGATGCCGGCGAGTTGATCTCCGGACTTCTCCTCATTCGCTTTGGCGAAGAGGTCCCGCAGGTCCGGGAAGGCGAACCGCTCGCCGCGAAGTGTGGAGGAGTAAGGCATGCTTCAATCCTACTACTACTTGCGTCCACCCGCCATTTTGGTCGCCGCCGGCAACGACCGAAGCCGGGCCATGTGCCAGATGCCGAATACGGGCCCGAGGGCAAGCAGCGACATGGCTGCGGGCCAGCCGAAATGTTCCTGGATGGTCGGGACCGCGTAGATGGTGAGCGTCGTCAGCAGAAAACCGGCGCAGGTTTGAATGGTGAGGGCCGTGCCGACGTAGCGCGGGTCGCAAAGTTCCGAAATGGCCGTGCTGAACTGGGCGCTGTCCGCGACCACGGAGAATCCCCAAATCAAGCAGACAATGGTCAAGAGAAATGGCTGATCGAGAAGATGGCCGGCGACGAGAGCGCAGCTGCCGGAAACGACCAGGCTGGCGATGGTCGTCCAGGTCCGGCCCACGCGATCGGCCCATGCACCCGCCAGCACGCAGCCAAGTCCGCCAATGGCAATCGTGCCAAAGCCGGCAAGAGCGGCGTCGCGCTCCGACCAATGGACCACTTCGTAACTTTTCGCGAGAAGCTTGGGTGCCCAAGCCCACATTGCATAGAGCTCGAACATGTGACCGAGATAGCCGAAGTTGGCGCGGCGGACGGCTGGGTCCTGCCAGATGCGAGCGAAATATTGCCAGTCAAATTTGGCGGCCGATCCGAGGTGCGGTCCGACGCGAGCGAAGAGAATTGCCAGAACTGCAGAAATCGCCGCGAGGGCCGAAGCAATTCCCATCACCCACCGCCAGTTCGCTGTTCCCAGGGCCCAGGCATTGATGAGCTGCGGTGAAGCACTTCCCAGAGTCAATGCTCCCACCAGCACGCCGATGGCCAAACCTCGTCCACTGGCAAACCAGGTCGCCATGAGTTTCATGCCGGTGGGATACACACCGGCGAGCATGACACCGGTGAGCATGCGCAGAGCGATGACGAGTGCGAAACCGCCAGCGGTTGTTCCGAGCTCCTTGGAAATGAAGAGCGGAATGACGAGGTTGAAACCTGCTCCGCACAACGCACAGACCGCCAAAAGAATCGTGGGCTTGATACGGTCACTGAGATTCAGCATCGCGCTTGCCAGGGCACCAATGACGAACCCAAGTTGCACGCTGATGGTGAGCCAGGCGATTTTAGTCGGGGAAAGAAACCACTCTTCCTTCAGCGCGCCGGTCACCGCGGACGCGGAAAACCAGAGGGCCATCGCCAGCCATTGCACCAC
>CAYUJE010000651.1:0-1629 GCA_964444865.1 uncultured Pirellulaceae bacterium | reverse complement strand
TTAGGAGCCCTGGTGGGATTTTCCCTCGGGCTCACCGGGGGCGGAGGTGCCATCTTCGCGGTGCCGCTCCTGGTCTATGGCTTGGGCGTGCCGGCTCGCGAGGCGGTTGGTGTTTCGCTGCTTACGGTCGGCAGCACGTCGCTCGTTGGTTTTGTACAGCGGGCCCGGCGGGGGATGGTGGAGTTTCCCACGGGGTTGCTGTTCGCCGTGGCGGGAATGATCGGTGCGCCGGCCGGAGCCTGGCTCGGCAGCCGCATTCCGGAAGCCGTGCTGCTCGGCCTGTTCGCGCTGCTGATGCTCGTGATCGCGGTGCGAATGTGGCTCAAAGCCGCGGACCCCGCCGCTCGGCTGCCGGTCATCGACGACAACCAGGGTCCCACCTGCCGGCGCGATCCCGAAGGAAAGCTGCGGCTCACTTCGCAGTGCGCCCTGCTACTGGGGATCATTGGCCTAGCTGCCGGTGTGCTGTCCGGGCTGTTCGGCGTGGGGGGCGGGTTCATCATAGTGCCGGCCCTCGTGATGTTCAGCGGCATGGGAATGCAGCGGGCCATCGGCACTTCGCTGCTCGTCATCACGCTGATCAGCGTCTCGGCGACCGCGAGTCATCTGCTGGCCGGGAAGGACCTTTCGCTAACAACGGCCGCCGTCTTCACCGTGGGAAGCATCGGCGGCCTCTTCGCCGGCACCTGGCTCGCCCAGCGCCTGGCGGGGCCCGTTCTGCAAAAGATTTTCTCCGCGGCGATCGTCGTCGTCGCACTGTATGTGATTTTTCGCACCTTGTGGCACTAGGAGATCGATCATGCGTGGATTGGCATTGTTTTTCGCGGGACTGGCCTCCTTGGCGGCCTATGGGGCCGTCGCGGACGGTCCGACCTTCCACTTTCCGCAGGTTGCCGGTTACGGCGGCATCGCCCGCACGCCCGATGCGGCTGAGCCGCCTCGTCGCGGGGCCAAGATCATTTTCGACATCACGGCCGACAGCAAACCCGATGAGGTCAACAAGGGTCTCGAAGGGGTGGCCCGCTATCTGAACCTGAATGCCGAAGCCGGTCTCAAGCCGGCGGACGTGAAGCTTGCGTTGGTGTTGCACGGCGGAGCCACGAAGGCGGCGCTAGGTGATGCGGCCTACGCCAAACACACCACCGCGCCGAAGAACCCCAATCTGGCTTTGATTCATGAGTTGAAAGCCTGCGGCGTGGAGGTCTTTGTTTGCGGCCAGTCCGTGGCCCGCAATAAGTTTGCATCCGCCGATGTTGCCGACGAAGTGACCATGGCCGTATCCGCTATGACCGTGAACGCCAACAAACAGCTCGATGGTTACGCCTATCTTTCAATCCACTAACTCGTTTTCAAAGGATATCCTGACATGCACATTCCACGATTTCGGATGGCTTTGCTGATTGGTTCAAGCATGCTCATTGCTTTGCCAGTTCTGGCGCATCCGGGCAGAGGTAAAGGCCCCATGGGTAAAGGGCCGCGGAGCGATCCAGCCTTCGCCGCCGACCGCGATCTGTTTCACGACCTTCTGGAACATCGAGCGGACATTCGGCGCGATGTTACCAAAACAAAACAGGAGGTCGAAACATTGACCGAATCCGATAAGCCCGCAGTAGCTTCCGCGATCCAGAA
>CAYUJE010000650.1:0-1632 GCA_964444865.1 uncultured Pirellulaceae bacterium | reverse complement strand
GTGCTCTTCGATCGAAGTGTTCATTTTGAATGAAACAACCGATCGACCGATACCAGTGGAGTAGAGCGGGCATGGCCAGCTACAAGCCTTCGGCCGAGGGACACTGGCAAATCTGCCTTCTGGCAAATCTGTCTTGGGTCGGCTTTCGCGGGCCCAAGCCAGAATCGTCAGTGGCACCCACTGCTGAGAACATGGTTGACATCTTCGGCAAAGTCGTTGCATTGGGCAATTGGTAGGGGTTGGCGAGACATTGCTAGCACTTTTTGCGAAGTGGTGCAGGGGCGATTCCGATAAGAGGCGTACGAAACCAGCGAAACAGGACGTCCACCCTGTCGCCTTCGCTGGTCAACTTAGACACCGAGAACGCCCAACAACCGGCCAACCGCTCAACGCTTCAAGAGACAATGGCTGGTATTAGAAGTCCGAGGACTGTGGCGGGTGATCTAAGCATGACAAGACAGGGTGGTCGGTGGCCATGGATGGGGTTTTACTGCACGCCCGCGGTGGATGAACCGCGAGGGAACAGCCATGGTCTTTGCCAAACCCCATTTTTTACTATTTTGCGATGCTCACGTCTCAAGTCGTGGAGCGGCTGACAACCTACCGACGGGTGGTCGTTGGCATTTTGTACTTGAACGCATTGATGTGACCGAGCGCCTCGAGGCTGCCGATAGCGAGCGGGCTGTACCGCGCGATCGCCTTTCGTTGCTGGCCGTGGTGAGAGGGCTGGAAGCTCTTGAACAACCCAGTGCGGTGACGTTGGTCACCACCAGTCGCTATGTATCGCGTGGGCTTCGGTACGGCTTGAGCGAATGGAGAGAGGCTGACTACAGTTGGGAACATTTTGGGGTTCAAAAACCGATTCGCAATGCCGACCTTTGGCAGCGGATCGATTGTGCTTTGAACTTCCACGAAATCGACTGTCGGCTGTTGGAATCCAGCCAGGCACTGGCGGTGGAGCGTCCTGAGGAAAGCGCCGTAAAGCGGCCAATGGTAGAGGCTCAGACAGAGGATGCACTGCCGGCCGAGGTGGCGGCCAGTGTTATTCCCGCCCCCCATTTTCGTCCCAGGTCAACCTCCAATTCGGCGGCGAGATCATCCGGCAGGCCACTGGAACTCGCCGCCAGTCGGGCGCGGTTCCGCGATCCGGGCTGGTGGCAATTGGCTGCCGGTTGGATGCAGTGGTGGAAGGGGCGAGGGGCAAGATCCTCGGTCTTAGCTGGTGTTTGAGCCTTCAAACGTGCCGCTAAAGCTCTTCGGGTACTCCCTGCGAGGATCGTCGGCACGCAGAAGAGCCGGAAATTTTCGAGACAATTGAGGTAGACGAGCCTGTGTGCGGCGGCCCGGACGGCCTGACGCCATAGGTCAACGAGGTTATAACTTTTATCATCGCGGAGATCGGTGTGCACACTCAGCTTTCGTTGCAGGGCATCAGTGGGTTGATTGAAGGCGTGCTGGACAATCCAGCCCACATGCTGGGACCTCATCGGGTCGAAGTTGGCGGGCGAAAGGCATTGTCGGTTCGGGCCTATTTGCCAGAAAGCGAGCAAGCCTGGTTGGTCGATTCGGAGCACGGCTCGCCACGACCGATGCGTCGCGGTTCATGCGCGGATCGCCGCTGAGACGGTTGGC
>CAYUJE010000649.1:0-1648 GCA_964444865.1 uncultured Pirellulaceae bacterium | reverse complement strand
CGTGAGTTCGGCGTCGATCCGGTAAAGCTGCCATTCGCCTGCTACTTCCGCCGCGGGTTTCAATTTGGCCGTCCGCTCCAACAACGTCTTCTCGGCCGCGTCGATGGCGTGCGCGGGAGTAACCGCCGCGCCGAGCAGCGCGCGGCAACTCTTCTCCAGCGTCTCCATCGCGGCGGCATGATCCCCCTCGCCGCTTTGCCGCATGAGGGTGAGCGGCGCATCGCCGAACTCCAGCGAGACCGGGGTCCCTCCCTCGCCCCAATTGGAAGTCACGGGCCGCGCGTCAATTGTCGGCTGAACCTCCGCCGCATCAGTTCCCCACCACTCGAGCACCTGTCGCCCGAACGTCAACCCGGCCACGAGCACGATCCCGACCGCGATCAAATCGGTCGTCCGCCCGCTGATCCGCCGCGCGAGCGCAGAATACCCGTTAGGAGACGGACACGGTTCGCGCGGCAAAGAGTCCGTCGCGGAATCAGACCGTACCGGAATTTCGTCCTCCGAGGGTGATGTCATTTTGGACACGCGAACCCGCTCGCCGGTTTCGGTGAAACCGGCCTACACTGACTAGAACAGCGACGCGACGAATTGGTTCAACTGGTCGATCTTCGTCTGCAGCGGCTGCATCTGCTGCTGGATCTGCTGGATCTGCTGTTGGGGGGGAGGCTGCTGCTGCTGCAAGACCATCAACTGCTGCTGGAGTTGAGTCAGTTGAGCCTGATACATGGCAAGGAAAGCGTTAGCCAGGCTGGACGGCACGCCGCCGCGGCCTCCGCCGCGCGGGCCGCGGATGCGGTCGAGGAGGGCGCCGCGGCGCGTGACGTAATCCTGGCGGACACGGGCGGGGTCCATCTGGCAGCCGCGGCAGACCATGATCGTCCCGCCGTATCTTCCCTGGAACCCGCAACCGCTGATCCGCGGATGGAACTCGATGCTGTCCCACAACTGCGGGATGTTCCCCCATTGGACGCGGTTCCACCCGGCAAGCTCGTCATCGCGGTCGAGCGGATTGAGGTCCGCCTTGAACGGGGCGTTGAGGATCGCGTCCCGGGCGGCCACGTACTCCTGCCGTTCCTCGGGAACGCGATTGAAGTACACACGCGGATCGAGTTGCGGATACAGATACGGAATGCGGCGATAGGCGTTGTCGGGGATCCCCATGTTGCCGAACTGCCAGCGGCTGTCGAGCAGCAGGTGCCGCAGGTCGAACGTGACCCGCATCAACCGCGGCAGAAACGGCAACGCCATCTCGATGCGGGATGTCCCGTTCTTGAGATCCTGGTTGAAATCGAGCCGGTCGGTGTTGACCGTCAGGCTTTCGCCGGAGTTCGGCTCGGGGAGAATCGGTCCGCGGACGACGGGATGATCGGGAAATGGATCGTCAAGAAATCGTCCCCCGCCGGCCACCCCTATTGTTGCATTCGCCGGCCAGCTTGCCGGACGCGGATCGGAGTTTCCGGATCGTGGAAACCGCTGCCGCCAGACCGCCTGCCGGGCGACCGTCGCCCCGCGCACCTTCCAGGCCGACATCTGGCCGAAATCGATGATCAGCGCCATGACGAACAGCAGGATGGGCAGGCTGAGCACAAGTTCCAGCGGCGCAAGACCGCGGCGATTCCGTGGAGGCGAGTTTCTCCGAAACTCGTGT
>CAYUJE010000648.1:0-1660 GCA_964444865.1 uncultured Pirellulaceae bacterium | reverse complement strand
ATACCAACGCGATTTGTCCTTTTGATTTGAGCCGGAGATTTTCTTTATTAGCCCAAGAGTTTCACCGTGCAGATGTGCTTCATTGTTCATCGTTTCCCATTGGCTCTTTGGCTTTTGACCTACTTCGACAGTTTGTCCTGTTGCAAGCTGTTGATGTTTTTTCACCGGGTCAAAATCTGCCATGCGGAAAACGGCTCGGAGTGCGCGGGCGCGGACTAGAGAAATTGCCTCACGCATATCTTGAACTTGTGTACCATCAGGTTTGACATCGTTGATGAAAACCGTGTCGAATGCGCGACGGCTCGTGCCATTCGAGAAAAAGACAATGCACTTTGCAGTGATATAATTATGCTCTGTGTTGATGTCTTCTTGGTCAACTGATATGTCAATGAAATCACCAAGCGCGTTTGCAAGAGTGCAAAGAGCTTCGTAATCAAACCAAATGTCACCTTGTGCTGTTATGTACACTTGGCTGTCTGACAAATCATATATGCGACACATTTCGGCAACGAGTTGATTCAACTCGTCGTTGACCGTTTGCGGCTTTGGTCGAAATGGTCGTAATCCTTTTGATAAATCTATGTTTGGAACTGCTGACATAATTGTTTCTCCTCTTGAAAATTAGTCCATCAAATCCGCAAGTTCGTCGTCACTCACTGTGGGCAGAACTTCCGGCAAATCATTTTTCTTTTTGCGTGTTTTCCCGCTTGTGCGGTTGTAGGCAATTGAAAGTTTGTCCATTCGCGCTGCTATGGTTTCAAATGTGCGCGGGGCTAGTTGGTGTTTTTCGTCTTCAGAGAGTTGTGCAGCTTCATCGCATAACTGCCTGAATGCAACTGTCAGATTCATAAATGCAACTGAGTGCGGGTGTGCTGAATTATCTTCGTCAATTGGTGAGCCAAGTTTGAGACGGTCAATCTCTTGTTTTAATTTGGTGTTTTCCTCTTCGCCTTTTTCGAGTTTCAATTCAAGGTTTTCAATTTTGGCGGTTGTCTTCACCTGTTCTTGTGCGAGGGCTTTGATTGCTTGCTTGATGAAAACCTTGTCATTCAATGAAGCGCGTTCTGCACCTATGATTATTTCGTCGCCTTCGATTTGAATTGAACCATCCGTCAACAATTTTCTTGCAGACATGGGAATCTTGAGAGCGTTCAGAGCATCAAAGAGTTCATCCCCTTCTTTGTTTAATGCTTCACGGCGGTCATAGTATTGGCGTTTGGTTAAAGGGGAATTATCATAACCATCAAGAAAATCATCAAAGCGGGTATAGCCATATTCTTCATGCCCCTTGTTCTCTTGAAATTGTTCCAAGCCACGCATGAATTGTGCATTAAGTATGCTGCCGACTTGGATTCTGACAGCCTCAATTGCGCGAATTGCACCAAACATTTCAGCTAAACGCATCTTATTTTTGTCTTGCTGATAGTTAATGAGTTTGTTGTCTATATCTTGTTGCAATTCCTGCTTTACTTGCTCAACCGCAGTTTCAATTTTTTTGCCCATAAATTGTTGTCACTCCTTACAAGAGTTCACAAATTTGTGAACTCTACTTTCAAAAATGTTAGGAAAATCGCAAAATGTTGCTCAAGAGTTCACAAATTTGTGAACTCTACATCATTGTCTCTGCTATAACTTCGAAGCTTTTTGTCATTCTTATACA
>CAYUJE010000647.1:0-1668 GCA_964444865.1 uncultured Pirellulaceae bacterium | reverse complement strand
ACTTGCGAAGGAACATCCGGTCGTGGGTGACGAACATCAGCGTCGTCCCCCAGCGAGCGAGAAACCCCTCCAGCCATTCGATAGCCGCCAAGTCCAGGTGGTTTGTCGGCTCGTCGAGGAGCAGCAGATCGGGAGCAGCGACGACTGCCTGGGCGATGAGGACGCGGCGTTTCATCCCCGACGACAGCGACTGGCACTCGGCATCTCGCGGCAATTCCATTTCGTCCAGCACCCGCTCCACCCGCTGTTCGGCTTGCCAGGCGGTGTCGTGGTCGCCAGTCAGATGGGGCATTCCGGCTGCCACCACTTCGCTGACCGTCCCGGGCATCTCCCGCGGCACATCCTGCGGCAGCAGCGAAAGGTTCGTGCTAGGGGCGAATGTCACTTGCCCTCCGTCCGGCTGCACCTGGCCGCAGAGAATCCGCATGAAGGTCGTCTTTCCCGAACCATTTCGCCCCAAAAGGCCAATCCGCTGTCCCGGCTCAATCTGGCACGAAACCCCATCGAGCAAAGGGGGCCCACGATAGCCCATCCGCAAATCCTTGACACTGACGAGGGGCATGAAGCGAGCGGCGGAAAAGGATTGGGGCGGGCGGAGGAATGGCAGGCTGGGGAGAGATCATCAAGTACAGTTCGTTATTATGGCCTACAAACGGCTTTTTCGGCAGGCCGGTTGACGCTGTTCGCACGCAACTCCTCTGCGGGCAGCGGACATTTTGCTGCGAACTCCAAAGATTCCCGAATACTCTTTTGCCAAGGGTCTTGACGCTCACTTGGATATGTGTACAAAAAAGTCTATTCGGACATAAGGTAATCATATTATAATATTTATTAATAACCTGGAGCGTCGTGTTGGGCCGCGATGATTTCGTGGTTTGGATTAGGCGGCGATTATGGCGAGTTGTTCGGGGGGTGATTTGGCGGGCGGCTTGGATCGCGGCAAGGATTGTGCGGCTGCGGGCGGAGAGTTGGTAGCGGTGGGTGTGGACGACTTTGAGGTTCAGTCCATGGGCACGCAACATGCGCAGTTGGCGGCTGACCTTGGCCGATTGGCGGCGTTTATCCTCGTAGGAAGTCTCTTTTTTTGCTATAGAGAATGGGGCGGAAGTCCTTGTTGCGAAAGCCGTTAAGGAGAAATTCCGGCCGGCTGACCGCTTCCAGGAGCTGGGCATCGGCGGGGGACCAAGGTTGCAGGGATCGGACCTTCCGGACTGGGAGGGGCAGCCGGCGGGTACCGGCAGTTCACGAAGTAAAACGAGGGGTGGCTGACCGCGAGAATCCTCGCTGGAAGCACCGCCTGAGATTCTTCACCCTGCGGCATTAAGTGAGCGCAATCGGTGACAACTATATCCGGGGCGGTTTCGCTCAGATCGAGAGGGGCTCGGTGGCGTCGCCGAAGCGGGGGAGGGTGACGCCCATGCGGTCCATGACACTTAGCAGCAGGGCGGAAAGCTTCCGCTGCTTGCTGTTCTCGTAATCGAGACTGCGGCCGGTTTTGAGGGTGCCGCCCAGGCCGCCGGCGACGAGCAGGGGGACCTTGGGGGCGTTGTGGGCGGTCCATTGCTCGTTGGCGAGCATGATGCAGCAGTTATCGAGCACGGTGCCGTTCCCTTCCTGCATGGAATCGAGCTTGCGAAGCAGGTAGGCGTACTGCTCCACCCAGAACCG
>CAYUJE010000646.1:0-1669 GCA_964444865.1 uncultured Pirellulaceae bacterium | reverse complement strand
GCTCATCCCACGCCATGGCAATCGGCTGCTGCACCGCCGGCTCCGCGGCAAAGAGGGTCGCCTTGAAGCCGGGAGGAAGCTGGAGGGCCTTGAGGGCTTCTTCCGGGGTGAGGGGCTTGATGGTTTCTTCTTGGGAGTTGGCGGGCTTGGGGAAGGGCGGTTCGTCGGCTGCCAGAGGAAGGCAGATGAGGAAGAGAGCCACGGATGAAACACGGATGGTCACGGATGGGAATGGGGAGGTCATGGCTTGGTGGGGGGAATGACGAATGGCGAATTTCGAATGACGAATTGGTAGGTTGTATGATAACTCACAGGGATGCGGAGTACCCAGTACTGAGTACGGAGTACTGAAGACAAGTTTTTTCTGCCTACTGCCTACTGCCTACTGCCTACCGCCTACCGCCTACCGCTCCCCGATACACCACCACCGTGGCCTCGGCCGCATGCCGAATATCGCGGCGGGAAGTGGCGGCAGTCTGGCCGGCGAGGGCCAGTTGCTGGCGGAGGTCGGGATTGGTGAGCATTTCGTGGAGCCGCTCTGCCAGGTGCGCTGCGTCTTCGGGCCGGTGGAGGAGTCCGCCGCCGAGTTCGGCTAGGGTTTCGGGAAAACTGCCGTGCTCCGGCATCAGAACGGGGACGCCGCTGGCGAGGGCTTCGAGGACGAAGATGCCCTTGGGTTCTTTGTAGGTGGTGGGGACGGCGAGGACGTCGATGGATTGGAGGAACGCCAGCTTCCCCTTGCGGTCGACTTCGCCGACATAGGTGAAGGCATCCTCCAGGCCGGCTGCTCGCAACCTGGCGAATGCCTTCTCCGCATACTCGCGGTGCTGCGCCCCGAGCCAGCCGGCAATTCGCAGCCGGGCGTTTTCCATGCCGGGGATTTGGCGAAGGAGAGTGAAAGCGTCGGCGAGAATGTGGAGGCCCTTTTCCGGGGCGAGGCGGGCGAGGTAGCCGACCGTCGGTTCCCTCTGACCCCTGACCCCTGACTCCTGACCCCTTTCCTCCTGGGCAGGCTGGAAGCCTACCCCACGCGCGAACTGGGCCACTTCCACCCCTAGCGGCACAATGTGAAATTTCTCTCGCGGGATGCCGAGGTATTCCGCCATGAAGTCGGCATAGAATTTCGAATTTGCCACGAATGCGGCCACATGCGGCACGAGCTTGCGGATCTCGGCCAGAGCCTGCTGCTGATACGGCTCGGGGAGGTCGCGGAGAAAAATGTCGTCTCCTTGCAGCGTGACGATGACCTGCGCCGTCATCCGTTCTTTCAGCAACGGGACGCAGCCGGCGGTGAGGATGTTGCTCAGGTGAATCACATCCGGCTGACCGCTGCCCGCGAGCCATTCCACCAGCCGCTCGACTTCCTTGCGCTGAAAGCCTTCCCGCCCGCGGAGGACAGAGACGGCGAGGGCACCCAGATCCTTGGCCTGGGTCATGGAGCCGAAGCTGGTCGCCCAGCGGACCAGCCAGGGCAGATCCAAAGCCCGGTCCATCCACCGCGGCAGCCAGCGGAAGAGGGGAATCTTCTGCTGCAAATACATATTGATGCCACCGAAAAAAATCTGCCCCTCACTCATGTCCTGGCCGTCAGTCCGAATCGGCGTATAGAGGGGGACCAGTTGCACGTCATGCCCAAGGGCGATGAGGGCCTTGGCCAGCGAGTTGTCGT
>CAYUJE010000645.1:0-1670 GCA_964444865.1 uncultured Pirellulaceae bacterium | reverse complement strand
GACAAACAAGACCCGCGGCAGATCGCCGGCAAGTTGCTCCAGATTGCTGACAACCTTGATTTCTTGGCCTTCCTCGGGGGGCTCAAATCCCAGCATCACAATTGCCGCATTTTCCGAGTTCCGGCGGATAGTCTCCCCCGCTTCGTCACCCACAACGACCACCGGCTGAGCATCGATTCTGGACGAGGTCAGCAGTTCCTGCAAATGGGTGAGGACTTCGCCTTGGGCGGCGCTATTGGATACCAGACGCAAAATGCGAATGGGATTATTGCGCCACTCCGTGTTCTGATGCAGCAGGTGCGCTAGCAAGAGCATCAGCGGACCGTTCTGCTTTCCCCGCCACCAAACGTCGATGGTCCCTTCCGGGACATCCCAAGGATCGGGGGGCGGGCCGGCATTGCCCGATTCGCTATCACTCTCGCGTATCGCCAGGAATCGGGCTGCCAGAATGCTCCTTTTAAGCTGGGCTATCAGCCGCAAGTTGGCGCCAAAGACTGCCATTTTGCTGAAGCTGGCAGGCCAACCGAGCAGCACCGTGTTGGGCCGCACCCCCCCCAGCCCATGGCACTGGATGAGCCCTTCGATGCCGCTGGAGAGAAACTCGGCAACCACGACTGCCGGAAAGGCTTGCAGTTCTTCTCGCTCGATAAATTGCCGTAGCACTTTTTCATAACTGGCCTGGCGCTCGGCATGGTCTTCCACTTCGCCATGCACCACATGCGCCAGCGTGAGAATGCCGTGGCCCGAAGTCAGCCAATGTCCAAACACCGGCAAGTGCGGCCGCGTCCAACCGCTCCCTGTGAGAGCGAGCAGGATGGGTCGCCAATTCTTGGGATGAAACAGTTCTGCTTCCAGTTTTAGCAAATTGTTCCGCGTCCGCTCAAAGAGCAACCCCCAGCGGATATCGCCCCAACGGGATGATATTTCCTGGTAACTGATGTACCACCACAACCCGGCCATCAGCACCATGGCGACCGCCGCCCAGATCGGATCAATCAAAAACATCACGCCAATACAGGCAATCGTTCCCAGCAGCGACAACGACCAATGGCAGTACCGAAAGGTCGGCCGGTAACTGGGATTCTTCGTGATCCCTTCATAAAAGGTTGCCAGATTGAGCGTGCCGTAAGTGATCATGAAGAACATGGTGATAATCGGCGCGATCAAATTCAGGTCACCCAGCAAGATGCACTCCTGGGAAATTGCGAACGTCAATATGGTGGCCCGGCGGGGCTCACTACTGGCACCGCTGCCGGCCGCAAATAAATTTAGTGGCCGCAGGATTTTGTCCCGCGCAAATGCTTGCAAAATACGAGGCGCGCCCATCATCGACCCGAGCGCGGACGACAGTGTGGCGGCCAGCACGCCAGCCGTGATAAGTACCGGAATCGCCGAGATTTTCTCGACGATAAGATTATCCGCGATCAATTCTTCGTGCGACCGAGAACTCCCCAGGCAGAATGCTTCCAGCAAATAGATGACGCCCGTGACAGCCACTGCCCACAAGGTTCCGTTCGGAATGGAGCGGGCAGGCTCTTTCAGATCCCCCGACATGTTCGCCCCGGCCATGATGCCCGTTACTGCGGGAAAAAACAGGGCAAACATCGTGAAGAAGTGGACCATCCGGGTTTTTCATGGGTACAGGCTTAAACCGCCGCAATGGAAGTAGA
>CAYUJE010000644.1:0-1696 GCA_964444865.1 uncultured Pirellulaceae bacterium | reverse complement strand
CCGTCACTTCATGTTCGGTGAGGACAAAGGGAGAACCGTAGGGAGGTTCCAGGAACAGCGTATGCTTGTCCGCCAACAATCTCAGTGTGGCCTGCCCGGCGGAATTCGTCGTCGCAACCCCTCCCGAGCGAATGGTACGCTCGCGGCGGGCGCGAAGTTTCACATTCGCCTGCGGCTGACCATCTGCGGAAACGATCTTCACGGCAAACTGCCAAGGTGTCTTGAAAGATTCGTTGACTTCCCCTTCATAGCCCAGCGTCCGGCAGCCGCGAAGTTCCTTGGTGGACGTGAGGCCCGTGAACATCACAGGGTCACATTCCGGCCCGGCATTGAGTAGCACCAGATACTGTGAATCCCGCCTGAGCTGCGTGAATTGATAGCGTCCTTGCTCATCCGTAACCGCCAGACGGTATTTCTCAGGAACGTGCCGAATACCGTCGAACCTGCCACGTTCGGTCTGAGCCTCGTCTCCCTGCGGACCGACGTAGCTGCACGACGAACTGCCATATCCTCCTGGCCGCCGAAGGTCGTCGCAGTGCCCGACTTGAACCCGCACACCGGCGAGAGGTTGGCCCTGTTCGTTGGTCGCACGGCCCGATAGCCACGCTGGCAGGTCAAAAGCAATATCTGCCTGCCCTTCCTCACCCGCGTAGATCATATCCTTTTGGCTGTTTTCCTGGGGGCGAGGTTCCACGCTGAAGCGAAGCTTAGGAGTCCATGTGATGCCATAACCATCCGCCAATCCAAAAACCTGAAAGGCTCCTTCCGTCAACTTTGCGTCTCGCTTCTGGAGGGTGCGGTAGATTTCCAGAGGTAGCGACACATCTCGGAATACATATTATTCGCGGTTGTCTCGGAGATTGCTTCGCGAGTGTAGGTGCGGTTGGAAGCGACGAGATGGACCTTTGCCCCCGCCACTGGCTTGCCTTCTTGGTTAAGCGCTTTGCCGTGAATCGTCAACTTGCGAGCGGTCTGCGTCTCAGAATCCTTGGCAGGACTTGGCGGCTCGGCCTGCGCGGCCAATGCAACGCCTAGCAAGAAAGTACAGGCCGCTAAGGAAATCGGTCGTTGCATGGCACAGACCCTTCAGCCAGAGGAAGTGCTTGAAAGTGCAATGCATTGTGCGGAGACCGCACAGAGTCCGCAAGCGGAATGCCGGGAATCATGAAGGCACGATTGTATTAAGATGCGAGGCTAAGTGAATCATCAGCCGATATTGATTTGTGGGCTTAGGCGGCATAAGCTGGCAAGTGACTAGCAGCAATGGATGGCCTGGGAAGGCCATCTTACGAAAGAGTTGAAAGGACACGAACCATGCTTCAAATCTCCTGTGGCACACCGTTCCCCAACTGCCAGGGGCTGTCCCGGCGGACGGCGATCAAGGCTGGTTTTTTGGGGCTGGCGGGATTGTCGCTGGGGGATCTGAATCGGCTGCGGGCGGAAGGGCAGGCGAAGAAGAATGACAAGGCGGTGATTTTGATTTGGCTGGATGGGGGGCCGAGTCAGCTTGAATCGTATGATCCGAAACCCGATGCACCTTCGGAGTATCGCGGTCCGTTTGGAGTTGTGCAGACGAATGTGCCGGGGATCATTCTTTCCGACTCGCTGCCGCGGCACGCGAAGCTGGCGGACAAAATGGCTTTCGTGCGGTCGGTGCATCATGGGACCGGAGATCACTTCGCCGCGGGCCACTGGA
>CAYUJE010000643.1:0-1704 GCA_964444865.1 uncultured Pirellulaceae bacterium | reverse complement strand
TACCGTTCATGATTCCCTGATTACTCCAATCTTGCAGGTCCGCCGCATGACGAACCAGAAAGGTGTGGCCGACTTCATGGACCACGGTGCGTTTTTCCATTTCCGTCATGTCCACGGGATTTCTCAGTTCTCCAGTGGGAGGCAAGTGAAAGGGAGGAGCGTTGAGTGCAAAGTCTCGAATTGTCTCCAAGAAAATAAACACTACTGGATCATTTCCAAATGAAGAGACGCCAGTATATACAATTCCACTGTTGTCATCATAGTCGAAATCCTCATGAGGTTCATATGCTCCGTTAACCTGGACGACCCAGAAACGTCTATCATTCTGGACATCTCTCGCGTCTTTGGCAGCAACGTATTCCGCTCCGTTTGGTTGGTTAACACGCGCCTCATCGGAATTAAGCCGGAATGTAAAGTCCTCCGTGACGTCATATTCGCCAAGGTCTGCCACTACGGCCACATTCGCCGGAGCGAACTTTTCCGCTAACAAACCCAAGCGAGCGCCGGGTACATTCCCAGGATGAGGATCGTCGTTCGCTGGATCCGCAAAATGAGCCTGCAACGCCATATCTGTTGCATCCGGTGCGCCCATGGAATCCGGTTCGATATGTAATGTTCGCCAAACGGTCAGCACATCGGTCACATTCCCTGGATTCAACGGACATCCACAATCAAATTCGAGTAGAGTCACTCCGTCCGCAGCAAACTCGACAAGGGCCAAATTCTCTCTTCGCCCAAGGGCAACGACTCGAAAGTTGTTGCCCGGCTGAATTTCCCAGATACGGAATTCTTCGGACTTAACAGTTTCTGTGTTTGAAAATGGAATCGCGTCAACGGCAAAGTCTCCTCCGATGTTGACCGGTCGATTGTCGTTTGGCTTTCGTACCAAAGTACTAAGGGGAGGATTACCCGATGAACTAAACTCATCGTTGCGATCCAAGCTTAGGGTCTCGGCTGGATTCGATGGGTTAAATGAATGATCTGGATCAAATGCTTTCACAATCACATTCGTAGTAAAGCCCTTGGGAGCCATTGCTAGCGTAACCTCGACATTGACCATATAGTGGTCATTTTGGCCCTGGACGTGATCAGGGGGGAGGGTATATTCAGGAAAGATGATTGGACCAAAATACTCGAGTCCCACAGCTGGCCCCGGGTTTAAATAGGGACTGCTGAAATAGCCGAGGCGCTGATCCGGATCATTCGGTCCCTTCTTCCAAACTGTGCTCACGATAGCATCTACGGCTCGATTTTTTGGTGCCGCCAACCAAGCATTTACTCCGAGACCAAAGGATCCGTGAACGGTGATGTCCCAATCACCTACGACCGGGTTAGCGTAGATGTAAAGCTGGGTTTGGTTATTGGGATTCTGCTCGAAGGACTGGGTTGCGATTTCTTCCCAACCGGCGGTCGGAGTGTCGTGGGGCCTTCTGAGAAGTTTCAAATTCGTAAGTTCGTTTCGGAAGGGGACTTCTTCCGGCGGCAACGTCACGGTCCAGCGGAGTTGGTCGTCCTGCCACAGCATTTCGGTGTCGGGAGAATTCTGCCACCCGCCGTCCGGCGTTTTCCAATCGACGGTCAGGTCGCTGAAGATCACTTCGTTGTTGTCGTTCATCGTTGTGAAAGAATCTGCCGCGGAACCGACCAGATAGGCACCGGGGCCCTGATTGGGGGCGGGATACGTGACGAGCGATAACTTGAGAA
>CAYUJE010000642.1:0-1715 GCA_964444865.1 uncultured Pirellulaceae bacterium | reverse complement strand
ATCTTGCGCTTGGTGACAGCCAAGTAGTTCTAATGGAGACCGTGGGATGAAAGAGCAAGGACGCTCGACATTGCCCGTAGGGGATGATGACCTAGTATTGGACCGGCTTGCGGGGTTGATGAAAGTCATTCCGCTGTCGCTCATTCAGGCCGTTTTACTGGAGACCAGGCGAGTCGCCCAGCGAAACTGCCTGCTGACTCCGGAAGTCATGATGTTGATTGTACTGGCGATGGGACTTCTGACCGATCGCCCGATTCGGCAAGTTTTCAAAGCCTCGCGTCGGCTGCACAAACATGAAACAACGCCCGGACGATCGAGTCTGTGCGAAGCACGCCAGCGTCTGGGCGTCGAGCCCTTGCGCGTACTACATCAGCGTGTCGTTCACCCGCTGGGGACTTCATCAACGCCCTATGCCTTTTATAAGAATATGCGACTTATGGCGATTGATGGGACACTGCTCGATGTACCTGATCGTGAGGCCAATGAAAAAGCTTTCGGTCGCCCCACGGGAGGCCGTGGTGATGGTGCATTCCCGCAGGTTCGCAAAGTCAGTTTGGTGGAACTGGGGACGCACGTTGAAGTCGCTCTCGAAATCGGTGGGTATCACGACGGCGAACAAACCTTGGCGCGGCGTTTATGGAAGTCTCTGCCCACAGAGGCGCTACTCCTGGAAGATCGAGGATTCTTCGCATTTTCCGACTGGAAATCGCTGGTGGAACAGAAAGTGGAGTTGCTGGTCAGGTGCAAAATGCAGTTCGTTCTGCGCCCCATTGAGCGTCTGTCGGACAACTCGTATCTGGCGAAAATCTATCCATCCAGCTACTGGCGAGACCGCGACAAAAACGGCATTGTGGTGCGTGTTATAGAGTATCAATTGGATGATCCTCAACGAACCGGTCACGGCGAAACGCATCGCTTGTTGACCACGCTGCTGGATGCCGAATTATACCCCGCCGAAGAGCTAATCGTATTATATCATGAGCGCTGGGAAGAAGAGTTAGTCTTTGATGAGCAAAAGACTCACCAAGACCCACGTCGAGCTGAGAAGTCAGCGCATTTGCGGAGCGAAACTCCGGAGGGAGTGAAGCAGGAGCTCTACGCGCTGTCGCTAGCGCATTTTGTGACTCGCAAGATGATGTTGGACGCGGCCCAATCGGTGGCGATAGATGTGGACCGGTTGTCGTTCAAGGGGTGCTTCCAGATCCTGCAGACGCGTCTGCCCGAGTGCGACGCAGCCAGTCCCCAGACCCTGACAACGTGGTATGAGGCGGTGGTGTGGGAAATGAGCCAAGAGCAACTTCCCGAGCGCCGGAACCGGATCAACCCTCGGGTGATCAAGCGAAAGATCGCGAAATGGCCTAAGAAACGCCCGCACCACCGCAAACGCTCACCCCTCACGAAAACCTTTAGAGAGTCAATACTTATGGCTAATTGAACGGTATTGGGGCAAGCCAGACGGAGAGTGATCAAGTCAGCTCGTTCTCACCTGCCGCTCGCCTAAGCACGTAATTAGTGAGTTCGCCCAACGGGGACGGACTCGCGTCGGCTAAAGCCAACGCTACGAGGAATTCACTGCTTCCCGTGAGTCTCAGAAGGCCAAACGCGCGTCGGCTAAAGCCAACACTACGGAGACTTCACGACTTCGGGATCAAGCCGAGAGGCTGCGTGAAAACAAAAAAGGCCCCTTGCAAAGAAAGGGGCCTTTGTATTTCAAA
>CAYUJE010000641.1:0-1715 GCA_964444865.1 uncultured Pirellulaceae bacterium | reverse complement strand
TGTCCTGGTTCACCGGGAATTGGAATTCTTGTCGGTTGTTGTTAGCGAGTGGGTGAGGGCGTCGTGCCATACGGGTCGCGGCATCGTGCCGCGAAGGTTTATCGCTGTGGCGCCAATCCCGAAGGGGGAGAGGAAGGACGCAGCCCGCTGTGATACGGGCTGCGAGTCCTTCGGTCTTGGCCCCTGGGTCGGCGCTCGGGTTGCTCCTCAGCAGAGCCCTATCCTCCGCCCAGGCCAATGTCGTTTGTAGGGCATCGCTGTGCATCAAGCAACCTCCTGCTGGAGGCGATTGGCCGCCAGGCGTCGCCCGCGAGCCTCCTCCAGCTTGCGATCCCGCTCAGCAAAGATCACATCGGCCAAGCCATTGAGTTTGTCGGCCGGCGCGAGGTAGCCGATCGCCGAGTGCAACCGCACATGGTTGTAATGGTCGACGTAGCGGGCCACGAGCCGCCGCGCTTCAAGCAGCGACTCCGGACAACCCGGTCGAATGCACTCCCGTTTCAAGCTGCCGTGCCAGCGTTCCAGCTTGCCGTTGCTTTGCGGGTAGTACGGGCTGGTCCGGACGTGGCTCATGCCCATCAGGCGGATGAATGTTTTGAAGTCCCTCGAGATGAACTGCGGACCGTTATCGCTGATGATCCGCGGCTTCTCGCCAGGGAATTTCTCCAAGCCGCGTTGCACGATGGTTTCCACTTCCCATTCTTTCATCGTCTCCCGCAGTTCCCAATGCACGATATACCGGCTGGCGCCGTCCAACAGCGAGCAAAGAAAGTAGAACGTGCCGGCGATGTTGATATAGGAAATATCAATATGCCAGTGTTCATGGGGCGCAAGCGGCTGCACGAAGCCGGTCCCTTTCTTGGATGGTTTCAGCCATTTGCGATCCAGCCGCCCCGCCTGCTTGAGCACGCGATAGACGCTCGACGGGCTGACCGCCGTCACGTCGTCATCGAGCATCATGAAGGCCAGGCTGCGGTAGCCCTCGGCGGGATGCCGCTGCTGGTAATCGAGAATGGCTTGCTTCTCCCAGCCCTCCAGCCAACCGTCTCGCGGCACATGGCCGTTGTGAGCCAGCGGCGTTCCGTACCGCTCCTTCCACTGGTGGAACTTGCTGGAGGAAAGTTCCAGCCAGCCCAGCAGGCGCTTGGCCGGCAGTTCGGTGCGGCCGGTCCACCGCCGCACGTAGTCGACGATTTGATCCCGAGTATCGGGGGGAACCCAGCGTCCTTTCAGAGTTCCCCATTGGCTTTTTTTGCGCGGACGTTCTCCTCCATCAGTTCCGCGATGACTTCATTCTTGTTGGCCAGCTTGGCCTCGAGCTGCTCGACGCGGCGGTCCTTGGCGTCGCTGCCCCGAGACCGGGCGCCGGATCGCTCAAAGACCTTCTCGGCCTGATCCAGCACCTGCTTGACCCACAGGTGGATCTGACTGGGCTGCACGCCCAATTCATCCGCCAGGTCCGACGCCGGCGTCTTGCCAACCAGATGCCGCCGCACCACGTCGGCTTTCTGCTCAGCACTAAAAGAACGACGCTTCTTCGACTCGTTCATGGAAAATACCTCCGATTAGGTTAGGCTAACCCAACCGGCGGAAAATTCCAGTTTCACCTGAAGCAGGACAGCTTGCGCTTCGCGTTCGTTGCCGAATGCGTCGGGCGGCGAGGCCAAGGGCGATGGCGATGCCGCACCAGGCGGCGATGCTGGCGGGTTCGGGGA
>CAYUJE010000640.1:0-1721 GCA_964444865.1 uncultured Pirellulaceae bacterium | reverse complement strand
TACGTCGTATGGCAGATGGTTGGATTGTATGGGTGAATAATAGTTCACCTGATACACAGACACAGGCGTATGTATACTTACATGACGTAGGCAATGCTGAGTTTGTGCAAGAGACTACTGATGGGTATGACGTAATCAACTTGGAGATACATGAGGTAACACAAGATGGGCATTGAATACCGATGTGATAAATGTGAACACGTGAAGTATGATATAAATGATGTAAGTACTATTGGTATCGCTATCTTGCCTAAATCTACGCACCACTCACCAATACGTATGCTTAAACCACAACTATGGTGTACTTCTTGCCTACACAAAGTAGGCATCCAGGTGTCTACATACCAAGTAATAACCGAACCAAAGGCTACGCTCGAAGGCTTACTACGTGAGTTGATTATTGACGAAATCGAAAACTCGAAAGGAACCTAACAATGTCGATCATGTTTGACGAAGCACTCGTGTTTGAACACGAGCTGCGTGAGCGTTGCAATGCGATTGCTAAAGAACTGGAAGAACTGATCTGTGAGCAAGAAGCTCGTTCGTACGCTACGATTACTATCACTTATAACAATGCTGATGGCGGAGGATGGGAAGTAGAAACTTACTCTACTAAGCATCGTATTACTGCTAATGCGGCAGAACTATCCGTAGCTGTTGAGCAATTTAAGCAGAAGTATTACATGCAACGTAGTGCAGGCAATCTTCGCACACTGATTGCAGGCCCAAGCAGTGACAAGGCGCCTTTCTAATGGGACACATTGATGAACTTGATCTATGCAAACTCATTGCTAATGAACTTGCTGATCATGGACCACATGATGAACAAGAAGTATACGGTATGCTTATCTTGTTGCTTCGACTACGTGACGAACGACAGAATAAAGTAGCTGAGACTACGCAATGTGAAATTAAACGTGTGGAAGTTACTGCACCTAGTGTAAATGATATTACAGAACAAGCATTTCGTAACACACCACCTGTCAATTCATTTGTTAGCAAGGAGTACAAACCTGTAGTGTATTCGGCACAAAGCAAGCGAGATACCATCTTAGCACCTACGAAGATGTCTTCACAAGATCGTGATGCATTGCATATTCGTATCCTTGACTTGCTCGAAACAGCGCCACTAACTACACGACAAATAGCTACTCGACTTGGAGTAGCTATTGATGACATGAGGCGACGTGATAAGATACAAGCACATATACGTTGGCTACAACGTAATGGATACATTATTGATACGCGCATGAATAGCAAACCAAAACGCCATGCACTATGGCAAGTAGCTAAGTGAGGTAACACATGTTCAATGCTTCTGCATATAAGCTAAAGCTTATTGAAGCGATCAATAAGATAGGCAAGACTAACGGACATAAGTATCCTGAACAACCTAACGATGTAGTCGATGCTGCACTTGTAGAGTTCTCTATTGCTAAGCAGCTACAAGACACTGTTAAGGTTCGATACGAAGCGGCACGCGCGCAGCTTACTAAGCTATGTAAGCTTAGCAGCATTCCACCTGGACAGAATGGCGTAGCACACAATAGCCGCATTGGTAGTGTAGCATACACTACAATGGAGAACCCAAGTAAGTTGGATATGACCAAACTGCTTAACGAATTGGTGAAGGAGTTCGAGATTACAATTGACGAGGCACAAGTGTTGATTTATAAGTGTAAGACACGCACACCTGGTGGACAGGTGCGTATTAACGTAGC
>CAYUJE010000639.1:0-1729 GCA_964444865.1 uncultured Pirellulaceae bacterium | reverse complement strand
CGCCGCGAAGAGGGAGCAACGCTGATTCTGGTCGACAACAAAGGAAAAGAATTCACCCTCCCCAAAGCCAGCATCGAGAAGCAGCAGAAGACGGGCCTCTCCCTGATGCCGTCCAACGTCCATGAAATCGTCACACCCGAGGAGTTTTACGATCTCGTCGGCTTTTTGGCCTCCAAACGAGCCAAGAAGGAGTGACGTTGCTGGCTCCAGCGGCTTTATCGCAAAGTGTATACCTCGTAGGGATGCTCACACGGCGTTCCACGACTAACGTGCATCCGCCGCGCTTGCGGTTCGATGATGACGGAGAACACCGTCTCCCAGAAACCGGTCTTGGGATCGTTGTTGGCGTGACGACAGATCGAACGCGGATGTCCCTCATGATCCCGCAGCAGGTTTTTGACTGCCTCCACATCCGGACTGCTTTGCGGCAAGTCCAGCAACTGGTCGACCCGCTGCTGGCGCTCGTGCGACTGGATGAGTTCGGGGAACTGCTGGTTGATGGGGAGCAATTCCGGATGACGGCAATGATTGGTATGCGAGACTCCCCCGGACGCATTGTCTTGAAGGACATGAACGTTGTCCAAAGTCACTTCCAGATCCGCTCCCCCTTGGGGGGTCGATAGCATGATGTTGGCGGGGATGGCTCGCTCCGCTCTCCGCACTGCCTGCACGGCACCCTCCAGAGAATCAGCTTCGTAGATGCCGCGTACCGTAAAGTAGTGTGGCACGCCAACGGTTCGAGCGGGTGCCGGCAGCGTATTGAGGCAGACTCCCAGGCCCGCCTCATTAAGACCGATGTAGGCGATCAAACCGGCCTGGGTCACGGTCATCACGGCCGGCTTCCCGGCGGGGCGGCGAGTCAGCACGACCGTAAACGGCTGCAGGTCTGGATCGTTGTCCCAGTTCTGAGCGACAATCCCACTTCTGCCGTGCAGACCGGCATTCAAGGCCAGCGAAGTGCATCCCGCATCGGCATCCGGTTGCAATTGATTGCGAACCTGGAGGAGCATGACATCCTGTGCGGTCACCCCCGCCCCTTCTGCAATTCCCCTCAATTCATCCACCATGTCGGCAGAATACTGCTCGGCGTATTGAAATGCTTTCGCCACAATTCCGTCGGCGGTTGCGTGCGAGATGCGCACGGTTTTTCCAACCAAAGACAGGGCGACTTCGCAAAACGTGCGAATCTCCTCCTTGGCCGCTTCGCCGATCTGCCGCCCCATCTCTCGCGGCAAACCGGCGACCTCAATCTCCCGGTAACGATGCATGATGGTGTGCCTATTCCTCTTTGGCCGGCTCTTTCACCTTTGGCTTGTAAGACTTCAGCGTCTCCTTCACCCCCGGCACTCCGTCGTCACCCGTGGGAACCGAGAAATCCGCTCCAGTGAAAGCATCGCCAATCGGCTGATAGCGTCCGCCAAGGTTCTCCGCCAGGAACGCCTCAGTGACGGCATAGAAAGCGAAGCGGTTTTCCGGCCGGGCAAAGCCGTGACCTTCGTCGTGGAACAGGACGTAGGTGACCGGAATCTTCTTGTCGGACATCGCCTTGGCGATCTGATCCGCCTCGGCTTTCTTCACGCGGGGGTCGTTGGCACCCTGGCCGATGAGCAGCGGCTTTTTGATCTTGTCCACCAGGTTCAGGGGCGAACGCGATTCCAGAAACTTGACCCCTTCACCGCCCTTCCAGTCCCCCACACGCAATTGCATCACTGGCATGAAGGGCATCCAG
>CAYUJE010000638.1:0-1730 GCA_964444865.1 uncultured Pirellulaceae bacterium | reverse complement strand
GCTCGCCGCTGACCGTCACCAGGTTGCCGTGAACTTGCACGTCGATATCCTTGGCTTCCATTCCGGGAATATCCATCCGGACCTCAATCGCGTTATCCAATTCGGTTACGTCCACCGAGGGGGCAAAAGTCCCAGAGAGCCAGCCGTCTTGAGTGCCGCTCCACATGCGCGAGACAAGATCATTCATTTCATCACGAAAGATTCCCAGCGGATCGCGAACGAGCGAAGAAACCTGGTTGCGAACCGGGCGGGTGGTGAGATTGCTAGCCATAACCAACTCCTTTATGAATCTGACGAGGGGAAACAACATCACGACAACTCAAATTGCAAGTCACGTGCCACGACTGGGCAGGCGGAAATGGGCCGTTCCTTGGGCGGACTGGCATCGCCGGCGCGCGAATGGGACACACTGCTTCGCACCCGACGCGCGCGCGGCAGAACGGAGCGGGGAACAATCCTCGTGATTCGGCACATTCCCCTGCAAGGCATGGCGTTTGCCCTGCTTGTTAGGAAAACTCTTCCTTTTGGAGAACGATCATGAACAAGAACTCATTAGCGTGCGGTACTATTCTCTTGGCCGCCTTTGTCGGCTGCATTCCTTCGCTCAACCCGGCGTACAAGGACGAGAACCTGGTTTTCAGGTCTCACTTCGTGGGGGTTTGGTCTCAGCCGAAATCCAAAGCCAAGTGGGATTTTGCAAAGCGAGACGACAAATCGTACACGCTTTCTTACCAGGACGAAGAAGGCCGCCAAGGACGATTCATTGCTCACCTGGCGAATATCGAGGGGAATCTGTTTCTGGATCTGTTTCCTGAAGAGACTAACGAAGCCGCCAACGGTTTTTACAAATTTCACATGATTCCCATCCACACGATTTATCGTGTCCGCGAAACGGGGACCGAGCTGAAACTGACCGCTATCGATTACAGTTGGCTGGACAAATACCTCGGCGAGCACGGCGACGAAATTGCCACGGCAACATTTGGCGGTCGCAAGATGATTACCGCCAAGACCGAGGATGTGCAGAAGTTTCTGATCAAGCACAAAGAGGAATTCCGCGGTGATTTCGACCTGATTCGCGAAACTGGTCCCAACAATCCGGCAGGAACCAAGTAGACGCATCGAGAGCATTGGCCAATAATTCAGCTTTGGCCCTTTCCTGCGTGGAGAATCCTAAGCCGTGGATGAAATCAAGCTGGTGAATCCGTGGATGGTTGCCGTCTGGCCGGGAATGGGGCACGTCGCGATCAGTGCCGGTTTCTATCTCATGTCCAAGCTCGGCATGCATACTCTGGCGGAGTTTTCTCCGCGCGAGCTGTTCGATACGGACCATGTCGAGGTGAAGAACGGCATCATCCGGCCTGGCCAGTTACCTCGCAGCAGGCTGTTCTTGTGGAAGGATCCGTAGGGAAAACGGGATATTGTGGTGTTTATCGGGGAGGCGCAGCCGCCATTGGGAAAACATGCTTTCTGCCAGAAGCTCATCGAGTTGGCAAAGCAGTTGGGTGTCGAGCGGATTTTCACGTTTGCGGCCATGGCAACGGATTTGCACCCCGAACATGCCTCACGCGTCTTTGCGGCAGCAACGAAGAAGGAATCACTGGCGGAACTCAAGCAACAGGACCTTGAACTTCTCAAGGGAGGACAGGTCAGTGGGCTTAACGGCATCGTGCTGGGCGTGGCGGCCGACCAGGATTTGTGCGGCATATGCCTGCTGGGAGAGATGCCCC
>CAYUJE010000637.1:0-1740 GCA_964444865.1 uncultured Pirellulaceae bacterium | reverse complement strand
CAGCAAATCTGGGAGCAGTTCTACACCGTCGCCCGCAAAAGCGCCGCCTGGCTCGCCCACGGCCGCCTCGAACGCCGCGAAAAAGTCATTCACGTCCTCGTCAGTCGGATCGAAGACCTGTCGGCAAAGATCGGCGACCTGCGGACCAAATCACGGGACTTCAGATAGGTCGCAAGAGAGTGGCAGAATAATGGAGGGCAGAATAATGAAGACTTGAAACCAGAAAATCCTTTCGCCCTATTATTCTGCCCTCCATTATTCTGCCGATCCTCTTTGCCCCTCGCCGAATTGACTTACCCGCAAACTGCGCCACAATGGCAGGTCTCTAAGGCGTTCCAAATTCTCGGCAGGCTGGAAGCCTACCCCACCTTCGCAAGGGTTCCTCCGTGAAGTTCACTCTCTCCCTCTCTCTGTCTCTCCTTCTCTCCGTCTCTCTCTCTGCATCGGCACAAGAGACGAAAGCTCCTGCTCCCGCGCCCAAATCCAACCCCCTCAACGAGCCTCTCGGCGATCCCGGCATCATTCCCGCCGGGGCGGACGGCAAGCCCCTGAACCTCAACTTTGAGGATGGGACGCTCAAGGACTGGAAGGCGGATGGGAAAGCCTGGGACAAGCAGCCGGTGAAGGGGGAGATCAGCCAGACCCGCACGTTTGGCGAGGGGAAGAAGGCCGAGCACACGGGGCAGTATTGGATTGGCGGATACGAGTTTTTGCAAGATCCGCCGACCGGGGTGCTTTCCTCCGTCCCGTTTGAGGTAACCCACCCCTTCGGCAGTTTCCTTATCGGTGGCGGCCAGAGCAAGGAAACCCGCGGCGAACTCGTCACAGCCGATGACAACAAAGTCTTCTTCACCAAGTCCGGCCAGGACCAGGAAAACCTTCGCCCGGTAATTGTCGACTTAACCAAACAGAAAAACAAAAAAATCGTCATCCGCATCGTCGACAAAAACACCGGCGGCTGGGGACACGTCAATTTCGACGACTTCCGGCTGCACAAGGAGCGGCCGCGGTTCAAAGCTCCCGTCACCAACCCCAACACCCCCGCCACCGAATCCCTCTATCCCCACGCCGGCCTCTCCGCCGAAGAAGCGGCCAAGGAAATGGTCGTCCCTCCCGGCTTCAAGGTCCAGGTCGCCGCCGCCGAGCCTGACGTACAACAGCCGATTGCGATGGCGATTGATGACCGCGGCCGCATCTGGATTGCCGAAGCGTTCACCTATCCGGGACGAGCGAAAGAAGGGGAAGGCAAGGACCGCATCATCATCCTGGAAGACACCGACCTCGACGGCAAGCTCGACAAACGGACCGTCTTCATCGAAGGGCTCAACCTCGTCAGCGGCCTGGAAGTCGGCTTCGGCGGCGTTTGGGTCGGAGCCGCTCCGTATCTCCTCTTCATCCCGGACAAGAACGGCGACGACGTGCCCGACGGCCCGCCGATGAAGGCAGAACCACCAATGCCCGAAGTCACCTTCCCCAAGGACGTCCCTGCCGGCACGACCGTCCTCCTCGACGGCTGGGGTTACGAGGACACCCACGAAACGCTCAACAGCTTCATCTGGGGCCCCGACGGCTGGCTCTACGGCTGCCACGGCGTCTTCACGCACTCGGCCGTCGGCAAGCCCGGCACGGAAAAGGCCAAGCGGACGAAAATCAACGCCGGCATCTGGCGCTACCACCCCGTCCGCCACGAGTTCGAGGTCTTCGCCGAAGGGACCAGCAACCCCTGGGGGCTCGACTACG
>CAYUJE010000636.1:0-1742 GCA_964444865.1 uncultured Pirellulaceae bacterium | reverse complement strand
GTATAAACCGACACTTCGACGCCTTGTTCTCGGGCGATCGACGTGAGCGCGGGATCTTCAACCGCGCAAAGCAGTAGCTTTCGAGTCTCTAGGTGCCGAAACTCTTCCAGCTCTGGCGTCTCGTCGATCAGCTTGGCATAGAGCGCAAGTTGTGTTATCGCTACAGGGTGGCTCACGATCTTTGCTTCAACGATGGTCTTGGTCCTCGGCCCGATGATTAGAGCATCGGCCCAACGCCGGAAAAGGCCGAGCATTTTTAAATCGCTCGACGTGAGACCTTCAAGGTTTAGCTCGGGATGAATTTTCCCGAGTCGAACCCTTGTTATGATCCGCTCACCCTCGGGCCGGCGGGCGATCCACTCCGCAAGCAGCCGCATCTCTCGCGGCTCGTATCCTCGCTTTTTATTATCTTCCGGCATGGGCACTGACCTCCTTTGGGAAAAGGGCGAGCTGAGATTCCCATATATCAATCAGCTCTAGACATTCCGCCACGGAATGTTCTTCGGCGAGCACTTTGCGGGGTTTTCTCGGGGGGTGGATCTGGAATTTCTGCTCGGGGGTTCCGGGGTCAATCGGGGCGATGCAAAAGTTTTTATACCTCATTGCCATATCTCCGGGGTTTCGGTATAATACCCGGCGACGGTCAAACGGTAAGGGGCTTCCGGTTTACATAATACATAGCCTAAACGGCTGCTTCGTGAGTTTAGGCCTATACTGGCGCGGGATTTAGCGCCGTCGATCTGGCGGGATGTTATCGGACGCAACATCAATTCCCCCTCGGTTACCTTCCAGGCATTACGTTCCGTAATCTACCCTAGAATATCTGAGCTGTCAAGGAATTATTTTACCTGGTATGCTCCCGCTTGTCCATATTTGTGCACTTGGTCGACAAACCAATCAGGGAGGTAAATCCGATGGCGGTAACAGACCCCAACAAATGGCATAAGAAGCTTATGGACCGTTCGGCCCAGGCCGGCCAGGACTGGGTTGACGGCGTTTCAAACCCCTCGCGCGATCCGGTCCAGGCAGCGATCAAAGCGGCTCCGAAGTGGGAAGCGAAGATGCAAGAGGCCATTGCATCTAAGAAGTGGCAGAAAAAGATGGCCAAGGTGAACCCTCAGGACATCATCAGCGCCGCGCAACGCGCCGGCGCGTCGGCCTACACAACCGGGATTCAAAACAAGAGCGAGAAGATTCTCCGCGCGATCCAGGACCTTCAGCCCAGGATCAGCCAGGCCCAGGCGAAAATTCAGGCCATGCCCGACGTGACCGACGCCGACCGCGAAGCCCGGATGGTCGCCAATATGCGGGCCATGAAGCAAATCGGGAAAGACCGCGCAGGTATCTAATCGCGGGGGGATGTTCTAAGCTCTATCACCCGCCGGCCGCCGGCCGGCGCACTCGGGAGAAAACGCCATGCCATTTACAACCGTCGCATTTTATCAGTCGGTCGATCCGGCCGGGGCTTATGTCCAGCTCGCAGCGCCGGCCGATCCTCACGTCACCGTCAACACGCCGCGTATCCTGGTTCCGTCCTTGTCTCAGGTCGTCGCCGTCGCCTGTATGTTGGAAAACACCGTTGAACCGCTCGCGCGGCTCGTAACGCCGTCACTCTTCGAGCATAACCGATTTCAGCTTTCGCCGATCAACGGCCAGGGGGCGGCGGCCGTCGAACCCGACAGCCCGCAAAAAGTGATTGATCTCAGGTCAACGCCGGTTCCTCTGATCCGGGGCGAAGGGAT
>CAYUJE010000635.1:0-1749 GCA_964444865.1 uncultured Pirellulaceae bacterium | reverse complement strand
CGGTATCCAACCCGACGTCTTTGAGGATCCTGTTCCCTTCGGCTTTGAGACCCAATTCCCAGGCACGGGCGAGCCCAAACAGGCTCCTGGCGGGATGTTTGGCGGCGGCGGTCCACAGCCCAAAGGCAATATCTCAGAGCTCTGGCAAACGCTCGGTCTTAGAATTCCAACCAAGCAAAGCGCCATGGGCGGTGTTGATCCTTTTGTGATTTGGCAACCCTACAATCCCTATCCCAAGCTGCAACGTTTGATGCAGGCGACCGACGAATGGATTTTCGTTCGCGAAGAGCTGGACCCGGAAGGCGACTTGCTGACCGAGGACAACCCGATCACCAAGGGACTCCACGAACTGATGTTCCTTTATTCCGGAACAGTCGAGTCGGATAAAGACCGAGAGGATCTAACGTTCACCAAGCTAGTCAAGACGGGCCCAGCCTCGGGCGTACTCGAAGCCGAAGACGCTCGACAAAGCTTGCGAGGTCCCGCCGGCATCGATCTGCGAATGAAACAGGGCAATGCGACCGGCAGCCAATGCGTTGCCATGATGGTCGAAGGTAAGGGCAAGGCCGATGCCACCAAGGCCAAGGATGACAAGAGCAAAGACGACAAGAGCAAAGACGACAAAGCCAAAGAAGATAAGGCCAAGGACGCGGGTGGAAAGCCAATTCGCGCCGTCTATGTTGCCGACACCGATTGCATGCTCGGTTTCTTCCTGAACATTCGTGCACGGCCCGATCAATTCGAAGACATTCGGTTCCGAATCCAGAACGTCACTTTTGTGCTCAATATTTTCGACGTTTTGGTCGGTGAAAACGATTATCCATCGATTCGCAGCCATGAACCTCAACACAGCACGCTGCAACTGATGGAGAAGGAAAGCGAAGTCTATCGGGATAACGAAGATCAGGAACAACTGAAATTCCAACAGGAATATACGGCTGAGATTCAGAAGGCCGAAGAAGAGAATCAAAAGATCATCAACAAGTTCCAGGATCGGATTCGCGACTTGAAAACCGAAGGTGCGACCGATGCCGAGAAACGCCGTAGGCAGTTGGTCGAAGTGCAGCAGTTCGAGATCACCCAGGGCATGCTGGCTCGCAAACTGGCGATCAAGAAAAAGCAGCTCGAACAGGTTCGCGATAAAGGCATTGCGGAAAGCCGTCGTCAAGCGGACACGGAAGTTTTAAAACTGCAGAATGGCTACAAATTCCGCGCCATTTTGCTGCCGCCCATTCCGCCGTTGTTGGTAGGGATCGCCGTTTTCGTGTCGCGACGCGTTCGCGAGCGCGAAGGTATTTCGAAGAATCGACTTCGCTAGGCGTTCCCAGTTCAACCAACCTTTGATTCACAAACCAACGCATTCCGATCATTGAAATTTGGGAGATATCCCGTGAACGAAATTCAAAAGACTGGTGCTTTTGCAGGTGTCGCCCTCGTTTTGCTCGTCGCGGCTTACGCAACCCGACCGCTGTCGGTGACCAAGCAGGAAGAGCAAAGCGGTATGACCGCTGGCGATTTGTTGTTCAAGGAAGAGGCAACCGATGCAACCAAAGTCGCTTCGCTCAAGATCACCAAGTTCGATGAAAACAAGCTCTCGATGGATTCTTTCGAACTGGTGAAAGACAAAGCCAGCGGCCTGTGGAAAATTCCTTCGGAATACGACTATCCAGCCGACGCGGAAGAGCAGTTGAAGAACGCGATGGCTCCCCTGAGCGATTTGAAAATCCTCGATATTAACGAGGACGCTGG
>CAYUJE010000634.1:0-1771 GCA_964444865.1 uncultured Pirellulaceae bacterium | reverse complement strand
AGTGGAAAACGCTCGCACAAGAATGCGATTTGCAGGTGGCCGACCAGAAATGGCTTTGCCGGCAGATGAATGCCTGGCTTGGTTGGGAGTTTCCCTCCCACTGTGTCGCCTGTGGCCGGCCGCTCGACAGCCGTGACGTTGACTGGCCGCAGCGCAGCGTACTATGTTCGGGATGTGGTTTTGCCGGTCCCGCTCCGGACCCGTTTGAGCTCGATGCCGCGACCCCCATGCCGCTGGAGAAATGCCCCAGTTGTACCGGGACCATCTGGCTGACGGACGTCAATCGCGAGACCGGCGGCTGCCGATGCCAGCGCTGCCATTGGGTCAGCGATGCCTTGCCGCCGATGCGTATGGAGACCTTCGCCGATGCGCAGGATTTCTGGATCACGGCGGGAGGACGCGGCGTGGCGATCGCTCTCCATTCGTCCGACAAGTTCGTGACCGACGAAGAGCTTCATCAGGAGTTCCCGTCCGCGGGGTTGGTCCATCGACAACTGGAGGAGGATCGGCTGATCGAGGACGGGGATCGAGACCGGCTGACGATCGCTTTTGGTCACTGGCAAGTCCCGAAGTTCTACCTGCTGCTCTTTGTCGCCGGAGCGCTGGTGATGCTCAATCTGTGGCTGTTTTTCTGGGTGTTTCCCGGGGCTCCGCCGCGAACGTGGCCGCAGTGGATCGGGCGACGATTGTGCTTCCTGATGCTCCCTTTGAGCGGCGGGTTCGCCGCATTCAGTCTTTGGTGGGGAACCAAAAGCGTCCGCATGATTTTCACGTCGGAGGCGCTACTGCTGCAAATCGGGCGGCTCAAACGGGTCATCGGCTGGAGTACCCTGAAGCAAGTGGCAACTCACAAAGGGGTCTGGCCGCCGATGGTCTATCTCGTCTATGGTGGTACCGGCGTACTGGTCACGCCGCCATCCCACGCCGCGGCTCGGGCCATCACGCGGCTCTGCCAGATTTATCGAGATAGAGACGATACGGTGAGCCGCGACTAGGACTTCGTCGAATTCAACGTGCCGGGAATTCCACCCACACCATCCACCGACGCGATCAGCAAGTGTAAGATCGTTTCCGCGATTGCCCGTCACGGAATGGTCGGTTTAGCGGCTTGGACAGCGGCGGAGATCAGCCAATAAAAAACCAGCGGCGATCCGATCAGCAGCACCCAGCCGGTGAAGGCGATTGCAGCCGGGCCTCCTTCCAGAATGCCGATGATGCGATGCGGACTCCGTCCAGTCGGGTCGACGCCATATTGGAATAACGCCCACAGGCGTCCCAAGGGCGATTCATCGATCGCTTCGCAGAAGCAGACCTGGCAGCAACCGGTAGCCGTCAGCCCCCACAGGACGGTGCGCCAGGTCCATACGTTCCAATGCGTCAATGCGTCCATCTGTGTCGAGGGCAGCAAAGTCCAAATCACCGTGGTCACGGCCACGGCACAGGCCCATACTTCAACGGAGGTGGAAAGACTCCATGCGAGAGACTCCGGCTCTTCGGGTGGTAGTTCGGCTTGTTCCTCGCGGTACTTTCGTTCATACCGCTCTTCAAGTTCCGCTTTGCGGCGTCGGCGGGCTTCTGCCGATTCCGGTTCGGCGGGGTCCGTTTTCTGCCGCCGCGGCGGCTCACTCGGCGGAACCTGGGGTCGCCAATACCACTCTTCAATTTCAATTCCCATCGCCCGACGGTCATATTCCGCCTTCTTCCCCTCGTCCGACAAAATCTCCCAAGCCGTCACGACTTGTTTGAATCGTTCAACCGAGTCCGGCTCCGG
>CAYUJE010000633.1:826-1784 GCA_964444865.1 uncultured Pirellulaceae bacterium | reverse complement strand
GAACCGAAGGAGCCGAATTTCACCGGGACGACGCGCGTGGATGTGAATTGGTGGGAATTGCTGAAAGCGGGTTTCGACTCGATCCGACCCCAAGAGACATTCCGGGATGAAGGAATGAAACTCGCCGGCAAACCTTGGCGAGTGCTTCGCAAGGGCGATTTGCGGATTCCCGTGATCAAGCTCAGTGCCGACCGGTTTGAGGGCGGGCGGTACTGGGTTTTTCCTCAGCACGAAATTCGGCTTGCCGCGTATGCTCTCCTGATCGAAGCCTGCGAAGGATGCCAATCGCCCTATGGCGTCATCTTGTTCAGCGACACGTTTCAGGGCGTCGCCATTCTCATTTCTCCCGAACTTCGGAAGCAAGTCGTCGACCGACTGGAACAATTCCGGTCGGCCCTATTGGCATCCGAGAAAGGTCCACCGCCCGATCCACCTGTCAAAATGGAGATTTGTTCCGGGTGCCTATTCGGTCTTCCAAAACCGGTGGACGGCGATGTGCCGCAAAATTCCAAACAAAAGGTTCACGGCGTGACGGGCCGAGATGGAACGCTCTGCCATAGCGAGTGCGGCGATCAGTTCGGATGGGTTCCGCCGCATTCGCTGGCGAAGAGAAAGGGGCTCCTGCCACCGGGAGCTTGATTATTTTTTGCGACCGGTGAACCGATCCAATAAATCGAGGAAGGCCCGTCCGAAAAATCCAAGCCGTGTGCCCTCGCGAAAATCCGACAACAATTGATCTGCTGCATTCAGCCAATCACTCTTGTTGGAAAACCGCTCCTTGGGATCGAGCGCCAAGCCACGTCGAAGAAATTCATCCAAAGCACGGGTCACGCCGCCAGGAAGCAAGTGGCCGTCGTGAAGCAATTTCGACGGGGGTTGGTATTTCCCGGAAAATGCCGCTCGGTTTTCCGGGAGGCCCGCTTGGCCTCCGGCTCCGTCGAAGGGAATTTCCAGAGTA
>CAYUJE010000633.1:0-816 GCA_964444865.1 uncultured Pirellulaceae bacterium | reverse complement strand
TCGTAAAGAACAACCGAGAGCGAAAAAATGTCGGCACGAAAATCGACGGACCCATCGCCGAATAATTCCGGTGCGGCATAGGGCGCGGAAACTCCGTCGCCTGGGGATTTCTTTCGGGAGCGTTCCGCCGGCCAAGCGCTTCCAAAATCAATCAGGACCAAGCGAGTCGGGTCTTTTTCAAGAACGATATTCGCCGGCTTCACGTCGCCATGAACGACGTTGGCTTTGACGTGCAGGTAAGAAAGTCCGTGGGCTAATTTGTTGATCAGCCGGACAATTTCCCGCGTGCTGGGCCGTGGGTGCTTTCGCTCACGGATTTCGGTCAGGAATTGCCGAAGGTTATTCCCCCAAATCCAGGTCGTCACGACGGCAATTTTGTCGTTGTGACGCGAACAATCCAGGATTTTCGGAAAATGCAGGTTCTTGTCGGCCAGCCGGCGCAGGATTTCGACCTGCTGTTCGACCTCGCGGGATCGCGACATTAAATGCACGACGCGGTAATCCCCCTGAAAACCCGCCGAAGGATCGTAAACCCGAAAGACCTCCTTTCTGCCAAGCCGTTCAAGCACGAGAAATCGCTTCCGCCCGACGATCATCTCGTCGATCACCTCGTCCACTCGTCCTCGAACCGTGATTTTTCCTGGCTTTCCCACGAATAATTCGCTCCTTTTGGTAAATGGCATTTTAGGGGCTCGCATTTTCTTCGCCGAAAAATGCTCCCGAATATTCAGCAACCCCAAAGCGCGTCGGTTATCGGTGGGAGCGTGGAAATTGGTCGGGAATAACCGAACCATTGTTGAGTAAAGAAGTTAGGAA
>CAYUJE010000632.1:0-1793 GCA_964444865.1 uncultured Pirellulaceae bacterium | reverse complement strand
CCGTTTCCTCCGGTCCGCCGGACCAAAAAGAGGCGGTTCGCCGCCAGATTCCCAGTCAGCGGAATCGGGAGGTGTTTGCCGCGGTGGCGGCGAAGAGGTCGCATGAGGAAGTGGCCCAGGAGTTTGGACTCACCCAGCCGCGGGTGACGCAGATTGTGCGGCAGGTGCGGGAATGGAGTTCGCAAGTGGCTGGCGGGGAGCGAGGGGAATTCAATGAGGTGCAGTTCCTGCGGCTGGCCGAGGAGACGATGCGGGTGCAGCTCGACGGCTGGATGCGGATGGCGATGCAGGAGTGGTTCAAGTCTTGCCGCGAGGGACTCGGCCGCCCCACGTTCCTGAACACGGCGGCGCGGCTGTCGGCGAACCTGGCCAAGCTTGCGGGCGTCGATGTCAGCGGCAAAACGGCCCGGCTCAAGGCGGAGCAGCAAGCGAAGGAAGAATACCAGCAGCGGCAGGCCCGGCTTGCGGAAAAAGCCTTATGGGAAGCGGAGCAAAATTCCGCGCCGGCGGCTGAGCCGGTGAAGGAAACTGTCGCGGCAACTCCGGTCGCTGCCACGGTTTGCGAAGAGCAGGCCGCGACTCCCGCGGCAGAAGGGGTCTCGATCGCACCCATAAAAAACTCTTATGGGCTGGTGGAACTTCCGATCGGATCGAGTCTGGCGCAAACGATCAAAGACCGCTTCCCTCAACCAACTCCCCCGGCGGCCGTCCCGCGCGCCGACAAGCCGATCCCCAAGTTCCTCGATAAGAAAGTCCGCAAGCGGCTCCTCGCCCTCCGCCGACAAGAGGCGCTGGCAGCGGTTGGGTGACCAGCTACATCGTGAGTCCGACGGAGATGCTGGAGCACTGCCGGATCAAGAAATTACTCGCTCCATGCGCCGGAATGAGAATGAACCGATGCTGCTGAATGCCATCTACTTGCGTCCCAGCGCGATGTGCTGGGGGTCAAGTACCTGGAACGGGTGCTGCCGCTCTTGAAGCGTTTGCACTTGGCGGGCTGCGCGCGGGACCAAGCTGGCATTCGCGATTTGCACAAGGATCAGTATTGCGCGCTGATCCTGCTGTTCATGTTCAGTCCCGTCGTGGATTCGCTGCGCTGCCGGCATCTGCTCAGCGACAAACCCGAAGGGCTCCGCATTCAGGGTTGGCCTAGATCGACCCCTTGGATAGCCCGAAAGAAAAAAAGAAATGCAAAAAATGTAATTTCCGAATTATCTTGCGGCGACGACCCCCAAGAACATCGCGGCATCCTGAATTGATAACACTTTCTCTTTTTCTCGAAACCAAATGCAATGAGATTGGTTAAATCACCTAGTCGTGTTACTTCACTTCGCAGTTCCAGGAATCATGATGAAGCGATTTCATTCTCTCGTCTCCGCGATTGCCTTCATGGGCTGTGGATCACAGCCCGCCGCGCATCTTCCGCACTCTCTCCCCACTGTAGAAGGATCATCCGACGCAGTACATCCAATGCAGATACAGACATGTCCCGAGTCCATGCCGAATGCGCCGCCACCTTTGCCCATCCCTGAGCTCAATCTCAACACTTAGAACGCTCAATCCGACTAGATCGCTGAAAGAAGCTTCGCGGGAGTACAACTCAAATCCACACCATGCTCCAGACACCACGCTAGCGCCAGGACGAGGAAAGCCGTCACCACTTTGAACCGGAAGAGCAATTTCAATCGCTGAGCCTGCTCCCTTTAAGACGGGGGCGCGGTATTACCTTCCACTTCGGAACTGAAGAACTGCTGGTAGAAGTAATAAACCGCCAGGCTGAAGCCGACGGCGAT
>CAYUJE010000631.1:0-1814 GCA_964444865.1 uncultured Pirellulaceae bacterium | reverse complement strand
GGGCGGCGTTGACGAAGTCTTTGTAATGCACGTCTTCGTCGAGATCGACGAAGCATTTGGTTGTGGGGTGCGGGAAGATGGGATAGGGATGCGATGGCGAAGATTTTGGCCGCTCGGGATCGGCGGGGATTTGCTCCACAGTTTTGCCGAGATAGGCAGCGGCTGCGAGTCCCGCACGGCGGCCATCGGCGGCTTCCTGCTCAAACCCGTAGACGCCGTTGACCCGGCCAGCGGCAAAGAGGCCAGCGGGTGCGGACTTGGGAATGAATTGCTGCAACTCTTCGGACCACCCCATGCGTCCGCCGCCCTGATAGAATAATCCGTCCGCCGGCGCGAAGCCGACGCTCATGGCGAGGCCATCGCAGGGGATTTCAAAACTGCCCTTCTGTTTCGGCTGACCGCTGGCATCGAGGGGAGTGATCTGAACGCCGCGAATGCCGCGCTTGCCACTGCTGGGGAGAGCCATCGTGATGGCGTGGCCTTCGTGGAATTGAATGCCGAGCCTCTTGAGTTCCGGCGATAAATCGCTGGCACGGTCGCGTGCTAAATCAATGACCGCCTCAATCTTCACGCCAGCTCGAACCAGATCGAAAACGGCCGGATACCCAAAGTCATTCGCGATCAAAACCACGCCGAGCTGAAACGGCTTGACGGCGAACTGGCGAACGAGTCGCTGGGCCGCTGTGGCTAGCATGACACCCGGTAAATCGTTGTTCGCGAAAACCGCCGGCTGTTCGACGGCTCCGGTTGCCAGCACTACGGACCGAGCCCGCATTTTGGTGAGGCGATGTTTGTCGACGAGCGCCACCCAGTGGTCGGCATAATTGCCGACTGCGACCGTGGAGCAGCGGAGATCGACGTTGGTAACTCCGCTCACTTCGAGGGCTGTTCGTAGTCTGACCGCCGCGGGATTATCGCCCCACTGATAGTTGAGGCTACCGCCAGGTCGAGCCTGCTCGTCGACGACAACGACTTTTAGTCCCTGCTGTCCAGCCGCCAGCGCCGCGGTAAGTCCCGCCGGCCCCGCCCCAATCACCAGCACGTCGCAAAAGTCGTAAACGGCGGGAAAGTGCTCCCGCTCCCAGTTCGCTTTCACCGCCCCCAGGCCGGCGATGTTCCGCATCCGCCGTTCGTAGAAGGGAAAGAGCCTGGGGCTATGAAAGGCTTTGTAATAAAAACCTACGGGGAGAAACTTGCTGAACCAGTCGACGATTTTGAGCCGATCTCCCGCCAGGCCGCCGAAGGTGTTGACCGCTCGCAGGTCCGCCCCTTCCCAGAGCGGCGTTACGTCGCCGCGGATATTTGTATGCTGGCTGTCCTCGACCAGCACGTTCACATCGTGATTTGCCAGGCTATAGATGCCGCGGGGGCGATGGTACTTGAAGCTGCGGCCGAGCAGGCGCAGGCCGTTGGCGGCCAGGGCGCTCGAAATGGTGTCGCCGGCAAAGCCGGTGTATTCGCGGCCCTCGAACTTGAATTTCAGCGGCCGGCTGCGGTCGATCCACTCATTCGGCTGCGGAGGAAGTCGCTCGGTCATAATAATTGTTGCTGAAAATGGAGTCCGCCCCAATGCAGCACTGGCTGCCGAGCCGGCAATGTCTTGGGCAGTTGCGGCGCTATTCGCGGCTCGTCTGCCAGTGGCACCCTATTCAGCTTGACCCTTTCTGCTGGCGACTATAGAGATACGTCCGCAAAAACTCGTCCTTCAGGTTGTCTCGCTCGGCAATAAACCAAGTGCCACTGGCCGTGTGATACCACCATTCCTTCCGAACTCCTGGCTCCCCCTGGCGATTGAAGACGTAATCGGCCCACTG
>CAYUJE010000630.1:0-1815 GCA_964444865.1 uncultured Pirellulaceae bacterium | reverse complement strand
TCTTCGGGAGGGGGGAGATTCACGCCGGGATTCGCTGGGACCGAGCGTTTGCTCGCTGAGCTCGGTGTTTCAATGACCGGGGCTGCTTGCTGCGGATAACCGTTGGGTGCTCCCGGGTATCCCATTCCCTGCTGAGGGTAACCGGGCTGAGGATACGCGGGGGCCTGAGGATACGCGGGCTGCGGATACGGCTGCTGATACATTGGTTGAGCGTAACCCGGCATGCCGGGATATCCCGCCTGGGGATAAACGGTCGGATACGCCGGCGGAGGGGGGACGTACGTCGGATAGCCCGGGGAGGGATCCGGACCACCCGAGTATTAAGCGGCCGAGTTTATCGGGGGCGGGAATTGCGGGAAGACACCTGGCGGCGTCATCGGCCGCGCCGGACCGCGGGCAGGCCCCAGCGGGGATGCGGGAGGTGCAGCGGCGGGCTGCGGTGCAATGACTGTCGTATCGCCACCGAACATTCCCGCTTCGGTCTCGGCGGCACTGAAAGTGGCCGGGTCGTAGGCGGGTAGCTCCATCGTCTTGTTGGAGTCGCTCCCACCCGCTTCGGTCTTGCCGGTATTCAGCTCGGTTTCGGAATTCCCGAGGACTGCGCTGTCGGCCAATGGGCTCGTGGCCGAAGGGGGCTTTGTTGCCAGGTCGTCTAGCGACAATGCCCCAGCGGCAGCAGCGGCTCCGACCGGTTCAGCGACCGTCGAGGCCTCTGCCGACTGGCGAATGATAACCTGGAAAGCCAGCTTGCCGATCTGCACGCGATCGCCATCGTTCAGGGAGACCTGTCCCTGGATGCGCTCGCCGTTCACGAACGTACCGTTCGTGCTTCCCAGATCGCGAAGTCGAACCGTGTACCCGTCCTGCGAGAAGACGCAGTGGTGCCGGCTGACGAGGTCGCTGGTGGGGCGGAGCTGGCAATCCTGCTCACGTCCAATCAGAAACTTCTTCGCGTTCAGTGGGATCGACTTGCCTTGTTGCTTTCCCTCAATGACCTTCAATTCCGCCTGCAGCATTTGAGAGGTTGCTCCGCAAATTCTTGCTTCACACAAGGGAATCCGACGTAGATAAATCCGGTCACGTCGAGCACACCCTCCCCGTAATACCCGTTACTTCATGAACAGGCATAACGAACAACCTCGAGCCTTCAAAAGAAGGGCTCAAAAATCAAACAACCGCTGAACTTGGGGAATAACGGAAATGAAGGCGTTGCGAGCTGGCCGAGAATCCGGCGCTGGCGATCACAATGGATTTGGAGAGAGATAATAAGAGAGAATCTCCAAACCACGTATGCACGGTATCAGGCATTCTCTTACATGTCAAATGAAAAATCGATTACTGCTTCAAGTGAATTCGGCTTAGAACATTTTCTGGAATGGATGTGAATTCAATCGACTCGCCGATCACTTTTCCAAGCACCATTCCAAGGTGGTCCAGCCACGAATCGAGTTGCGGAGGGGTGACTTCAGGGCAGAGATCGAACAATCCGGGAAAGTCCGGAGCGAATGTTGAACGTTGTAGAATCAGGCTCCCATGCTGCAGCACTGCACCCTTCCGACGGCGTTGGGCACTCCCCAAAATTTTGACATCCCCGACGACGAGGTCCACCGCATCGCCTCGACCGAAGCAGAGAAACTCCGCCGCTCGATTCTCCAGCAATTTGCCCCGCTCCGCGACGGGAAAGCCATCGCTCTGGAGTACTTCAGCAATCCGTTGATGGACGATTGAATAGAGCTTCAGGGGCTCGCGCGCCAGCGAATGTCCGGGCGGCAGAGCACACGAATAGGTCAGCTCTTGATCATGGACGATGGCTCC
>CAYUJE010000629.1:0-1819 GCA_964444865.1 uncultured Pirellulaceae bacterium | reverse complement strand
CACCAAGGGTCATGTTTACGAGGGGCTCGACAGCGGCCCCATCATCGCCGACTTCGACGGCAACGGCACGCTGGAGGTGTTCTTCATCGCCGGCAAAGGAACTTCTGACAAGACTCGAGCGGAGAACTACGGCCGGGCGTATGCGCTGCCCGTTGGCAAGGGCTCCGGTGAATGGCCTATGTTTCGTGGGAACTTGCGGCGAACGGGGACCAAGCGAGGAGATTGACCTTTAGCAATTTCGAAGGAAACATCTTGCTCGGCGACCGAATTCTCGCCATTGCCCAGGCTGACGCGCTCGCCGCCTATTCCGATTTATCCCATTATCAGATTTGCCTCGCCCTCGAAGACGACGGCTGGCATGTGGACTACGAGCTTCAGGACGCTAAACTCAAAGGGGGCGGACCGCATTACGTGATACATTCCGTCACGGGGGCGATAATCTCGAAGCGTTATGAGCAGTAGGTTTGAATGCGAACCCCCTATGCGGCACTTCCCCGAGACGATCAACCACGCCAGAGTATTTGCTCAAATCTCCTGCTGGCTGTGCCTCCCCAGTGGGGTTGCGCTGTGGATGTTACGAGGGCTGAGTCCAAGCGCCGGTGCCGGCGCAGTCTTCTTTGCGCTGATGGTTCTCCCCATCTTGGGCTTAATCAATATTACGGGTTTGATGATGGCGATGGCGGGAATCCTCAAAAATTCATCTGCCAGTTGGTCGATCTGCGTCGCTTGTTTCTTGGCTTTATTTGTTCATCTGCTACCGACCCTCGTCGTACTATGCTTTCTTAGTGATGCGAGAAATGTTGACTCGAATGCAATATGCAGCGGACTCGTGCTTGCACATCTTGGAACAGTAGGCGCAGCCATCTGGCTTTACGTAGTCGGCTTGCGTCGTAAACAGAGATGCGAAAAAGAGACGGGAATTACGCGATAATCTCCCCAACCACTTCCCCCTCCACATCCGTGAGCCGGTAATCCCGTCCAGCATGGCGGTAGGTCAGCCGCTCGTGGTTAAGTCCCAGTTGGTGCAGGATGGTGGCGTGGAAGTCGTGGACGTGGACTTTGTTCTCGGCGGGGCCGATGCCGTATTCGTCGGACGATCCATGGACAATGCCTCCCTTAATGCCACCGCCCGCGAGCCAGGAGGAGAAGACCTGGTGATGATGCTCGCGGCCGGCGTGGGCGGCTTGTTCGTGGTAAGGAGTGCGGCCGAATTCGGTGGTCCAGACGACGAGCGTTTCGTCGAGCAGGCCCCGCTGCTTGAGGTCGGTGATGAGGGCCGCGATCGGCTGGTCGACGTTTTTGGCCAGGGCGACGTGGTCTTGCATGTTCCCGTGCGAATCCCAGTTGCCGGAAGAGCCGACGTCGATGAGCTCGACAAAGCGGACGCCGCGCTCCACCATTCGCCGGGCCTGCAAACATTGCCAGCCGAAGCCGTTGGTCTGTCCTCGGGCCAAACCGTAAAGACGAAGCGTAGATTCCGTTTCCTGCGAGAGGTCGAATGCTTCCGGTGCGGCGTGTTGCATGCCGAAGGCGGTTTCCATAGCGCGGATGCGGGCTTCGAGGGCAGCATCTCCCGGGCGCTGTTCCAAATGCTTCTTGTTCGCCGCCAAGATGCGGGCTAGTTCCAGTTTCTGCAGCTCATCCGTCGGTGAGCGGCGGCTGACGTTGGCGATGGGTTCCGGACCGGGAACGATGTGCGTCCCCTGGTGGCAGCCGGGGAGGAAGTCGCAGCCCCAGGTTTGCGTGCCGGCATACGGGGGTTTTGGGGCGATGACCATGAACGACGGCAGGTTGCGGTTCTCGGTCCCCAGGCCGTAGC
>CAYUJE010000628.1:0-1831 GCA_964444865.1 uncultured Pirellulaceae bacterium | reverse complement strand
GCCAGGGCCGCCGGCTTGCAGATTCAGTTCGGTACTGACTGCCAAGATGGTGTCGCGAAGTGACTCGGCATCGAGGCGGCGGCGGCTGGCTTTCCACCACAGCATGTTGGCGGGATCCTTTTCCCGGTATTCCAGTTCCTTGGGATGAATCGATGCCTGCCGATAGGTGGCGGAGCAGACCAGTTTGCGGTGCAGTCGCTTCAGTTCCCAGTTGCCTTCCGTCAGTTCGCTCGCCAGATAATCGAGCAATTCCGGATGCGTCGGCAGTTCTCCCTTAAAGCCGAAATTATTGGGGGAGCGGACGAGGGCCTCGCCAAAATGGTTCTGCCAGAGCCGATTGACCGCAATTCGGGGTGTTAGCGGGTGCTGGGGATTCGTAAGCCAATTGGCAAACGCCAGACGCCGCTGCGAAGTCTTGCCGCCGGCAGAATTGATCGGCGCGACCAGCGACGAGACAAACGACAATGTCGCCGGCTTCACTTCATCCAGCGGCCGGTGCGGGTCTCCCTTCTTCAGCAGCATCAGCGGCGGAATGTCGGCCCGGTCGGTCCAGCCGAGGACGTCGAATCCAAGTTCTTCCTTGCTCGGTCCCCCCATCAATTCGCGACCGCGGGCTTCAATAAAACCGGCCCAGAAGGCGGAGGCAAGGCGGTAGTAATCGGTCTGCGGAATCGGATCAAACTTGTGGTCGTGGCAGCGGGCACATTTCACCGTCAGCCCCAGAAACGCCGAGCCAGTCACATGAACGAGGTCTTCCAGCCGCTCGTACTTATACTCCAAGGCATCGTTCGGCTCATCGTCCCAGGTGCCAATCCGCAGCAGGCCCGTGGCGATGACCGTCTCTTCCGTCCGCTCCGGCAGTTCATCTCCCGCCAGTTGCTCCCGCACGAACTGGTCATACGGCTTATCGCGGTTGATCGCCCCAATGATGTAATCCCGATACTTCCACGCCCCCGGCTTCGGAGCATCCCGCTCGTAGCCGTTGGTATCCGCATAACGGACGAGGTCCAGCCAATACCGCCCCCACCGCTCGCCAAAACGGGGAGAGGCAAGCAGCCGATCGACTTGCCGCTCGTAGGCATCGGGACTTCGGTTGGACTCAAAAGCCTTGGTTTCTTCGTACGTCGGCGGAAGACCTGTCAGGTCGTAATACAGTCGGCGGAGAAGTGTGGCGGGGGATGCGGGAGGAGCTGGCTCAAGGTTTTTCTGCTGTAGTCGTTGTTGAACGAACGAGTCAATCGAATTTTCGCCTGGAAGAGAATCCACGGGCACAACCGGCCTCTTCACCGGCTGCAGCGACCACCAATCGAGCCCCGCCCGATTTGAAGTCGTCACTTCAAACGGATTGAGGACCATCCCTTCCGGCCACTTCGCCCCCGCCATAATCCAGGCCCGAATTAGCTCCATTTCTTCCTTCGGCAGCGCCTGCGACTTCCCCATTTCCTCCGGCGGCATTTCCCCCGCAACAACCTTCTTCAGCAGCACGCTTTCTGCCGGATTCTTCGCATCAACAACCGTCCCACTCTCGCCCCCTTTGAGCAGCCCTTCCCGGCTCAGCAGCACCAACTCTCCCTTGGCTTCGCTCGCGTTGTGGCAGCCGAGGCACCGTTTCGACAGAATGGGCCCAATCGTCTTGGCAAAATCGGGCTCTGCTGCCGCCAAAGGGGCGCAGCAAGCAGCGACGAACAGCGAAACGAAAAGAATGGTGAACGGCTTCATGGGAGAGAATGAAAAAGTGCTGATACCGCTTCATCGTAACGCTAGCGTGCCCCGAAAGCAGTGTCAATTCTCATAGGAATCTCACACGAAGGCACAAAGGCACAGAGGGGGG
>CAYUJE010000627.1:0-1887 GCA_964444865.1 uncultured Pirellulaceae bacterium | reverse complement strand
CGCACCTGCTGGCCGAAGCCGGCGCTGAATGACGCGAAACCCGCCGACCCTGGAAGCAGTTTCGGCAAAATGCCCGTGCGGCATTCCTTCGCTGACTCAGGCGGATCATTGGTTTAGCGATTCCCCAAACGGAATCGCTACTAGGGTGGAGTCCGAATCTTGTAGGAGTTTGTCAGCAGCAGGCCCATACAGAACGGCCCAGTGTTTTACGTTTGCAGGACAGTTAACTACGGGTTCTTGTACACAACCCCCTCTTTCATCACGAACACCACGTCACGCATGGCGCTGATGTTTTTCAGTGGATTCCCTTTTACGGCGACAATGTCCGCGATCTTCTTGGCTTCAAGGGTCCCCAGCCGCTCGTCAATTTTCAGCAAGCGGGCGGCTTCCAGCGTGGCAGACTGAATGGCCTTCATGGGAGGCATTCCCCCTTCCACCATCAGTTCAAACTCGCGGGCATTTTCACCGTGCGGTGAAACCCCCGAGTCGGTGCCAAAGGCAATCTTCACCCCCGCAGCACGCGCCTTGGCAAACGTAGCCCGGATTTCCGGGCCAATGGCTGCCGCTTTGGGGCGCACAATCTCCGGAAAGTAACCTTTTTCCTTCGCCTTCTCGGCCACCCATTCGCCAGCGACATTTGTTGGCACCCAGTACGTTCCCTTCTCCTTCATCAGCGCAATGACTTCGTCCGTCATGTACGTTCCATGCTCAATCGAGTCCACTCCCGCCAGTACAGCCCGCTTCATTCCCTCGGTACCGTGAGCGTGGACGGCGACAGTCATGCCATAGTCCTTGGCCGTGGCCACTACCGCTCGCAGCTCCTCGTCGGTGAACTGAGGATTCTGACCACTGGCCGCCAGGCTAAGAACGCCGCCGGTTGCGGTGAGTTTAATTAGGTCGGCTCCGTCCTTATAGCGCTGTCGTACCGCTTTGCGTGCGTCGTCGGGGCCGTTGATGACTCCCTCCAAGGGACCTGCGTCGCGTCGGTAGTCTCCGCGCAGGCCATTGGTCGGATCGGCGTGTCCGCCGGTTGTGGCCAATGACTTGCCGGAAGTAAAAATCCGTGGTCCCGGTATCCAGCCCTGGCTGATCGCCTTGCGCAAGGCGACTGAATTGACGCCGTTATCTCCCAGGTCGCGGACCGTGGTGAACCCAGCCATGAGCGTGGCCCTGGCATAGACGGTGGAGCGGAGCGCGTAATCTGCCTGGTCTAAAAAGAACTTTTCGCTGTACGAATCCTTGGAGTGCTGGGACATCAAGTGAGTGTGCATGTCCATCAGGCCGGGCATCACTGTGTAGTCCGTAAGGAGGATGAGCTTGTCACCCTCCTTGGGCTGGATGTAGCCCTTGGAGACACTCACGATCCGCCCTTCGTCGATGGTAATCGACATTTCTGATTGGGGTTCGTCATGTCGCCCATCAATCAGCAAACCGGCATGAATAATCGTGGCGGCATAACTCGGGACCACAATGAACGAGCAACAAATCCAAGTAATGATTGCGCTCCAACGCATGGCTGGTTCCTTCGGAAATGTGACGATTTGAAAAATCCAAGCGACTGGCCTGAATGTAGTCCTCAGAGAAGGATTTGTCGAATCCGCAAGAATGGGAAGATGGCCCTCAAGCATGGTCCTCGTCTGGTCCCTGCCTGCTGGCAATTGCCCTGGCTTTCGGCAATGCTTGGGGAACCAGGCGTTGGCTGCGGCAAGAGCACGAGTGAATCTATGCAATCATACTTGTCACTAATATCTAATAACATTTGGATAAATATAGCAGCCGCGATTCTGGCGGTGCTGTCTCTTCGGGAAGAACCGCTCAACGCCCAACTGCCGGAGGCCAACCTCAACGACTACAACCAATGGAAGCTCGCCCTGAATTCCGACGGGG
>CAYUJE010000626.1:0-1890 GCA_964444865.1 uncultured Pirellulaceae bacterium | reverse complement strand
ACCAAATGTCCCCCCGCGGAATCGCCAACCACGCCAATCCGCTCGGCATCAACGTGGTATTTCGCCGCATTCGCCTTCAGCCAGCGGACCGCCGCCTTCACGTCGTGTACGGCCGCCGGAAACTGATGCTTGGGAGCCAGGCGATAGGTGACGGTAATGGCCACGTAATCTTTCTCCGCCAGTTGCTTGCAGAGGCCATCCCAGCGCTCCCGCTTCCCCGCGCGAAAGCCGCCGCCATGAATGCAAATCACCGCGGGGAGCTTTGTCCCCTCTTTCACTTCTTTGGGTCGGGCCAGGTTGAGTTGCAGATGCTCGTCGCCGGGAGTGGAGTATTCGATGCCTGGCTCAAAGATGATTTCGCCGGCACGGAGGAGGGACGGTGCTAAAGAGCAAGCCAGGAGGAGGGCGAGTGATGGGGACAGGGTTTTAATCATGGTGATTACCGTGATGATGGTTGTTGTTTGAGAGAGGGCATGCAGAACGGACGGGACGGGAGTCCCATCCTACGAGGAAACTTCCCATCCCTTGCGGTATTCCTTGGTGAGGAGTTTGTTGGCCTCGGGGAGGTTCGTGATTTTCATCGTCGCCGGGTCGTATTCAATCGGCTGACCCGCGCGATAGGCGACATTCCCCAGCAGGACAATCTCCGTGAACGGACCCGCATAGCCAAAGTTGCTTCCCGTGCGGCTGCCGGTCTTGCAGGCGGCGAGCCATTGCTCGTGATGGCCGGGGGATTTGGGGAGGAAGGGATCGGGACCCTTGAAATCCTTGAACTGCTCTTCGGGAAGGAGCTTGGGCTGGCCGTCGTGGGCGATGGCGATCTTTCCCTTGTCGCCGATGAAGAGCGAGCCGTTCATGGGAAGCTCCTTGGCGATTTCGGCGGGGGGCTTGGCTTCCCCTTCGTACCAGAAGGCTTTGACCGGGGGGAGCTTTTGTCCCTTCTGCCCCGTCCGCTCGCCGAACTGGAACTCCGTGATCATCCAGGTGGGGGCACTGTGCGGATTGGTGGTGGGGCCCTTCGAAGCGACTTTCACCGGCCCGCCGAGTTCCAAGGCCCAGAAGCTGGGGTCCATCAGGTGAATGGCCATATCCCCAATCGCTCCGCAGCCAAAGTCCCAAAAGCCGCGCCATTTGAACGGCACGTAGGCGGGACTGTAGTCCCGTTCGGCAGCCGGGCCGAGCCAAAGGTCCCACTTCAAATCCTTGGGAATCTCCACCTTTCCCGTCGGCTGTTCGATGCCTTGCGGCCACCAGCGGCCGGGACGGTCGGTGATGACGTGGACTTCCTGGACGATGCCGATCGCGCCGGTTTGAATCAATTCCACCAGACGGAGATAGCCAGGGTGTTCGTGGTTCTGCGTCCCCATTTGCGTGGCCACTTTCATCTTGGCCGCGGTCTGGGCGATGAGCCGGGCTTCCTGCACCGTGTGGGTGAGCGGCTTCTCGCAATAGACATGCAAGCCGCGGCGGAGCGCCCGGATGGTGGCCGGAGCATGATGATGGTCCGGCGTGGCGACGACCACGGCATCCAGGTCCTTCTGCTCGAGCAGCTCGCGGTAATCGGTGTAACTTTTGGCGGCTTTGAACCGGGCAGCCGCCCCGCCGAGGCGGCCTTCATCCACGTCGCAGAGGGCAACGATGTTCTCCCCCGCCACGGCAGCCAAATCCCCAGCACCCCGCCCTCCAACGCCGATCACGCCAATGTTGAGCCGTTCGTTCGCCCCCAAAACGCGGGAAGTGGAAACCAAGGGCAGACCGACTCCCGCGGCTGCGGACAGAGCGAGAGAGGATTTCAAAAAATGGCGACGACGAATTGTTTTCATGACTGCATCTACCTCGCTTACACATCGGGTTTTCCAACCAAGCCTGGTGCCACCATGGTACCGCCTG
>CAYUJE010000625.1:0-1904 GCA_964444865.1 uncultured Pirellulaceae bacterium | reverse complement strand
GGAAGCCTACCCCACTGAAGAGCATCGTCGAAATCGCGAGCTGGCTATAAAACCACCCTCGCGTCTGATCGAGCGCTTCGCTGATGAAGTCGGCGGGGAACTGCTCGTGGAATTTGTCGGCGTTTTGGTGCGGATATCCCCATTGGGCAAACGGCATCGCGCCGCTGTCGTACCAGCAGTCGATGACCTCGGTCACTCGCTTCATTTTCGCGCCGGCGGCGAAAGGCGAGTCGTAAATGACCGCGTCGATGTACGGCTTATGGACTTTCAGGTCGTCGGGCAGACTCGGCTTGGCTTTCTTGGCGGCGTCCCAAACTTCGGTGCCAGCAATGCCGGGCTTGGCAAGCAATTCTTCATAGCTGCCGATCCCTTCCATCTTGCCGGTCTGCTGGCAGACCCAGATGGGAAGGGGCGTGCCCCAGTAGCGTTCGCGGGAGAGGGCCCAATCGACGTTCGATTCCAGAAAATTCCCGAACCGCCCGTGCTTGATATGCTCCGGCAGCCAGTTGATCTGCTCGTTGTTGGCGAGCATGGCGTCCTTGAACTGCGTCGTTTTGATGAACCAGCTTCGCCGTGGATATTGGATCAGAGGATCCTCGTCCGCCCGCCAACAGAATGGGTAGTCGTGGAGGTATTGCTCTTGGTGGTAGAGCTTCCCTTCATCGCGGAGCCGGCGCGTGATGTCCTTGTCGCAGTCCTTGACCCAACGGCCTTGATAGTCGGGAGCTTCGGCGGTGAATTTGCCATCGGGGCCGACGGCGTTTATGAGTTCGGGCCGCCAAGGCAGGCCACGAGTTGGATTTTGAGGATCATCGAAAGGGCGAAATGTCTTTTGTTCGGCAAGAAGAACTTCAAAGTCCACTTCACCGAAGGCCGGAGCGAGGTGTACGACACCACTTCCGCTATCGATCGTTACAAAATCTGCCTCAACAACTCGCCAGGCTAGGTGTCTCGTTTTTGGTTCCCATTCGGGGTCGTCGACATTCTCAGAATCGCTAAATTCAAAGCCGGCACGTTTGCCAAGCGATTTGTAATAATAGTCAAACGGTGGCAAGTACCGCTTGCCATTCAACTCCGCCCCTTTATAAGTAGAAAGCACTTTCAACTCTCGCTTCACCTTTCCCGCAATCGTCTCCACCAGCGCTGCCGCCATGACCATTTTCTGCCCGGTCTCGGCATCTTCCACCGTTGCATACTCCAACTCCGGATGAACAGCCGCGAATTGATTGCTCGGCAGTGTCCAAGGAGTCGTCGTCCAGACCAATAAGGAGACGTCTGTCTTCTTCCCAGCCTCATCCAGCAGCGGGAACAACACATACACGCTCGGGTCCGCCACCTCCCGATAGCCCTGCCCCACTTCGCCAGCAGAAAGCGCAGTCCCACCCTGTGCCCACCACCAAACGATCTTATGCCCCTGGTAAAGCAGGCCGCGGTCAAACAAGTTCTTCAGCGACCACCAGACGCTTTCCACATAGCTCTGGTGGTAGGTGACGTACGCCTCGTCGAGGCGAATCCAGAAGCCGATCCGTTCGGTGAGGCGTTCCCACTCCTTCATGTACCGCCAGACCGATTCCTGGCATTTGTGGATGAAGGGCTCGATGCCGTAGGCTTCGATTTCTTCTTTGTAGTGGATGCCGAGCTCCTTGCAGACCTCGACCTCGACCGGGAGGCCGTGGGTGTCCCAGCCGGCTTTGCGTTCGCAGAGGTAGCCCCGCATGGTGCGATAGCGGGGAAAGAGGTCTTTGATCGCCCGGGTGAGGCAATGCCCCGGATGCGGCATGCCGTTGGCGGTGGGGGGGCCTTCGAAGAAGACAAACCGCGGCGCGCCTTGCCGGCGGGCGAGCGAACCGGCATAGACCTGCTTGTCCCGCCAAAAGGCGAGAATCTCTTGCTCGAGCTTGGGA
>CAYUJE010000624.1:0-1905 GCA_964444865.1 uncultured Pirellulaceae bacterium | reverse complement strand
CGCAGGCCGAGCGACAGATCGCGGCCGCGCAAATGGCGGGGCGGTTGTTCTAGGACGGAGTTCGACCCAATGGCCGGTGACTGGATCAAATGGACGAAAGGATTGGCGGCGCGACGCGAGGTAGCGATCCTCGCGGCTATGACCAATCGCGACCGTCACGAGATCGCCGGCCGGTTGATGGTTCTTTGGGAATGGTGCGACGACAACACGACCGAAGACGACGCTGACGAGTCCCTAAATGTGTCCCTGAATATCGGGGACAAGCCTTACGAGTTTCTAGATGCTCTATTGGGCCTGCCTGGATTGGCTGAGGCGATGTCTTCCCCCGGAGTTCGCTGGCTTGATGCTCGCTCCGGTGGCCGCGTCGTCTTCCCCAAACTGGCCCGCCACAACGGAACCAGCGCGAAAACAAGGGCTTACGAAGCATCTAAGAAGTCTCGGCAGCGAAAAGCCGGTAAAGTTGTCCCGAAAGTGTCCCCGAAATGTCCCGATGATAAGGGGACAAAACCGGGACCAGAGAAGAGAAGAGAAGAGAAGAAAGAAGAAAAGACTTCTGCGGCGGTGCCGCAGGCTGCAACTCCGCACGCCGAAGCGAAGGCTGAATTCGCGGAAAGATGGCAGCGAAAGTACGGCAAGGTTTACCCGTTCAACGGTCGCGACGGGAAGGCCGTGAAGGAAATCCTTCCCCTCGTCGATTCGGACATCGAACGTCTCAAGCCGATCCTCGACAGATTCTTTCTCGACGACGATCCGTTCTTTGCGGCCGATTCGCGGCACGCTTGGCCCAAACTCCAACAGAATTTTGCCCGATGGCTAGTGGAAGGAACGCCCAATGCCAAACGAAACGGAACCGGCCCTGGCGACGGACGCCCTTCAGTCGATCCTCCGCCGGCTAATGTCAATGGCCAGTACACGCGAGAACGACTTGATGCCGTCGCCCGGTCCCGTGCTGAGCAAAGCGGGAAGCCTGAAATTGTGGGACCGGCCGACGGTTCGGGTTCGCAAGAATCACAAGCGGGTCAAGCCGGAGCAACTCGACCCGACACTCCGTTCTAGCCTTCGCGCCCTTTGCGGCGAGGGCGGGCGGTGGCCGTTGTACCTCTGGTCGCGTCAAGTTGGTAACGGGAAGACGACGGCCGCCCTGATGCTCCTGGATCGCGCCTACGGCGAGTCCGATTTCGATTTCTTCCCGACCGAGGCGTTCGATGTGATGTGGGGATTCATCGACTACCGCACGTTCCCGCGATTCATGGAGAACGTCGGGCGCGGCGAGGCGACTTGGAATTCCCATATGGCCGGCGGGAAGTTGACCGAGGGCCGGTTCTGGAACTTCGTCGCGAAGGGCGCGTTACTCGTGATCGACGACGTTTGTGAACAGGACCGGGAGACGATGCGATTGGGTCACGATCCGCGAGGGCTGTTCAAGCGAATCCTGGACGAACGCGGCGGACTGCCGACCATCGTGACGAGCAACCTATCGCCGCACGCGACCGGGGACGGCAAGCCGTCCGAACTGTCCCGTATCCTCGATCCGTCCGGCATCGTCCGGATGACCGACCGGGTACTCTGTGGAACCGTAATCGAAATGACCGGGGAGAGCCTTCGATGGAAGTGAACATGTGTGCCGCCCCGTCGTGCGGACGTTCGATCCGTTTGGATCAAGCTTTCTGCATGTGGGATATGACCTATCTACCGGCGAACATGCGGCACCGGCTGGCGGACCTCGTTCAGTCCGCGAAGTACGGAGAAGAATGGGCCGTGAACGAACTCGGCGACTGTATTCAGCGATGCGTCGAGACAATCAAGGCCGCCCGTGCGGAATGGGGAGTGCGATGAGCGCCAAGCCGAAGAACGAAGCCCGCGAACTCGCGGTCGAAGTCCTGAAGTTCCTCGACCTGAAGGCGG
>CAYUJE010000623.1:0-1914 GCA_964444865.1 uncultured Pirellulaceae bacterium | reverse complement strand
TTCGTTTCGCTTGGCTCGTCGTTGCGGCGCCCAACCAGCCAATTCCAGTAGGCGGTCCGCGAATCGCCGCAAATTATCGTCCGGAGCGGCCAGCGTGACGCGTGGCGAGCAAAAAAGCAGCAGAAATCCATGCGGCGGGACTACGTCAAAACCCGCTCTCTGCTTCCAAAGTCGGATGCCTTCCTTAATCTTTGCCGCGATTCCATGATCGCCCTCTGCAAGGTCGCGTTCCCGCAACACGCAAAAATGAATTCGACCCTTTCTCGCTGCGATCCGGCCGAATTGACACGACTGGCGTTTCAGGCACCACTGATTAATGCCTTCGGCAATTTCCTGATCCAATGCGAACGGGTGATGGGCCAGCGAGGCGGCTTCCAGCATGTCACTGCTGAACGGCAATGAGGCCCGGCGGGAGTCTTCGCGAAGGGCGTCAAATAGCGATACCAGAGTTTCCTTTGCCACGGTTCATCCTCCACGATAATTCTCATTCGGCCCGAATACAGTCAACAGGTCCGGATGTACATGAACGATAGGCCGGCCAAGTGACCGCGCGAATCCAACGATGTCGCCCGTCCCGCCCTTCCCCGCCGCTGGCTTCCCGTTCCATAGGACGACTAGCAAATCGCAGTTGTTGACGACAAAATGCCCGGCGGCCAGGAATGCCTCCTCCGACGGTTCCCTGAAGTCGAGCACCGTATCGGAGGCTGCAGTTTTCAACAACTCGGCATATGCTGCCTTCCCGTACGCGGTGTCAAACGCAGCTTCGTAGCCCTCACATGGCACCACGATTTCAACTGGAATTCCAAGTTCCAGCGCCGCCTCGACGAACAACTGATCGCCACCCTCTGCAAGGCTGGCCACGACGCGATCGACGGGCTGCGCTCTTAGAACATTAAGGAACTGGCTGCGAACCCACGGCCACCGCTGGGGGTGGTCAATCTTCTGGTGACCGCTAAATCCGATTCTCATCGCAACTCCGCTAAACCTTGCCTTCCTTGGCCAACTTCCAGTAGAAGCGGCCGAGCCCGGTCAGCCGCACCCCTGTGGAGTTCAGCGCGGCGAAGTAAAGGTCGTCGTGATCCGTCGTCCGAACAAGTCTCGCATTCCGGTAGATTTTCAGCGTGTTGAATACAGCGACATGGTCCGGGTCCGCTGAAGGAACAGAGTGTTCGTAGCTCGGGTCGAGCGTAATGGTCCCCATGGGATCGGGGAAAATCTTCGGCAGTTGCCGAAGTATTTTAGGCGGGACGGCCGGCTCACAGAGCCGCACCGGACTGAGCCGTGAAGCGTGGGACTTGTACATCGGCCGCTGGTCCCAAGCTCCGAGCGCCTGGTCGACGTGGGCGTAAATCCCCGCAGCCGACACCTTGCCCAGAACGTCGGACGCTCCGCCGTGCAGTGCGTGAAGCACCATTGACGTAAACATTCCCTGGCCTCCGACCTCGGCGGCAGTCTCCGTGGGACTGGATGCCGCTAGAATTGTCACGCCCTCCCTGAGAAACGCTTTGTTATCCAACTCACCCTGCAAGGCCGCAGGATTGCGGGCTTCAATCTGCTCCCTGAGCGCATCTTGTTCGTGAGTTGGCAGGGCCTGCCAAACGGGCAACCAGCGGCTTTCGAATTGCTTCCGCTGCAAGGCTACGTTTGCCGAGTGATGAGCTTCCTGTTGCTGCTCGCGAACCCACAGTGTCGAGCCCGATGCTGGCTTCCTGCTAGGCGTGGGGGAGGGGAGTCCCCGAATGTCGCAAAATGTCCATCGCGGACTGCTTACATTCGTGGAATTTGACAACGGGAGCATGCCGGCGGTGCGGTTCGGCGAAAAGTTGCGACGGTACGCCGCCTGGGGAGGTTCCGAATCGGGCGCGCGGCACCTCGCGGGGCTCTACCGCAAATTCGATTTGATTCCAGCGCGCG
>CAYUJE010000622.1:0-1951 GCA_964444865.1 uncultured Pirellulaceae bacterium | reverse complement strand
CGATAACGGCGCATGTCGTGCGTGAAGACCGATTGCCAGACCGCCGCCCGCAGCCGCGCCGCCGGCAGCGAGCCGCCGATGATGTAGTGATAAATGTGATGAAACGCCCGGCGGATTTGAAAAAATCCCGCGAACAGAAGGGCTGCTTCGTCCTCTCGCGGCTCACGCCCCGCAGGCGCGAGGAAGCCGCAGTAGTCGGACCAGAATTTTTTCCAGCTTTTGCCGGTCGCCGGATCCTGCAGGTTCTCCAGCAGCACCAGCGGCTGGAAACAGGCATCGCGATGACGGTCGTAGAGGACGTAGTTGACGAGGTCCTCGTACAGCCCGATCTCCTGACGGCTCCCCTTCTCGCCCGCCTCCAACTTCGCCCGGCAAGCTTCGGCCAATGCCGTCGCTCGCTCGCCCAAGAGCTGCACATTCGCCCGCTCGCGCTCCCAATCCAGATGGCGACTCCAGACGACATCCGTGGCCACATATTGCTCACCCAGCGCCTCTTGTTCCAGTTGCATCCGCTCCGGCAGGAAAGGATTGCAGTAGCTGATGGCTGTGATGCTGGCGGTGAAATCGCGCTCGGCGGGTGTGAGAAGTGGCATGCGCCGATTGTTGCCGGATGTACATAAAATGTCAAACGACGGACATTTTATGTATGCAGAATTCAATGTCCTCAGCCACTCCTGAAACACAGGAAAACATCTCAAGTCATTGCCTATTCATAGTTTGCGTCGTCGGGAAATGTCTTGGCTCGCCATTTGATAAGGAGGATAGACCAGTCACGCATCCTACCCCTTCAAGGAGACCCAATTCATGACCGCTCGAACCCCCCAATTCTGGAAGCTCCCTGCGGGGTTGCTTCTGCTCGGAATCGTCTTTGCCGGCTGCAATCTGGAGAGTCTGGAGGCGGCTGGGTTGCTTGTCGCCGAAGGACCGCTGGGCGGGCAACTGGAAATCAAGGAGCACACGGTCCGCGTCGTCATCAACAACGGGGTGGCAGTGACCGAAGTGGAGCAAATTTTCGTCAACAAAGAGCAACGGATTGTAGAAGCCCTCTACACGTTTCCGGTCCCCAAACGGGCAAGCGTCTCCGGCTTCTCGATGTGGATTGGCGGGAAGGAGATGGTCGGCGAAGTGGTGGAACGGGCGCGGGCCCGCCAGATTTATGACAGCTACAAGCAGGTCAGGCGCGACCCCGGCCTCCTGGAGCAGGTGGACTTCAAGCGGTTCGAGATGCGGATTTTCCCTATCCCCGCCGGCGCCGAGCAGAAAGTAAAAATCACGTATTACCAAGAGCTTGATTTCGATCACGACGCGGCAACCTACGTCTATCCGCTCGCCACGACAGCCGTCCCCGGCACAGCCGCATCGCGGGCCGGCAAGTTCGCCTTCTCGCTCGAAGCTAAGAGCGAGATCCCGATTGTGGAAATGGATTCCCCCTCGCATGCCGCTGACTTCGTCATCGCCAAGCATTCGTCGCACTATCGGCAGGCCAGCTTGGAAACTAGCGGCGGCGATCTGGGGCGAGATGTGGTCATTTCGCTGAAGACCCAGCGGCCCCGGACCGGGCTCGACTTGATTGCTTCCAAAACCGCCGGCGACGACGGCTACTTTCTGCTCACACTCACTCCCGGCCAGGAGCTCGCCGAACTGAGCCAGGGAATGGACTATGTCTTCATCCTCGACGTCTCCGGCAGCATGGCCAACGACGGCAAGTTGAGCCTGTCGCAGCGTTCGCTCGGGGCGTTTTTGGAAGGGCTCAGTCCAGAAGATCGCTTTGAGGTGATGACGTTCAATGTCGCCGTCAATACGCTGTTTCGCGAACTGAAAGCCGCTGACGAAGCGGGCGTGCAGCAAGCGCGGGAGTTTCTGAAGTCGCAGGTCGCCCGTGGCGGAACTATTCTGCGTCCCGCCATCACGGCCGCTTACAGCTACCACAACTCGGACCGAGTCCTGAACG
>CAYUJE010000621.1:0-1952 GCA_964444865.1 uncultured Pirellulaceae bacterium | reverse complement strand
CCAGTCTCCGCCGCCGACGAATTGCCCGCAGCAGATACAACGAAAACCGTGGAAGTGTTCCGCGTTCCCGCCTACTGCGAAGGGGTGGTCTTCGACCATGCCGGGAACGGTTATGTTTCGTGGGGCAAAAGCATCACCAAGTTTTCGCTGGATGGGAAAAATTCGGTCTGGGCAGAAACGGAGGCTCCCAACGGCCACAAAATTCTCGCCGATGGTACGCACCTGGTCTGCGATGCCAAGGTCAATGCGGTGATGCGGCTTTCCGCCTACGGCAAGGTGCTGGAGCCTGCCGCCAAGGCATTCGAAGGCAAGCCTCTGCTCGGCCCCAATGACCTGACCCTCGACACGGCCAATGGCGGCTTTTACTTCAGCGACCCAGGCAACAGCGGCCGGGACAATCTGATCGGAAATGCTCACTATGTCGACAAGGCCGGCAAGGTCCACCTGATTGATAAGGGGCTGGCCTATCCCAACGGCATCGTTCTCACCCCCGACGGCAAGAAGCTCTATCTCGCCGAAAGCCAACTCAACCGCGTTTTGGTCTACGAAGTGACTGCCCCCGGCAAGGTTGGCGAACGCAAGGTTTTCGCCGATTTGCCCAAGCACGAAAGCGGGGACTATATGCGAGCCCAACCCGACGGCATGTGCCTCGATGCTGCCGGCAACCTCTACGTCGCCCACTACGGCATGAAAAAGGTGGAAGTCCTCAGCCCCACCGGCAAACTCATCCGCCAATACGACGGCGGCAACACCACCACCAGCAACGTCGCCTTCGGCGGCCCCAAGCATGACCAACTCTTCATCACCGGCGGCATCGGCAAGGAAGCGGGCGAAGGTGGGTTGTTCCGGATTGATTTGGGAGTGAAGGGACTGGTGATTTTGCCAGCGAAGGGAAAATAGGGAAGAGGAGAGAAGGAGAGAAGGAGAGTGGGGAGAAAGAGAGAGGAGCATTGAGGTGAATTAGGAGAGCGAGGCATCGATGAAAAAGATTGTGCGCAAACATACGGATTTGGAGGTGTACCGGAAGGGGTTTGCTGCTGCTATGAGTTTCTTTGAATCGTCGAGGAGTTTTCCCAAGGAGGAGCGGTATTCGCTCATCGACCAAAGGCCGCGTGCGACGCGCTCGGTATGTGCCAACATCACCGAAGCTTGGCGCAAGCGACGTTACCCGCTCGCGTTTGTCAGCAAACTCTCAGATGCCGAGGCCGAAGCAGCGGAAGCCCAGACGTGGCTCGAATTCTCGGTAAAATGCGGCTACCTCCCGCGCGATGAAGGCCGCCGCCTGAATAAGGAATATGACGAAATCATCGCAATGATCGTCAGCATGATTGTCAACGTCGACAAATGGAAACTCTAACCAAGCATTTTTCTTTCCTTCTCCCCCACTTTCTTTCTCTCCTTCTCTCCTTCTTCCCATGCCCTGGATTTCCTACACCGCGCCGTCCATCCCTCGACCCAAAGTCGAAGACCTGCTTCGCCAGGCTCTTCAGCAAGCTGCACAGCAAATCTGCCTGAATCCCAAGCGGGTCCTCCTCCTGCCGCCGGATATTACCCGAATGCATTCAGGAGCAGGGTGGATTACGGAGTATCTGTACGAGCTTCTAAAAGGCTCTTGCGATGTTCATGTCATCCCCACGCTCGGCCAGCATGAACCGCATACGCCCGAGCAGAACCAGCAGATGTTTGGCAGCGTGCCAAACGAGCGGATTCATGCCCATGACTGGCGCGACGGCTGCGTGAAGGTGGGGGAGCTTTCCGCGGACTACGTGAAGCAGGCGACCGCGGGCGTGGCGGACTGGCCGTTTCCCATCGTCCTCAATCGGATGCTCATGGAAGAGAAGTGGGACCTCGTCATCAACATCGGCCACGTTGTGCCGCACGAAGTGCTCGGCTTTGCCAACCACAACAAGAATTATTTCATCGGTCTCGGCGGCAAAGACCTGATTTGTGCC
>CAYUJE010000620.1:0-1969 GCA_964444865.1 uncultured Pirellulaceae bacterium | reverse complement strand
TCGCCTTTCGCTCCGCGAAAGTGCATTTCCTTTCGCGGAGCGAAAGGCGACTATTACGCCAGTATCCCTTTCACGACGTTTCCATGCACGTCCGTCAGACGGAAGTAGCGCCCTTGGAACTTGAAGGTGAGTTTCTCGTGGTCGATTCCAAGCAGGTGGAGCAGCGTAGCTTGAAAGTCGTGAACGTGGACGGGATCTTTGACGGCAGACATGGCGAGCTCGTCCGATTCGCCGTAGCTGATGCCCGGCTTGATGCCGCCGCCGGCCATCCAGACGGTGAAAGCATAGGGATGATGGTCGCGGCCCCACTTGGGGCGATCGTTGAGGTTCCCTTGGAGGAATGGCGTGCGGCCGAACTCGCCTCCCCAAATGACCAGAGTATCATCGAGCAGGCCCCGCTGCTTCAAATCTTTCACGAGCGCCGCTGATGGCTGGTCCGTGTCCTTGCACTGGGTGTAAAGCTCGGTGGTCAAACTGCCGTGCTGGTCCCAGCCGGCGTGCATGACTTGCACAAAGCGGACTCCGCGCTCGGCCAGACGGTGGGCCATCAGGCAGTTGTGGGCAAAGGTCCCCGGCTCTTTCACGCTCGGTCCATACATTTCCAAAGTGGCGGCGGACTCGTCCGAGAAATCGGCCAGTTCGGGAACGCTCGTCTGCATTCGGTACGCCATCTCGTACTGGGCGATGCGGGTGGCAATCTCCGGGTCGGCGAATTCCCGCTGCTTGATTTCGTTGAGCTTCGCGATCGCGTCGAGCTGCGTGCGGCGAATCTGACGGCTGAGGCCGTCGGGATTATCGAGGTAGAGCACTGGCTCGCTCCCGCCGCGGAACTTGACCCCCTGGTACTTCGACGGCAGAAAGCCGGCACCCCAATAGAAGTCATAAAAAATCTGGCCGCAGGTGGTCCCCTTGCTGACGGAAGTCATCACCACGAACGACGGCAGGCTCTCGGTATCGCTCCCCAGGCCATAGCTCAGCCAGGCCCCCAGCGTTGGCCGCCCCGGCAGCTCCGCCCCCGACAGAAAAAACGAAATCCCCGGAGCATGATTCACCGCTTCCGTGTGCATGCTTTTCACGAAGCACAGCTCGTCCGCAATCTTCGCCGTGTGCGGCAGGAAATTGCTAACCCATGCCCCGCTCTGACCATGCTGGGCGAACGGCTCCACCGGCGCGAGGAGCAGCTTCCCCGTCGGCGAGCCGGTCATCGTGGAAAACCGCTTCCCGGCCACAGCCGCCTCTGGTACCGGCTTGCCATGCAGTTCAAAGAGCTTCGGCTTGTAGTCGAACAAATCGCAGTGTGTCGGGGCACCGTTCTGAAACAGATAGATCACCCGCTTGGCCTTGGGGGCAAAGTGCGGCACACCATCCAGGCCGCCGATGCGAGTTGCGGCTTTGGCAGCGTCTTGTTCCGCAGCACCACTATCCTTCGCCAGCAGCCCCGCCAGCGCCGCCGTCCCCAAGCCGCAAGCGGCCCGGCCAAAGAACTCGCGGCGATTGACGAGCAGGGAATGTTCGAGCAGAGGATTCATGGTACAGCCAACGCAAGGGGATGCTGGGACAACATCCATTCTAACTCGATTGGAGCGTTAGCGAACCTGCACAATCACTTCCGGCGGCAGGCCGGTGGCGGCAGTCAGGGCGGCGGCGGCTTGGGCCAATTCGCTGAGGATGTCGAGCTGCGACTGGCGGGCGGCGAGGAGACTGGTGCGAGCGGTGACGATTCGAATCAGGTCGATTTCGCCGGCCTGAAATTGAGCCTCCAGCTTGGAAAGCTCCTCGGGAAGCTCGCTGGAGGTCCCCGATTCGGCAGCTAATCGGCGGGCCCGCTCGTAGCGATCGATGGCGGCCTGTGCTTCTAGGGACGCTCTGGCCTGCAACTGCTGCCATACGGTTTGCCGCTGGATGAGCTCCGCCCCGCGCTGACGAACGAGAGGCATGCCGGTATTGAGGACGGGCAAGTCGGACTGAC
>CAYUJE010000619.1:0-1980 GCA_964444865.1 uncultured Pirellulaceae bacterium | reverse complement strand
ACGCCAAAATCTCTCGTATCGCCTGCCCCCCATTCGCAATTGGGACCGGCCTGCTGGAGCGGTCGAGAACGGTCATCTCGGGGTCAATGCCGAGACACTGATAGATCGTGGCGCAGATGTCAGCTGGGCGCACGGGGCGATCTTTAACGTAGGCGGCGGAGTGGTCGCTGGTCCCGCAGAGGGTGCCCCCGCGGATGCCAGCGCCCGCCAGCAACACGGAATAGCAGGAGGTCCAGTGGTCGCGCCCGGCCTGATTGTTCACTCGTGGGGTGCGCCCGAAGTCGCTCATCATCACGACCAGCGTTTCGTCCAGCAGGCCGCGCTCTTCCAGGTCGCTGAGCAGGGCGTCGTACGTCTGGTCGAGCTTGGGGAGGTTCAACTGCTTGAGCCTCACGAAGTTTTTGTCGTGTGTGTCCCAGTAGGGATCCTTCTGGTTATCCTTGGAACGCGACGAGTAGCCGTCCCAATAGACGTCGACAAACCGCACCCCGGCTTCGATCAGCCGCCGGCCGATCAGGGCGCTCGCGCCGAACAAGTGCTGGCCATAACGCTCGCGCAGCTTCGGATCTTCCGACTCCAGGTTGAACGCCGCCTTGAGCTTGGAGGAAGTCAGCAGATCGAACGCCTTTTTCCGCACGCGGCCAAAGTTGCCGATCGCGCCATGAGCCTCGGCTTGTCGGTGCTGCTCGTCGAGCTGCACCAGCAGGCTTTGCCGCGAATTCAGGCGGTCGATCGTCATCTCGGGGCTGAAGGTGGTCCCCATGAGCTGCGGCGCTCCGAGCCACATGGCCACCATGCTCTCCGGCGGACTTGGTTTGGGGTCGATTACCGGCAGGCACTCGCCGCAGAGCGGGTCATAACGCTTCCCCAGGAATCCACCCTGCGGACCAGGCCGCCGAAGGTTGTAGCCCCAACCGAGATAGGTGGGGAGCGCGGCGTAATGCGGCACGTCGCAGTCGTCCGGCCGCAAATACTCGCACACCGATCCCATCGAAGGGGGAAAGAAGTCCTTGGGAACCGGATCGTTGATATTCACGAACTGCTCACTGCCAGTGAAGCCCGGCAGCGTGTTGTGACAGCCGGCGTCGTGATGGACGGTGCGGACAATTGCTGCCCGGTGCATCCACGTGGCCATCTTCGGCAGATGCTCGCAAATATGAATGCCCGGCGTGCTCGTCGCCACCGGATGAAATTCGCCGCGAATCTCAACTGGTGCAGCCGGCTTCATATCGAGCATGTCCTGCGTAGGTGCGCCGCCGTGCAAATACAAGAGCAGCACGCTCTTCGCCTTTGCGGCTGGTCCGCCCGCAAGTCGCCGCTCCTCCATCGCCAGCAGGCTAGGCAAGTTGAACGAGCCACCTAGCACCGACAAAGCTCCGGCCGTCATCGCCTGCCGCCGGTTCAGGCCATCGCAGAATGGACGCGGATTGCCGAGCACCTGCAGCACGGATCACCTCCTTTGGGAAACCGCTGGACGCATGGGCTTGTTCAACGCGAGGCAGTCAATCGCCCCAGCCAGATTGTACATTCCGGTGTTCGAATCGGCAACGAATTGCAACCAACAGGCGCGGCAGTATTCAGCTTACGGAGTCTGGCAGCGCAACGGTGTCTCGCAATACGTCTACTTGGCGATTTCTTTCTGGATGCCGCTGGGCAACTTTGGCCACTTCGGGTCCATTTCCTTCATCGTGCTCACCACAACGCGAGCGATGGCCAGGTTGCGATACCACTTCTGGTCGGCAGGAATGATGTACCAGGGGGCTTCGTCGGTCGTGCAGTGGGCAAAGACGTCTTCGTAGACCTCCATGTATTCCTTCCAATCCTTTCGCTTGGTCAAGTCGTCGGCGGAGAATTTCCAGTTTTTCCGCGGGTCTTCCAGCCTGTCCTTCAGCCGCTGTTTTTGCTCGTCTTCGCTGATGTGCAAGTAGAATTTGAGGACACGTGTGTCGCTGGCGGTTAGAAGTTGTTCGAATTGATTGA
>CAYUJE010000618.1:0-1991 GCA_964444865.1 uncultured Pirellulaceae bacterium | reverse complement strand
GGACCGAACTTTCCGTCGCCGCTTTGCCCGCCAAAATCAAACCCTTCAAAGAAACTCGCGATCTGCTGGTTAAGAAGCGTGCACTCTTCGAAATCAAAGGGTCCAAAGCCGACAGGCAAATGGCGGACATCCGTGATAAGTTGCAAATTCTTGGCAAGACCACACAAGCTAATTTTCCGCTCTCCGGAGCCGAATCGCACGAGTTGCTCAGTGGCTTGCGGGAGCGGATAATTGCCTTGCACCGCGTGGAATGTGAACTGGCCAAGCGGCTGCATGCGGAAGGAAAGTAGCTATGGTTCTACGGCAATATGCAGAAGGTCGATCGGACCGGCCATGATCACCACTCTCTTTGTTGTGTTGTTGCTTATCGCGATCACCGCGGTCGCCACTGCAATTGCCTTGGTCGTCACCCTCGTTCTTCTGAGGGTTCCCAAGCCGGGTTTGCGGCAGATCTATACTTGCTCTCTTGTGACCGCAATTCTCTTGTTGGTGGTTGGCCGCGCCCTGTATCTGACCTATGACCGCGGAGTCCTCTTAAGAACGCTAACGCTCGTTGCTGGACTTGTCGCGGCTGTGGCGGTACCACCAATCCTTCTGCGTATTCAGTTTCATACCTCCTGGAGCAAATCCATCGGGGCATCCTTGCTCTGGCTTGCCGGAATTGCGGGTGTCAGCCTGGTAAGTATCGCTTTCATTGCCGTCGTCAGTCAGAGGGCTTACAAGGTTCCTACCAATGCAATGGCTCCCGCGATTAATGGTTTGCATCGTGTTGGCAGATGCCGGCACTGCGACGGTGAGGTCTTCATTTCGGCACCGGCAGATTCCAATCCCGACGAGGAGTTAGACGGCATCTGTTCGTCGTGCGGCAAATATGGCCCAGCGAACGAAATTGCCCCGAATATTGTCCGCGGAGACCGCATCCTCGCCAGTCCATTTCTGCAGCCCGATCGCTGGAGCATTGTTACCTATTATCCACCTTCGGATCCCGCGGTTCTCTATGTCCATCGTATCGTTGGACTGCCGGGGGAGTCTGTCTTGCTGAAGGACGGGCAGCTTTGGATTAACGGTGTCCCACAGACGCCTCCACCGGACTTCATCCCCAAAGTTTATGCCGGAACTGCGGAGATGTTGGCGCAAAATGAAATGGCATTTGGACTTGAGTTCGGCACGGGTGAAGAACCGTGCCAGCTTGGAGATGACGAGTGCTTTGTGCTTGGGGACAACACCTTTCGTTCCTTCGACTCTCGGTACTTCGGTCCCGTGAAAATGGATCAGGTCACCAGCGTCGTCACAATGCGCTACTGGCCTCCAAGCCGCATGAAAGTTCTACGCAACAGCAGCCAGTCCCAGCGCTAACGCCTCAGTAATGAACTTCGCCGATTCCGTCCCCACCGAAAGCCGAATGGTGCCGCCGGTGATGCCAAGGGCAGCTCGCTGCTCGGGGGTCATGCCGCGGTGGCTGGTGGTTTCGGGATGGCTGAGCGTTGTCGAGAGTTCGCCGAGTGAAGGACAAAAAGGGATGTCCTTTGCGCCCCGAATGAACGCATCCGCTGCCGGGCGTCCGCCGCGGAGCGTGAAACTGACCATGGTGCCGAAGAGATCGGGCGAGAATTGTTTGGTGGCCAAGGCGTGATCCGGATGGTCCTGGAGCCCCGGATAGAAGACCTCAGAGACCTGCGGGTGCGTTCTCAGAAACTCCGCTGCCACCAGAGCATGATGCGAGCCCCGTTCGATCCGCATGTGCGCCGTGCAAATCCCGCGAGACGCCAGCCAGCAATCAAAGGGACTGCTGGAAAATCCCCAAGCAGAAATGACCGGGCCGATGCGTCCCCACAATTCCTCCTTGCCGCAAATCAGGCCGAGAATCACGTCGCTATGTCCGTTGAGCGTTTTGGTCAAACTTTCCATCACCAGATCGGCTCCCAGGTCGAGCGGGCGGCAGATGATCGGAGAGGCGAACGTGTTATCGACGAGCAGCTTCGCGCCACCGG
>CAYUJE010000617.1:0-1993 GCA_964444865.1 uncultured Pirellulaceae bacterium | reverse complement strand
CATCGGCAACTGGGTCCGCCTGACCGGCTGGACGACCAACGCGGGCACGATCTACGGCAAGATCAGCAACGTCACCACGACCGTCCTGACGCTGTCGCACTGCACCCTGGTTGACGAAACCGGCCCGACCAACGCCACCGTCACCCTCGCCGACGACATCACCAACGGGACCACGTTCAAGTCCTTCGCCATCCAGCGCGAGTACGAGGACTTGGCCAACGAGTTCGTCGTGTTCAACGGCATGGCGCCGGAGTCGCTGTCCTTCAACGTCGCCGCGTCCGGGGTCGTCACCGGCTCGGTCGGCTTCCTGGGCAAGACCGAGGCCAGCGCGTCGGCGGCCATCTCCGGCCCGAGCAACGGCGCGAACGCTGGCGACGGCAACAGCGTGTTCAACGCCACCAGCAACGTCCCGACCGTCCTCGTCGCCGCAGGTTCGTACCCGATCCGCTCGGCCTCGTTCACGATCAACAACAACCTGCGCCCCCGCGAGCAGGTCGGCACCCTCGGCGCGGCCAGCATCGGCTCTGGCACCGTGTCGGTCACGGGCACCATCGAGGCGTACTACTCGTCCAAGACCGAGTACGACAAGCTCATCAACCAGACCGCGTCCGGCCTCGCCATCGTGTTCGAGGACGTGGACGGCAACGGGGTCGTCTGGGACTTCCCCGAGGTCAAGTACTCCAGCGGCTCGCGCGTCGGCGGCGGCATCAACACCGATGTGGTCGCCACGCTCCAGTTCACCGCGATCCGTGACGCCACGGAGGGCATCACGGTCCGCTACGGCCGCTGGGACGCCTAACCCCCATAGCTAGGAGCAAGCATGGTCAAACTGTCTGCGGTCACGCTCGACACCGAGCGACAGACCGATGGAGTCTGGACGCCCGATCCGTTCGGGGCCGGGTTCGAGTTCCTGATCGCCAGCGCCGACTCGCCCGAGTTCCGGCGCGCTGCGTCCGAGGCCGTGCGGCTTCGGGACGATCCGAAAACGTCTGATAAGGACGTCCAGGACGCGCTGACCCGGGCCGTCGCCAAGCACCTGCTGAAAGGCTGGCGGCGGCTCGAGGACGACGACGGGAAGGACATCCCCTACTCGTTCGAGCGGTCGTGCGACTACATGGGCCTGCCCCAGTTCGCCCACCTGCGCGCGTGGGTCGAGTCCGCGTCGGGCCGCACGGAACGGTACTTCGCCAAGTCGGCCGCTGAAGCGGGAAAAGGCTAGGGGATCTCCTCCGATGGAAGGTCGCATGGGGCGAGCGCGAGGAGTTCTTGGAGCGGCTGCGCAAGCAGGGTCGCCGCGTCAAGGCTCTGGACGAGCGCCCCAAGTTGACGTGGGAGGTCCCGATCTGGGCGGCCTTCATGGCGCTCAACCGCACGCGCCAGGCTGGGATGGCTGGGGCGATGCCGCTCGCGGCTACGGACGTTCGGTCCTACTTGGAGACGCGGGGCTATTCGGGCCGCTCGTTGGCCGAGGCGATGGACCTGGTGATGGACCTGGACTCGTTGGCCTTGTCGCTGTTCTCGAAGGAGTCCGATGGTAAGGGAAGCGACGCTACGGCTCGGGGTTGACGCGCGCGGTGCGAAGCAGTCGCTGGACGACTTCCGCCGTTCCAGCGAGCAGGTCAACGTCACGGTCCAGCAGACGACGGTTAGCACGGACCGGCTGGAGAAGAAGCTCGACCTGCTCACGGTCGCTATGCGCCAGAACGCCCGCAACACGGCGTTCATGGCCGACGCGCTGAACCGGATGGGGCAGGCCAACACCCGAGCGGCCACGACGACCGAGCGGACCACGGCTGCGATGGCGAAGCAGCAGGGCGTGGGCTCCAAGCTCGGGCTGATCTTCGGCGAGTTGGCGACCAAGACGGCCGCGACGGGCGGCGCGTTCCTGGCGGCGGACTTCCTGGCCCGCGTGGCCGGGGCTACGTCGCTCATGGACGCACTCAACAAGGTCCTGAACGTCGGCGCGATGGAGTTTCGGGCGCTGCTCAAGGGC
>CAYUJE010000616.1:0-1997 GCA_964444865.1 uncultured Pirellulaceae bacterium | reverse complement strand
CATCGGCATCGTTTTCGGGAATGTCGGTCACGTCGATAAGGTTATCGGAAGCGTGGATGATTTTCACCGAAGGAGCGGTTAGGATGCAGACCTTACCGGAAGCAAGGAATTCGGTTCTGGTAGGAACGACTTCCATGATGTTGGCATAGGGTGACATATAGAACATCGAATCAGGAGACACGCCGGGGATGCCGGTGCGATCCATAAATCTTAGTTTATCGGCAGAGAAGTTGGCGATTCTATAAGCGACTTCGGGGTTACAGAAGATGTGGGTCGGTCTGGAACCGGAAGCCTTATAGATGGCGGTAATCGAAGCCTGGAGATCTTTTTCTAACAGGGCACCGGTAGCGACGGACACGCCATCGGTCTGGGAAGCACCGATATATTCAAGAACGCCGGAGAATTCGTTGGAGTTGCCGGAAGTACCATTCCACAAGTAGTATTCAATACCTTTGGTAAGGAACTCTAGGTTGTGGGCAAGCTCGCGAGCGAGGGGGTCTCCACCGACGGATAGGAACTTACGAACCAAGTTGGACACGCGGGCGAAACAACCTAGGGTCATAACGGTGTTGGACTTACGAGCGGTGGCGGGAGCCAGGTCGCCGGGAGTACCAGCCTCGTTATATTTCAACGTGGTGTAAGCACCGGTATTATGGGATTGCTCGATCCAGTAGTGGGTAAGAGCCACGGCGCGATCTCTTGCAAGGCGAGCGACTAGAGGAGTGTCCGTAGGAGTTACGAGGGATAGAAGGTCGGAAAGTTGCTCGTGAACCAGGCCGGACATAGTTGAATAGGTCGACGCGGTACGGTTTTCCCGGAATCTATGAAGAGCTTCCAACACTTCTTCGTCATTGTTGTTTTTTAGTTTATCAAACATTTTGTGTTTTTTCTCCTTGAGAATTTCTTTATTTTTTTATTGACGAAGCGCAGCTTTTTGTCTGACTACTTCAAGGTAATTCTGGGATTTTTGTCCGAAAACACCTAATTCGCGAAGCATTGAAAGAGCTTCTTCGTTGCGGTTTTCTCTAACCAACTGTTTGAACGCTTCTCTTACTTCTTTAACATTCACATTCGGGTTGCCGTTATTGGCAACTGTGGGAACCACGGCAGCGGGAGTACCGGCAGGAGATCTTTTAACTTCTTCTAGCTCGTCGCGAAGCGTTTGGTTCTGTGTTTTTAGTTCTTCCACGGTTTTGGAAAGATCTTTGACAGCATCTCCAACCACGCTTCTTAGAACATTTTCTAGTTCGGTTTTATCCATTTCGATTTCTTCCTCTTGATTCCTATTTTCGGTTTCTTTATCAATTATTTTATCTAAATTGTCATCTTTTGGTTTATCTTGATGATTTTCATCTATTATTTTAGCTCTTTTAGCTAAATCTTCTTCATTTTCATCAGTTTTTAGATTAAATTCATCTTTTTTTTCTTGAGAACATTCCATTTTTTGACTTGACTCTTCTATTTCGTCATCCATCTGTTCTTTGGCAACGCTACCAAGCGTGGAAGTGCTAGAAGTTTCTCTCGATGTAGAATTGACCATACCCATGACATTATCCCTACAGCTAGAGAAAACTTGGTAGGCGGCTTCTAATTCCTGATCGTTAAGTTTTTCGATACAATATTCCCAACCCCAAAGAATAAATCTGATCTCCCAATAATAATCATCCCTGGTTTTGGGGGAACCATCATCGCCATCCCCTTCTTCGTTTTTAAGATAAGGATCCATTCTAAGGATTCTCATTCTTTCGCGAACGGATAATTTCTGCCGCTCTTCCACAGGGGGTTGTTCCGTTTTTGTTTCCTGTGGGGTTTCTTCGGCCGGGGCCAATCTTTCTACAGCTTGTAAGATTCTTTCGAGTTTTTGAGCGGCATCATCTTTTACTTCGGACTCCGCGACGGGTTCATCCACGACGGGTTCGACAACCACTTCTTCGACCGGCTCTTCCGTTTTTGTCGCGGTATCTTCCTCCCTCGTTTCCTCATCGCTATTCTCTTTT
>CAYUJE010000615.1:0-2009 GCA_964444865.1 uncultured Pirellulaceae bacterium | reverse complement strand
TGCTCGCCGGTCTTCGGCCGCAGGCGGATTTCCTTGAGCTTGGTGTGATGGGTCGTCTGGTGCGACTTCTGCTTCTTTTCGTATTTGTACTTGCCGAAGTCCATGACGCGGCAGACAGGGGGACGCTCGTTGGGAGCAACCTCCACCAGGTCGAGCCCTACGTCGCGGGCGCGCCGCAAGGCTTCATCCACGGGAATGATTCCCAGTTGCTCTCCATCCTCGGCAATCACACGAACAGGGGAAATACGGATCTGTTCGTTAATGCGCGTCTTAATCTGGTCGATCGGCTTACCCTTTCCTGCAAACGAAATGGACATACCCGCGGGTTTTCCTTCTGGCTGGTTCCCGCTCAGGCGGAAATTGGTGAAAGTGCTTCCTTAAGAATATCGTAGAAATGAGGGCCTAAGTCAAGAATGGATGAGGCGAAACTGCGCGAATCGGCAGGCAACTGGGTCGCCGGCGGCGACCGACGTTTGGCTACTTGCCAACCCCCAGCCAGACTTCGCTGTGCAAAAACGTCCCGGAGCCGATTTTGGTGGGGAAAGTGGCTTGACGAGTCAGTGGTGCATCTCCGGCGGATTTGGCCAGAATTTGAAACATGCCTGGTTTGGCATCGGCGGCGGCAGTAAGGACGAACGTGACAGCCTTGGCGGTATCGCCCGTGGGGAGAGACTTCACCGTAGCAGCTGTGATGCCGGCGGGGAGATTTTCCGCGGCAATATCGATCTCCCCCGCAAAGCCATTCTTGCGGTCGATTGTGATGGGGATTTCGAGCGTTTTGCCCGCCGCGATCGTGAACGTGCCTGCCGCCAGCGAAACGGCGAAGTCGGGAGCCACCGGCGCGAGCGTAAGGCGATAGACAAATCGCAAGCCACCACGCTGGTGCAAATCGACAATTTCCACGCGGTAAGCTCCGTCAGCGGGGGGCGTGAAATTCAAAACAGGTTCCGTGCCACGCTGGCCGCTTTCCGCTTCGGCCAGGATTTTTCCTGCGTCATCGGTCACTTTAAGAACCGGGTCGATCTCGAATCCGATGGAATCGGACTCGGCCTTGATGCTGAGGGCCTTTCCTTTGACAGCAGTGAACCGGAATACGTCGCGGTCTTTTGGCTCGCCGAGTTGGCCGCTGATGGTGCAGGGAATGGCGCATTCCTGGGGAGTCTCGCGGCTGGCGGAAATCTCTGCCACGAGGGAGGGATGATTGACAATTGCCAGCGGAACCAAGCCCGCGGCATCCTGCGGCTGGAAAAAGAGGTTCTCCCGCACGTCCGTGGCGGGCACTTCGATCGCAGCGGCAGGGGATGGCAAATTCCAGCCAAACAACTTGAGGTCCGCCGGTTTGCCGCGCTGCACCGCCAGCGGCAGTGAATGGTCCGCGAATCCACCACTGGTGATCGTGAGGCGGTAAAGGTACGTGTCGCCCCCCGAGAAAGCAATGGTGCTGTTGGGCTCGGAGGGAAAGGCGAAGTGTCGCACGAGATAATTGCCGGCTTCTGGCACCGTGTAGGTCGCCTGCGGGTCGAGGCCGTGGCAGTCGTGGTTCTGTACCAGCACGGTGCCGCTCTCGGTGCAGATTTGCAGCACGGCATCCATGGGCGAACCTAGCAGTTCATGGGCAATGACCGAGGCAACAATGGTTTGTCCCGCCTGAGCTGAAATGGAGAAGACATCCACGTCGTTCTGCTTCTGGAGTTTCCCGGTGATGACCGCCGGTCCGCTCAATTGCTGCCGTTCTTTGAAATTGTTATTCGGCTCAACTTCGGCAACTTCGTGAAGCGAGCCCACAAAGAACGGCCGTGGCGACGAAGCCCCGTCGGCCCCCAACAGGCGAATCCATGTCAAACCGGGGCGCGCATCGGCCGCTGCCGTCACCTTCAGCTTGCCTCGGTCGGCGAGAGCCTCAATGGTCAGTCCGGGATTGTCGGTCCAGATTTGCAGCGGCCATGGGCCGGCAAGATTGCCACCCGCCAAAACTTCCGTAGTTTGGCCGCGCGCTATGCCGGTGGGGA
>CAYUJE010000614.1:0-2009 GCA_964444865.1 uncultured Pirellulaceae bacterium | reverse complement strand
TGCGGGTCGAGTTCCAGCTCGACGATTTTTTCGACTCCGTTCGCACCCAAGATAACCGGCACGCCGACATAATAGCCGCCGACGCCGTATTCCTTATCGCAGTAAGCGGCACACGGAATGAGCCGCTTCTTGTCCCGCACAATCGCCTCCACCATCTGGGCGGTGGCCGCGGCCGGGGCATAGTACGCACTGCCGGTCTTGAGCAGCGAGACAATTTCCGCCCCGCCGTTGCGAGCCCGGTCCACAATCGCATTGAGCTTCTCTTCAGACAGCAGCCGCCGGATCGGAATCCCGCCGACGCTCGTGCAACTCGGCATGGGAACCATCGTGTCTCCGTGCCCACCCATGAGCAAAGCCGAAACATCCTCCACGCTCACGCCGAGTTCCATCGCCAGGAACGTCCGATAGCGGGCCGTATCGAGCACACCCGCCTGGCCGATGACTTTGTTCGGCGCAAAGCCGGTGACTTGAAACGCCCGCTGCACCATCGCATCGAGCGGATTGCTGACGACAATGACGACGGCATTGGGGCTCGTCGCTTTCACTTGTTCGCTAACCGCGGAAACAATTTTCGCGTTTGTCGCTAAAAGATCGTCGCGGCTCATACCGGGCTTGCGGGCGATGCCGGCGGTGATGACCACCACGTCGCTGCCGGCCGAAGGTCCGTAATCGGTCGCTCCGGTGATATTCGCGTCAAAGCCGACAATCGGCGAAGACTGCATCAGATCGAGGGCCTTCCCCATCGGCATTTTTTCGGTCTGAGGCACGTCCAAGAGGACGATGTCTCCCAGCTCGGCGGCGGCACACCAGTGGGCGCACGTCGCCCCCACGTTGCCAGCCCCCACGATCGTAATCTTCGCGCGACCCATGAAGCGGCTCCTATGCGGATACTGTTGCGGCACAAGCACGGCTGCTAGCGAAAAGGTGGACTTTCACTGCCGCCGGCTCAACCAAAGAATCGAATATCGCCGACCCTGCGGAAGCGTCAACGGGGGGTTGCCAAAGGAGCCGTTCCGGGTTCCACCAGAGTCGGATATCGTTCCCGCCAAATCGCTCCTCCATCGGAAATAAACACAGCCGCCATAGATTGGGATGAAAGCCCGTTGCTCTCAGGTTAAGAGAGCTGTTGGTCAACTCCTTCTCTTTTCCAGGAGCAATGGACATGAAGACTGTAAACGCGAAGCGGCTCTTTGTGCCTTTTCGTGTTTTTCGCGGCCATCCCCACTCCTTTGGAATCCGTCGCGCCGCACTCGCTCACCCCACCGCTGCCAGCGTCTCTTGCCGGCGGAGGGCGAGGAGCCGTTTGCGGACTTTCTTATCGAAGAACTTGGGGATCGGCTTGTCGGCGCGCGGCGGGGAGACCACCGGAGTTGCTTGTGTGAGCCGTTCTTTGATCGCCTGAGCCGCTTCGGATGCCGCCTGTGGATGAGCGAGCCCATAAGAGTTTTTTATGGGGGCGGCTGACTGTGACGGAACTGCGCAAGACGCGGCTTGCGTATCGCAAACCGTGTCGGGGGAAAGAGTTGGAGCGGTCACTTGCTCCGCTGCGGTGGTTTTCTCGCCGGATTCCGGCGCGTTTTCCCATAAGAGTTTTTCCGCTGCGCGCGCCCGCCGCAGCTCATATTCTTCCTTGGCTTGCTGCTCCGCCTTCTGTCTCGCCGTTTTGCCGGTGACATCAACGCCCGCGAGCTTGGCCAGGTTCGACGACAGCCGGGCCGCCGTGTTCAGAAACGTGGGGCGGCCAATTCCCTCGCGGCAAGACTTGAACCACTCCTGCATCGCCATCCGCATCCAGCCGTCGAGCTGCACCCGCATCGTCTCCTCCGCCAGCCGCAGTCGCTGCACTTCGTTGAATTCGCCGAACTCCCCTCCAGTTACTTGCACGCTCCACTCCCGCACCTGCCGCACAATCTGCGTCACCCGCGGCTGCGTGAGTCCAAACTCCTGCGCCACCTCCTCATGCGACCTCTTCGCCGCCACCGCGGCAAACACCTCCCGATTCCGCTGAC
>CAYUJE010000613.1:0-2012 GCA_964444865.1 uncultured Pirellulaceae bacterium | reverse complement strand
GCCAGACGGTGGGATGGGGCAGGATGGCAATGAGCGCGAGGATGAGAATGAGTGTCGGGATGCACATCACAATCTCTATCAAACGGCTCAGGAGCATGTCCAGCGGACCCCCAAAATAGCCTGCCAGGGCACCAAATGTAATTCCAATCGCAGCCGCAATTCCCATGGAAACGAATCCCACCAGTAGCGCGAGTCGAGTGCCATGCACTAAATGGGAGAAGACATCGACTCCTTTGGTCGTGGTCCCCATGAGATTGAATCTGTCAGGCGTGCCTTGATCGCCAATTCGACCTTCGGGATACCCCTCGCGCCAATCCTTGCGCAGCCGTTCATAGGGGTCCTGAAAGACGAGCGGCCAGATCGCCCAGCTATGGGGATCCTTCTTGGGCAGATTTTTGTAATACTGATTGCGGAACTTGTCCGTTGTAAAAATCGGATTTTCCCAGCGATCGCGAAAATAGCCCATGCAGGGAAAGTAAATCCGACCCTTGTAATAGCACACCACAGGTTTCGTTCCCGCGATGACGGGTGACAACAGCCCGACCACAGCCAGCAAAATTACATATCCCGCCGCGATCAAAGGCAAGGTCTTGCGCCGATAGCGTCGCCAGACTTCGGCCCAATAACCCGGCGAGCGGGGGGGCGCGGCAGCGCTGGCGGAATCCACGGCCTTGGAATTCTTCTGGGCAAGGGGCATGGTTTAGCTATACGTGATACGAGGATCGACGAAGGCGTACAGCACATCCGCCAGAAGTTGCGAAAGCAGGGTGGCCACGGCAAACATGAACGTCAGGCCCATGATGAGTGGATAATCGTTAAACGTAATTGCTTCGTAGAGCAATTTGCCGATGCCGGGCCAAGAGAAAATCTGTTCCAGGATGACGGCCCCGCTGATAAGTCCCGGGAGGGTCAGGCCAATCAGCGTAACGAAAGGGATCAGGGTATTGCGAAAGGCATGCACCCAGAGCACTCGGCCCGAACCGACTCCCTTGGCGCGGGCTGTGCGAATATAGTCCTGGCGCATCGCCTCTTCCATGTTGGCCTTGATGAAGCGGGTGTCGTAAGCCAACGCCCCGTAGCTGTAACAAATTAGTGGCAATATCAAGTGCCTGCCCAAGTCCATCAACTTTCCGGCACCGGAGAGTTCGGCATAGTTGTCGCTGACCATTCCCGGCGGCAATTGAAAAACTGTTCCATGCAGTCGCAAATAGAACCAGTACAACAGCCAAAGCGCCGCGACATAAGTCGGCAATGAGTACAACATGTACAGGACCACACTCAGGATGCGCTCCGCTGGCCGGCCACTGCGGCGGGTCATAAACAGGCCAATGGGAATCGCTACCAGGTAGGTGATGGTAAACGAGGTAACTGACAGCAGAAGCGTGGGGCCGAGGCGCTCAAAAATCAGTCCGGTCACGGACTTGCGGTAGCGAAAGGAAGTGCCAAGATCAAATCGCGCCACATTTCCCAACCATTCCCCATATGCGCGATACCAGGGCTTGTCCAGTCCGTAAGCCTTATTCAATAACACCAAGTCTTCCGCCCCGATTTTGCGGCTGGGGTCTTCCGCTCCGAGCAGCGTCAGCGGAGTGCCCGGGATATTCCGGATCAGCGCGTACATCAGCACGGTAAACACGAGGAGCGTGAACCCGGCGAACATCAAGCGGCGGATTAAATAGGCGGTCATGAACAGGAATTACTCACTGCCCTGAGGCAGCGGTCGGACACGATGAGACGGTGTCAATCAACTAGGGTGCCGAAGATACTTTCCAGATACTGCTGAAACCGGGACCGTAGTGGTACGGTCCGCGAGGGCTGAAGTAATATCCGCGTAGCGACCTGTTAAATCCATAAAAGGAATTGCGGTAGTAAAGCCAAGTGTAAGGCTGATTGTCCCACAAGATTTGATGGATTTTGCGGTAGATTTCTTGACGCTTCACGGGATCAAGCTCTCGCCGACCGGCGAGCCGCAAATCTGGAACGCGCTGCGATTCGGGTGTGTGCTGGAGAAT
>CAYUJE010000612.1:0-2024 GCA_964444865.1 uncultured Pirellulaceae bacterium | reverse complement strand
CTTGCGCATCAGATGTCGGATGCTCGGCTATCTGCAACACCAGGTCGCGGTCGCGCGGCCCGATGTTGAACGTGCGGAGGAACAGTGGCTCGCCGGGTGATTCCTCCCGAGCAAGCACTCGCGGGGATTCGAGCACGGAAGTGGTGCCAATGGAATAGGACAATAGGGTCTGCTGACCGTAATGATACATTCCCCGAAACCTTCCCCACTCGCGCGGCAGTGGACCATATCGCCGGCCGTCGCGCCCTTCGACTCGCTCGTTATCGCGGAACGAACCGCTGGTGGGATTTCCCCAGCCTGGGCCGGCCGAGTTGGCATACGCAGTCGGACCAACAAGATGCGGATGGATTTGATGTTCGCCATTGAATTGAATGCCACGCCAGTCGATAAAGTTTTCCCCCTTGGTACTCCCGCTCCAAGCCGCCGCCATGCGCAGCGTGTCGGTGTCAAAGACCATCCAGTGGCGGCCGCGAGAAACGCCGCCGGCACCCGGGTCGAGGCGAATCGCGATTCCCTTGTAAGCAAAGTTAAGGGGGCCGCCAGGGACTTCAAAGGTATGCGTCAGGCTGGGGCCATAATCCATTGCGCTCCAGGGTTCGATCTTGCTCGGCTGGGGACCGCGAGTGTCTCCCTTGGGAAGGCGAGCGAGGTATCCCCCATCTACCGGCACAAGTTGTGATGGGTTGTGCGGGCGGAGGTAGGCTTCGCGGATGTAATGAATGACATCATACTTTTGCGAGGGGACCATCCATGTTTGCGGAGCCATCAGTCCAAAACCCCTCGTCAGCGTTTGATACATCGCCAGTGGATCGCTGCCGTTTTTGAATTTTCCCTCGGCAAAGCGGAGCGACGTGGGGAGCGAGCCGAGCCGGTCCTTGGTTCCGTGGCAGTTCGCGCAAACCCGCTGATAAATGGCTTCGCCCCGCTTGAGGGATTCGGCATTCCACGCTCCGATGAGCCCCGCGTGGTCGAGATGCTGCTCGTATTCGGGAATGGTGAACGTCAGCAGAGCCGGTGAGGGCTGAAGCTCGCGGGCTCTCTCGGGGCCGCCGTCGCGAACTTCGAGCAAGTAGCGGATCAAGTCGAGGAACTGCTGGCGGCTGGCGAGCTGATTGGCCTGCCCTGCCGGCATGATAGACGTGGTGTTCGTTTTGATCTGCTCGACATCCGCAACAGGAATGGTCGCGACTTCGCCGCCGCGAGCGATGTCGCGGATGACCAGCTTCTCCTTGGTCCGTTCCGTAAGCAGGCCAGTGAGCGATTTGCCGTCGGTCGTCGTCAGCGTCACTGACTCGTATCCCTTTTGAATAACCTTCGACGGCAGCAGCACCGATTCCACAATCGCCTCACTGGTAGTCTCTTTGCCAAGCGCAGCCAGGTCGGGACCGAGTGCCGAAGGCTTGCCATCACCCACGCTATGGCACTTCGAGCAGGCCATGTGATGCTGAAAAAAGACGACTGCTCCGCGCAGGGCATCCCCGTCCTTCTTCGCCAATTCCGCCAGTTCAGCGGCTGGCACTTTCTGCAAATCCTCCTCCAACGACTGCCCCGCAGCCGGGGCAATCAGTGCTAGAAGGAAGAGCGCGAGAGCGCCGAGTGACCGGGGTATCAGAACCGATTTCATGGTGCATCTTTCGGCTGCGGGGCCCAGATTCGGGTGAGCAAGGCGAATAGTTCCGGCTCCGCTTCCTGCAGTTCAGCCCGGTTGAAGGGGAAGAAATCGTTGACGCCGAAGAAGGACTCCGTCATTTCGGCGAAAAACTCCTTGTGATTGGTCAGACCATAGTGCTTCACTTTTTGCCCGTTGTACAGCAGAGCCTTCTCCCCGCGGCCGCTCTTTTTGAACTGTTCATAAGCGTCGATGATCCGCGGGTCGTCGAAGTCGAGCACCTGGTCGTGAAAGGCATGGGCCAGTTCGTGCAGGATGACCCAGGGTTGCTCGTTGATGTTCCGCCGCGTCGGCAGATCAGCGGCTTGGGGAAGATGCACGCACTTCTCGAGGTCGGCGGAATAGCCGTTGGCCT
>CAYUJE010000611.1:0-2024 GCA_964444865.1 uncultured Pirellulaceae bacterium | reverse complement strand
CCGTCCCGGTCCCGATCATCCGAAGCTACGCTGGCGCGCTGAAGATCTGGAAAGCGCGATTGTCCGGGACCTGTCCGCGGTTACGATCCGTTGCCCCGAGACTACAGCTTGGTTCCGTCAGGCTCTGGCGGCCGCGTTCGCCGACCTCTCCTCCCATCAGCAGCGGCAGTCGGCGGCGCTGAGCAAGCGGCTGTCCGAATTGAAATCGATGGAGTCTCGCTTGCTCAACGCCTACCTCGCCTCGACGATTGACGAGCTGGCATTCCAGGCCAAGTCAGCGGAGGGTGTAACCACATTCCCGCGAGACCGGTTTGGGGCTTTCGGCGAAATGGGCTAAACAGAAAGCGGCCTCTATGTCATGCTATATGGGTTCTTGACAACCACTCGCATGGCAAGGAGGCCGTAGCATGATTCTCGCACCTTCTTCTCTTCCGGGCAAGACGGATCGCCTGCTCACTCTCGCTCAAGATCTCGGCGATTTTATTCGCCAGTCCGTCCAACGAGGCGCCAGCTTTGATGACGCCGAACGCGGCGCCCTTCAGCGTATCTTGCAAATGGGCTCAGCCGCCTTGGACCTTTTCCTCCGCGCTCAGGGTAATGGCGATCTCGGCGAAACCGTCACCACTGCGGACGGCGACACCCTGCAGCGCAGTGACAGTCCAGTGTCACGACCTGTGCGATCCATCTTCGGCGAGCATGGCTTTGACAGCTTCGTCTATTCCCAAGGTCCCAAAAAGAAAATCGAACTGCGGCCCATCGACGCGCGTCTCAATCTCCCCGAAGGGAAGGCCTCCTATCTGTTCGAGGAATTCTCGCAAATGTTCTGCGTCGAGAAGGCTTTCGGCGTGGGGGCCGAGCAGTTGAAGGCGGTGTTCCAGCAGACCGTCTCGGTCCATGCGTTGGAACAGATCAACCGCGCGATGGGCGCGCAAGCGGAGCAGTTTCTCGAGCAGTTGCCGCCGCCGCCGACCAAGTCCGAGGGCGAATTGCTGGTGAGCACGGCCGACGCCAAGGGAGTGCCGCTGGTGCATGCCGAAGCCCAACGCGTGCCGGTTTTCGAGGACAAGCTCGAACGTCCCGGCAATCGCCGCATGGCCACGCTGGGCTGTGTCTACACGGTGGACCGTTACATCCGCACTCCCGAGCAAATTGTGGCGGCCTTGTTCCGCGAGCCCGGAAGGAAGCAACCCGACGATCGTCCGGAGCCCAACGGCAAGCATTATCGGGGCTGTTTTGCCGAGCCGGCGCAGCCCGACCAACCCGCCATTCCCAGCGCCTACAGAACCTTCTCCTGGCTTGTCAAGGAAGCAAAGGCGCGGCATCGTAAGGGGCAACCGGTGATTCGCTTGATGGATGGTCAGTTGAGCCTGTGGGAGGCCGCCGATGCCTGCATGGAGGAATTCATGCAAGAGCTCGAAGAAACAAAAGCGTCTCTGGTGATCGACATCTTGGACATTATCCATGTGTCGAGCTATGTGTGGCGTGCGGCGAAGGTGTTCCATGACGCGAAGGAGTACCAGGAGGCGTTTGCCCAGGATCGGATGCTGCGCATTTTGCAAGGCGATGTCCGGGGTGTGGTGACGGGAATGCGCCGCATGGCGAGCCAGCGTGCGTTGAACGGGAAGGATCAGAAGGAAATGAACACGGTGTGCAATTATCTGGAGAAGAACGCGAGCCGCATGCGTTACGATGAGTATTTGCGGGCGGGCTATCCGATCGCGAGCGGAGTGATTGAGGGGGCCTGCCGGCACGTGATCAAAGATCGGATGGAGCAAGGTGGAATGCGTTGGACGCTGAGCGGAGCGGGGGCGATGCTGAACGTGCGCTCGGTGTGCGCGTCGAGCGAATGGAAGGAGTTTCACCAATGGCGGCAAGCGGAAGGAGCGAAACGGCTGCACCGCCACCGGGCACTGGTGGCGAATTACCAGGGATTTGCGGCATGAGCCTTCGCGGGAGCGTGGTTACACCCATCTTCAAGGTATACTGCGAGACCGCGTGCTCTTGGAACAATTGCTCCAACGGCT
>CAYUJE010000610.1:0-2044 GCA_964444865.1 uncultured Pirellulaceae bacterium | reverse complement strand
CACGCCATCGACGGCGGGACGGCTGACCCGCATTATGCGGAGCCGAATCATCTGTTCCGGAACGAAGGAGGGGGCAAGTTCACCGATGTCTCTAAGGATTCCAATTGCTGCCCGACCGGTATTGCCGCTCGCAGTGCGTGCGTGACGGACTATGACGGAGATGGCCTGCTCGATGTGGTCGTCGGGGAGTGCTTCTTTCAAGGCGGCCAGAGCCGCTCGCGGCTTTATCGCAATGTCGGCAACTTGAAATTCGAAAACGTCAGCCAGTCCGTGGGACTACCCGTGCAACTCACCGGGTTTGGCGTGGCGGCGGGTGATGTTAACGGGGATGGCTGGCCGGACTTGTACTTTGGGGGTCGCCATCACGGAACACGGCTCTTCCTGAATGACGGGAAGGGGCACTTCACGGAACTCCCCAAGGATCGGGGCGAGTTCGCCTGGAAATATAACGACACTCCCGACGACACCGTTTGCGGCTGCACGTTCGGGGACGTCAATCGCGACGGCCTCGTTGATATCCTCATCGGCTCCCACTGCGACCGCCCCTGGTTCACCGGCGGCGTACCGGTGCGGCTGTTCCTCAATCGGGGCATTGCCAGCGGCCTCCCCAAGTTCGAGGACGTGACCGAAAAAGTCGGCCTCATCCCGCTGCCGCTGAAAAGTCCTCATGTAGAAATCCAGGACTTTGACAACGACGGCTGGCCGGACATTTACACCAGCATCGTGAAGTTTGCCGCCAACGGTCAGCCGCACCCGGTGATCTTCCGCGGCCTGGGAATCAAGGACGGCTTGCCGCAGTTTGCGACGAATGCCCTTGCCGTCAACGATTTTCCGACCGAGGCAGACAAAAAGGATGGCGATGTCACCGCGGTCTTCGACAGGATGCAAAAGGAAAACAAAATCATCTACATGGCCCCCGGTGCCAGTGGCGACTACAACCGCGACGGCAAACTGGATTTGTTCCTGGCCAACTGGTGGGTGGAAAGTCGCTCGCTACTCCTCAAGAACGAAACGCAAGGAGGGCACTGGCTGGACGTCGTGGTCGAAGGGTCCAAGGGAGTCAACCGACAAGGAGTCGGAGCCGTGGTGCGAATCTATCCTGCCGGCAAACTCGGCGATGCAGCCTCGCTGCTGGGACAGAAGGAAATCGCCGTCGGTTACGGATACGCTTCGGGGCAGGAAGCAGTGGCCCACTTTGGACTCGGCGAACTCAAGAATTGCGATATCGAAGTCATCCTGCCGCACGGTAAGGGGAAGATTGAGAAGAAGGACTTGGCGGGGGATCAGCGGATTGCAATCAAGATGTGACAGAAATATGGGAGACAGAAAAATGAAAGCAATTGGAAGTTGCTTTTCCGTCTTTGTTTTTCTGTCTCCCATTTTTCTGTCAAACACCACTTCGCATACGATTAGTCGCAAGGAGAATCGGATGACAATCAAACAACTCGCGATCTGCCTCGCCATGGGCGTCATTGGCATTTTGTCTGCCCAGGCAGAAGATGCCCCTCCCCGCAAATGGATTTCCTCCACCGCCTACGCCGTTCCCAAGGAAACGGCTCCCGACGGCGAAGGGTATTTCGCCATCGTCCCCGGCCTCGACGGGCGGCTCTATATCGGTACGCATGCCAATGCCGTCAACTCCTGGCTTGTGGAATTCGATCCAAAAACCAAGGCGATGAAGGCAGTGGTCGATGCCCACAAAGCCATCGGCACGGACCTCAAGGGCTTCGGGGCTCAGGCAAAGATTCACACTCGCAATAACGTCGGGGCCAGCGGCAAGATTTATTTTGGCACTAAGCAAGGCTACCCCGACGCCACCAAGGAAAAGCGAGAGGATTATCCTGGGGGCTATCCGATGGTCTACGACCCCAAAACCGGCGAGACCAAGGTCTATCCCATCCCGGTCAAGCACCACGGCATCAACAGCATCACGCCGGACGAAAGCCGCGCCGTGGCGTATATCTCCACGTGCAGCGACCATCGGCCGGGACCGGGGCAGAACTCCACCTTCCTAATTCCCGACCTCACGACCGCCAAGTACCGC
>CAYUJE010000609.1:0-2044 GCA_964444865.1 uncultured Pirellulaceae bacterium | reverse complement strand
GTCTATTTGCAATAGGGTTCTTCGAGACATTGCGGAGGTGGGCCATGACGTGCGATTTGCAGAGTTTGAATTTAGAATTGAGCGATCTCAAGCCGCCGATTCCGCGGGATCGGCTGATTTTTGAGGAGGTGCTGGTGAAGGGGCGGGGGCAACAGGAGGTGGCCCAGGAGCATGGCATCAGCCAGCCGCGGGTCTCGAAGATTCTTGGGGAGGTGGGAACCTGGCTCTGCCGCGTGCTCCCTGAGTCGGTAGCCGAGGAGCGGCCGGAGGGAAAGGTCGCCCTGGGGTTCTGGCTGGTCCAGGCCCGGCTGGAATTTCTGTACCACAAGTCGCTGGAAGCTTTCGAAGCGAGCGGGCAAAACAAAGTGGTTGTGAAACAAGGAAAGCGGGGAGACGTCCCGTGGGAGGAGACGTCTTCCACCACGCAGAACCGCAAGGCGGGATTCATCAATAGCGCTCTTCGCGCCGTCATGGCCAGCTATCGGCTTTGCACCGGGGCGGCGAAGAGCAGCGGACATGTCCGCCGGGAGTCCGTGGGATTTAGCGCGGCAAATTCGGTTATGAGCGAATCGGCAAAAACGGAGGAGTTTTCGCCCAGCGAGTTGCCGCAAACTCAAGCAGCGCAGGATCTTACCGATGCCGACGGACAGAGCCCCGAGGACCGCGAGACCATGCTGCAAACGGTTATAAAACTCTTGCGGGAGAGCCCCCAGCGGGCCCACTGGACCGACGCCGACTTCCGCGATGCGGCCGAGAGGAGACTGGCGATCCTCGACGCTGCCCACAGAGAGCATGAAGAGCAGCAGCGGCGAGAGGAAGAAACGCAGGCAACTCAAGCTGTGACGCGAGCCACCCAAAAATCAGAATCCCTGGTCCTGACCGACGAGCCGCAATCGAGCCCACGGCAGCACGAGCCGGCGTCCCTTTCCCTGACTGCCGCCCGGATCGAAAAGCTCCGCCGCGAGCGGGAGAAACGCAAACGGCCCGATCAGCGCCGCCGCGAGTTCCTCGCGCCGCTGGCGGTGGGGTAGCGAGCGGCTGGGGGCGGGAGTCATTGGCGTCATAGACCATGAGAAATTGTGATAGTCAATCGCCAATGACTCCCGACCCTCCTCAGCGACCATTGGCCGGAATAAAGAACACTACCCATGCGGGAGGCAAGAGAAGATTTACGCAGGCTGGGAGTACGCTCAGTAGTGGTGATAATGAAGATTTACCTGCAACCCAACCCAGTTACAGAACAACACGATCAAGCCAACATTGACCGTCACGACGGCAACGAGCACGAAGAACCAAATGTGTTTAACAGACGTGCGGGCTCTTGGCATTGCAATCATCGCGGCCAGGCAGCAAGAGAAAATGAAGCCGTATCCGAGAATCGCGTTGCCGTTGGCAATGAGCTGCATGTTGTTCCCCAACCTCGACCCGTGACTGAGGACCATATAGCCGCTGAGGATGCCCCAAGCCGTATCCAGTGCCGACAACAAGAGTGCGGCGGCAAGGAATTCCCAGCGGGGCGTGCCGAGTTTGAGGGGCAACCAACATTGGAGCAGCCAGAACACAAAAAATCCGAGCGAGAGAATCCCCAGGATCGAGATCCACCACCAAGGAAACCACCACTCGGCACTCACGGAGATTCTCAGCCGCAGCCACGCGGCCATCACCGCGCAGGCGGAGACGAGTCCAAACATGGATTGGAGGGACCATTGCCAGTTCGGGGAACGGCTCATGGAGGCGGATTCGTTTTGGGGTGGAGGAAGTATTCCCAGGCAATGAGAGCATCAAATAATGGTGTGCCAAGGAAGCCGGCGGCCTTTGAACTCGATTTTCGGACGGCTGGGCGATATGATGACAAGGAGTGTCACATGCCGCCTAGTACGTCAAGCAACAAGCACGAACTTTTCCATGACACCAACAATTCCCTTTGATGCAGTCCTGGAGTCGGCAGACAAATTGTCGCCGGATGACCAGGAGGCGCTCATCGCAATATTGCATCGCCGATTGGCGGAAGCTGGCCGCTTGCGGGTCGCCGCTGATGTGCAAG
>CAYUJE010000608.1:0-2054 GCA_964444865.1 uncultured Pirellulaceae bacterium | reverse complement strand
AATAGGAGGGACCCAAGTGGCCTAAGAGACTATGACTTGGGCATAGGCTCATTTTTTGTGTCTTCAGCAGAGTCTGTGGGTAGTTTCCAGTCGGATGGCGGTGCGACGGTTGGATTTTTTGAGGCATGGCTCGGGCGTTCAATGCGAGTGAGAAGCAAGGCTGCCCTGGCGAGTTAAGATCGCCAGGAGCAGCCACGCGTCTTTGACGCGCCCTTCGGCCCGGTTATCCCTTGGCGGGTTGCGTCCCCGCAGAGCCCGACTCCGTTTGACCGAACAGGAGACAGTTTAGCAGATTGCCGCGGATGAGAAAAAAAGTGCATCCCGCGAGATTTCCGGTTATGGATGGAAGTGCAAACAGACCATCCGCCAATCGGGAGCCAGCACGGGATGCAACTGAAAACTATCCTCAATCGGGTCGAGCCTTGCAAGTCGTTCGTGTACGGTCCAGACCGTCTGGTGGAGGACGCCACGGGCCGGCTGACGCTGGAAGTGACGATCGAGCCGCGGGCGAATGGGCGGCCGATCTGTTCGGGCTGCCAGCGGGCGGGGCCTGGCTACGACCGTTTGCCGCCGCGGCGGTTCGAGTTCGTCCCGTTGTGGGCCATCCCGGTCTTCTTCATTTACGCGATGCGGCGCGTGAACTGTCCCCGCTGCGGAGTGACGGTGGAAGAAGTTCCCTGGGGGGACGGCAAATGCACGCTCACCAAGAGCTATCGTTGGTTTCTGGCAAGCTGGGCTAAACGGCTCTCCTGGAAGGAGACTGCCGAGGCGTTCGGCACGAGTTGGGAGAAAGTGTTTCGAGCGGTAAAACACGCGGTTTTGTGGGGCCTGGTGCACCGCGAGATCAAAGGGCTCAAAGCGATCGGCGTGGACGAGATCCAGTGGCGGCGGGGGCATCAGTACCTGACGCTGGTCTATCAAATCGACCAGGGGATGAAGCGTCTATTGTGGGTGGCCAAAGACCGCACGGAGCAGAGCCTCCGGGAGTTCTTTGAAATCCTGGGGAAGCCGAAATCGGCCTGCCTGAAGTTCACCTGCAGCGACATGTGGCAGCCGTACCTGAATGTGTTGCGAGAGCAGGCCCGGAATGCGGTCTGGGTGCTGGACCGGTTCCACGTGATGGTCAAGTTCAACAAGGCCCTCGACGAGGTGCGGGCCGGCGAGGCCCGGCGGCTGGAACAGGACGGCTACGAACCGGTCCTCAAACATTCCCGCTGGTGTCTGCTCAAGCGGAGGGAAAACCTGACCGACCAGCAGACGGTCAAGCTGTCGGAGCTGCTGAGGTACAACTTGCAGTCGGTCCGCGGCTACCTGCTGCGCGAGGACTTTCAGCGGTTCTGGGAGTATCGCTCTCCCGCCTGGGCCAAAAAGTTCCTGGACGAGTGGTGCCGCCGGGCCATGCGTTCCCAAATCGCACCGCTCAAGAAAATGGTCCGCACACTCCGCAAACACCAGGAACTGCTGCTCAACTGGTTTCGCGCGGAGGGTACAATCTCCGCCGGCACTGTGGAGGGCTTTAACAACAAAGCCAAACTGACCATCAGAAAGTCTTACGGCTTTCGCACCGAACAAGCCATCGAAATCGCCCTGTTCCACGCACTCGGCAAACTCCCAGAGCCAAAACTCACCCACAGATTCTGCTAGGGAGGCAAAAAAAAAGCTCGAATTCATTCAGCTTCTTCCACCGGTAGCACCCCCGTCGCCACCGCCGTTCTCATTTCCTCGGGGCTGGCCTCCCACGTCGCTTGATACGTCAACTCCAGCGCACTTTGATATTGAGCTCGCTGGATCGACATAAGAAAACCTCCCAATTCATTATACTGCCACGGCAAGCATCGACAGCCTGTTAAATCGGGGCCTCCATCCTTGAAAAAGTCCTCGCCGGCGACTCATCCCATCACGGTGGGGACTATTGGGGACGAGGCCATCGGCTGGGGATCGCTGTCGAAACTCCGGGCGCGGGCGGCTTATGACTATACGGTGGAGGCGTCGGTCTATTTGCGGCATGATGTCCATCGCCGGGGGATTGGCAAGGCGATGTTGCTCGACCTCAT
>CAYUJE010000607.1:0-2067 GCA_964444865.1 uncultured Pirellulaceae bacterium | reverse complement strand
GATACCAGGCCCAAGGGTGAAGGGGGCCTGCAACTGGACACTCTCATGGCGGGGCCAGAAGTCGCGCCTGACCTGGAAAGTGCCATGCGCGATGAGCGCCATACGGTCGAAGGATTCGGCGGCAAAAAGGACGACAAGGCCGTGGGCCTCAACTGGCGAGTCCGCGAGGATATTGTTATTGCCCCGAGTGACCCCACTGCTCGTTCCCCCAAGGCCGCCTCGGCTGTTCAAGGCAAGGCGGCTGCAAAAAGTGAGAAGGGGACACCAAAAGCTGCTCCGGTAAAAGCATCCCCCGCCAAGGCTGCTCCGGCGAAAGGAGCCGCATCATGAGTTCCCGCGAACGGCTTTTGGCGATTGCAGTCGGTTCCACCGTGGCTCTGCTCGTGGCCCTGTGGATCTATAGCAGGATCGACGCGATGTATACCTTTCGGAGCAAAGAGATCGAACGGCTGGAAGGGGCTGTGAATGAGCAAAGAATGCTGGACCGCCGGATCATCGCCGCGGCTTCCCGTATGCGTAATTATGAAGAGCGCTCGCTTCCAGCTTCCCCATCGGTCGCCCGCTCCGTCTACCAAACCTGGCTACTGGAGCAATTTGACAAGGCCGGAATGAGGCAGCCGCAAATCACGATTGGTAAAGGCAAAGACGAACGCAAGCTCTTTTCGTCGCAAAAGTTCACCGCCCATAGCGTGGGGACTTTGCCGCAGGTGGTTCGCTTTCTGCACAACTATTACAGCGCGGACTACATGCACCGCATTACCAAACTGCATTTAAAGCCGATGAAGGATTCGAAGAATCTTGATCTCGTCGCCGATTTTGAGGCGATGTCTCTGGAACGGGCACCGGAAGGGAACATTCTGAAAGAGCGTCCCGCCGACCGCCTTGCTCTCTCCAAAGCAGAAGACTATGTTCGGATCATCAGCGAGCGAAATCTGTTTGGTCCCCCCAACAGGGCGCCTCAGATTTCGGGCCTGGGAAATCAAAAGGCCATTCGTGGCCAAAGCGTAGACATTGCCGCCCGCGGAAGTGATCCCGACAAGCTCGACAAACTGACCTACAAATTGGTCAAATCGGGTGCCACCGATGCCAGGCTGGATCCCAGTTCGGGCAAACTTTCTTGGACGCCCCGATCCAATGGCAAGTACGAGTTCCTCGTCCAAGCCATCGACGACGGCTGGCCGGCGAAGGCGTCGAAGGAAGAGATTTTGGTGGTGACGGTCGAAGATCCGCCTCCGCCACCGGTCGAACCGCCAAAAAAGCTGGCCTTCGATGATGCCAAGTACACCGTTCTCAGCGCGGTTCTGGATGTCAGCGGCACGGGGGAAATCTGGCTCAACGTTCGGCCGCGGGGCAAAATGTTGAAACTGGGGGTGGGCGACAAGTTTGAGGTCGGCTCAATCAAGGGGGTCGTCACTTCCATCGGCGACGGCGATTTCAGCTTCGAGCGCGATGGCAAGGAGCACAGGTTGACGAGGGGGGGGACTCTGGGGGACGCCGTTTCAGTGGAGCAATAAGCAGAAAAAGCGGAAGTCGGAAAGCGGAAAGTCCAATAATTCCCAGCTTTCGGCTTTCCGACCTCCGCTTTCAACCCACTCTAACCCCTTGGCTGTCAACGGTTTTCGATTCTTTTCTCTGTCGCTAAATCCTGGCGATTCAATTCAGGTATCTGGCAAGATTTGCCGATTATTCCACCTACGCAGATTATTCCGGCGCGGCTGCGCGCATGGAAGGTTTCCACTGCAAGGGGATTCGCTAATGGCAATCTTGAAGACAGCACGGCTCGGCCGGGCCCTTTCACGCTTTGGCACAAGCATGCTTTTGGCGGGGACCGGTCTCTTGGCGGAAGGGATGCTCTGCGCCCAGCAACCGGCAGGCAACGGCCAGCAGCCGTTTCGTTTTCAGGAACAGGTTGCCGAGGAACCCCAGCAGCCGCAAGCCGTTCCCGAAGTGCTACGGAACGCGACCGAGTTGCAAGCCTACTCCATCGTTCCCAACCGATTGGAAGCAGTCACGCTGGAATTGCAGAAGAAATACGCGAGTCGCCGTGACGTTCAAATCAACGTCAAC
>CAYUJE010000606.1:0-2090 GCA_964444865.1 uncultured Pirellulaceae bacterium | reverse complement strand
CCCGTAACTCGAAACCGCCATGTTCGGGACGGATCAATTCACGATCCGTCGGTACGACTCCATCGAGCACAGGTCCGTCCGGTCCAATCGCGCCGTTCGCACCATTGAGTTGATTTTGCGCGATTCGTTGCCGCGCGTTTTGAACCAATCGAATGGCCATGAAGGCGCCGCCCACAAACAGTAGCGCCACGATGACACCGATGGTGATCAACACTTGCCGCAATGTGGGACCGCCGGAACGTTTCGGAGTACTGCGTCCCGAGCGACCGGACCGTTCGGATCGGCCGCGACGCGGTGCTTCGTCTTCCTCTTCGACTTCATCGACATCGTCTTCAAAGGGGCTGTCATCGCGCGCCGAAGAACGCCCGCGCGGGCCTCGACGAGCACTCTCAACCGTCAACGACGCTTTGCATTCTTTGCACTTGAACTGCTTGCCGACGTTCTCTTCGCTGAAGGCATACTTTCGCCCACAGTCATGACACGTGACGGTGATCGCCATTCAAAAACACTCCAGAGGGTTGTCCGGTCTTTATTTCCCCGCGAATTTCAGACTTTGCACCGCTTTCGAGCGGTCTTCGCTAGCTTCGCTCAGCAACTGTTGAGCGATCGCCGCATCGATGCCGCACTTCTTCAGAACGACTCGACATTGACCGTCCGAGACCAGTCCGCGCGCCTTCCAAGCCAACAATTCAACGGCCGTCGCATGCGGAAGTCCGGTGCCATTTTTCTCAAGAGCGGTGATCCTCTCGCGCACGTCTTTATCAGCCACGCTACTGAGCGGTTCGAGTTTGAGCTGCTCTTTCACAAAGCTGACGGTGCGATCGACGATCAGTCCGCTGAGGTCTGCTGCGGTGGTAGCAGCGGCTTTGCCAGAGAGACGATCCGAAGCAAAGACTTCTTCTTCGGTATCAACGTTGATGATCCGCAAGACGAGCGAGGTCGCATTCAACGCCCCTTTGTTTGCGGGAGTCCCGCTGAGATGCGCGAGCATCAACAGATCAACGCCGGCGGCTTTAGCGGCATCCACGACCTGCTTGCGATTGCCTCCGCCGAACAAGAGCGGTTGCGTGATGCGCGCATCATTCGCTTTGGGCAGTTCGCCAAACGCATTGTTCATGCCCAGATCGGTCATGCGAGCCACCAGCGGCGAACAAACGCCTCCGGTAATTTGATTGACCGCATCCACCACAACGAAAGTGTTGGGTTGCGTCTTCAGCATGTTCTCTTTGGTCGCGGCTGCGAGTTGCACACCGAGTCCCCAGCGGACGCCAACGACGGGTCGCTTCAAGACAGAACACCACTTGAGTCGCTCTTGCAACGCACTTCCCTCCAGTGCCGCTAGCTCCGCTTGCTGAGCACTCCCGGCACGTTGCAGGTTCGATACGAAGCGCGAGTCCGTTTGAGCGAGCCATGAGAAATAAGACTCAGCGATGGACGACTCGAACGCTTTGTCGTTGTAGAGCGACGAACTGCCGAAGCCCAATTCGGCTTTTTCACCAAAGCGCGGCTGCGGATAGAACAGACGCGGTAACGCAGCGCGTCCATGATGTTCGATCGAACTGGCGAAGCGATCTCGCTGTGCTTGTTGAATGACTTGTTGAACCGATTCTCCAGCCTTGACCACCCCACTGAAGAAGTAGAGTCCATCACTCAAGAGAGCTTCGTCATACCACAAGAGTGCTCCCGCGTTATTTATCAACGATCGTCGGAACACATAATTCGATTGCGTGATCGTTACCTGAGCCTCGACTTGTCTTGGGCCGTAACTGCCATATGCGGTTCGTGGTCGAGTGATCAAATCGTAAGTCTCGTTTTCAGATTTGGTGAGTTCCAGCGATACGCGCAAAGTCAATCCGTCCCGAGTTCCGGCTTGCATCCCATTTTGCAAGAGTGACTGTTCGATCGCTTGAATGATGCTCGGTCGCTTGTCTTCCGCAGTGCCCAACGGACCAACGTCGATGGCGATTTGAGCTCCGGGTCCAGCCAACGGCGGGAGTGGTGTTGGCATTTGAGTCTGAATCTTGCTCACCACCGTCGGTTCCGGCAGCACGAAGCGACTGGCGATCACAGTCACCGGACCGCTGCGAGAA
>CAYUJE010000605.1:0-2092 GCA_964444865.1 uncultured Pirellulaceae bacterium | reverse complement strand
GCCGAAATCACAAACTCATCAAACAGGCCGAAATCGCCAACGTTTCCTGCCTCAATCACCGTGTTACCATCCAGCACGAGGCTCTTTCCACGAATGCCTTCAGCAGTCGACGGCGTCCCCTCCGCAATTCGCAAGGTCGGAAATGGAGGAGTTTTTTTAGCGTTCAGGATGGAAGCTGCTGAGGTTCCGAGTGGTTTTGTTTGAGAATCGATTTCTGGGTCACGCGGCCGATGCTCCGGCTGCTCGGCATCGAAGTCAATCGTTGCCAGCAGTCCTTCCGCAGGAACGTAGTCCTCGTCGCCACGAGGCTTAAACGTACTAAGCCAAGTTGAGAGACCTCCGAGTTGGATTTTGGATAGATTCGTCCACTCCTCAAGAGCGTTATCCCTTTCATCCTGTAATTGATAAAGCTCCTGCAACTGTGTGCGAGTTGGCGCGGGAATAAACGGCGGCGAGTTCCCAAACTTCACTGCCCGCCCGTTCTCCGGCACGCTGTTGAAGAAGGCGTAGAGGCTGTAAAACTCCTTCTGCTTGAAGGGGTCGAATTTGTGATCGTGGCAGCGGGCGCAGCCAAGGGTGAGGCCGAGCCAGACGGTGCTGGTGGTTTCCACGCGGTCGACGACGTATTCGACGGCGTACTCTTCGGGGATGATGCCACCTTCCGCGTTGCCCCGGTGGTTGCGGTTGAAGCCGGTGGCGATTCGCTGGTCCAGCGTTGGCTTGTCGAGGAGATCGCCGGCGAGTTGCTCGATCGTGAACTGGTCGAACGGCATGTCCTGGTTGAAGGCTTCAATCACCCAGTCCCTCCACCGCCACATCACTCGCTCGGCGTCGGTCTGGTAGCCGTTCGTATCGGCATAGCGGGCGGCATCGAGCCAGCGAACCGCCATTCGTTCGCCGTATCGCGATGACGCCAGCAGCCGATCGACGGCCCGTTCGTACGCGTCAGGGCTTTGGTCGGCCAGAAAGGCCTTCACTTCCATCGGCGTCGGCGGCAGTCCAGTCAGGTCGAGCGAAACGCGGCGGAGCAGTGTCGCTTTCGGTGCTTCGGGGGAATGCTTCAGCCCATCGCGGTCGAGCCGATTCAGGATGAACGCATCAAGGCCGCTTCGTAGCCACTGTGAATCGGAGACTTTGGGCATTGAAGGCCGCTGTGGCGGAATGAACGACCAGTGGGCCTGCCACTTCGCTCCCTGCTCCACCCAGCGGCGAAGCAACTCAATTTGCTCGGCAGACAGCTTCTTGCCCGATTCGGCCGGCGGCATCCGCTCGGCTGCGTCCGCATGATTGATCCGCCGCACCAGTTCGCTCTCGGCCGGCTTACCGCGAACGATGGCCGAGCCGTCTTTCCGAGCGGCAACGGCATCTTCCTCCCGGTCCAGCCGCAGTTCGCCCTGGCGGGCCTTGGAATCGGGTCCGTGGCACTGGAAGCAGTTGTCCGACAGAATCGGACGAATATCTCGATTGAATTCGATTTCCCGCGGAGTTTCCGCAAGTCCATAGGAACATGCGGTGCCAATCGCCATTAATGCAATCGCGCCGGTCCAACGTCCAAAATGCCCGCCCATGATTCATCCTCCAATCTCCCACGATACCCGCAATCGGGACGAATATCGAGAAGATGGAGCAATCTCGCTTAGCCCCCGCGTCCACGCGGGGGAATACGACGCCACCGTGTGGTCGCGGGGACTAAGCGGCTAAATCCATTGGCGGCACCACGGCCAAGAACCGCCCGCCGTTGTCATACCAGCCGTGGCAGTTATAGCGGGTCCAGTAGAGCTCAAATAGAAAGCTCACCCATTCCTTGCCGTCGGTCGGGAGCGAGACGACCGCTCGGCGGAAGGGGATCGGCTCAAAATGATAGAAGTCTAATCCTTGATCGGAAAGATGCCGGCCGATCACGATAATCGTGCGGTCTTTTTCCGGGACGTGGTCGCGGGAGAGCGGTGTGAGATGGACGGGATACGGAAACGAATCTCGGTCCGAACTCCGGCGTTCCGGCCGATGGATGTCGTGCCGCGGTGCGTAGCTCGCCCGGGCCATCCGCACGCTGACGCGAATTTGCTCCTCACGCATCGGACTTGAGTCCCTA
>CAYUJE010000604.1:0-2098 GCA_964444865.1 uncultured Pirellulaceae bacterium | reverse complement strand
AGCAATTCCCAGGAAAATGGGAAAGAGCAAGCGGGCGGGCTAGCACGCATTTCTCTTACTTGCCCGGATCCGTCACCCGCCCCACAAACAGGATGATTCCCGTTAACTGGTCGCGAATCAGGAACACAAACGGGCGGTCGGCGCGGACTTGGGGAGGTGGCGGAGGAATGCCAGCGGCCATTCCCGCAATGGCTGTAAAGGCAGCCGCTTCGGTCCCTGCTTCATCGACTCTGACGATGGCACCATGAATAGCCATCCCGATAAACAGGTTATCTCCTTCAATCCTAGGGTTGGGAATATGGATTCCGGAAAGGTCTGCTCCGACTGGGTCGAAGGCCCGCTCGATTCCGAGACTCTTGAGCGCTGGCTTCAAATTGAAATGGCTCTTCATATCTATCTTCGGCAGTGCCAGTTCCACGTCGTGCCCCTTCATCTGGGACACCCAGTCGTCCACGGCTTGCCGCGAAAGTGACGCTTCCAGTTTGTCGAGTTCGTCCGTTTCGTCAGGAACCAGCAGCACCATGGCCAATTGCCCCTTGCCATAGGGAATGGAAACCGCCTGCATTCCGTTCCCGTGAAAGTACGGCAGTCCGGCGCGGCGATTCATCATGGGGACCCGCTTTTGTTTACCTTCCGCCAGAAAGAAGGGTGCCTCTTTCGTCAGTTCTTTCTTGAAGGGGACATCCCATTCGCCGAAGAAATAGACGGTGTTGACCAGCATCAATCTCATGTCCGGCGTGAAGTTCTCTGGCTTCAAAGCATCGGGGAGCATGTCTTTGGTCTGCTTGGCAATCCAGTCGTTGATCTCCCGCCGGGCCGCGTCTGGCTGGCCGACAAAGTCGACCAGCCCTGTTTCAGCTCCATAGTTTTTTAGCAAGGCTGCCGAATATCGCTGCTCAATCGTAAAGCCTTGTTGAGCCCACGCGCGATTGGCCATCAACAGTTCAAATCCCCGATGGCGGTCCGGTTGAATGAGCAGCTTTCGCAAATCGGCAGCGGCGACGTGAACATCGGCCGGTCCCTGGTCGAGTTTGAGAGTCCGACTGATTTCCGTGGCTGTTTCTGTTCGCGCGCCGGCCAAGACCATATTGAGGGCTTCTGCGATGCTGCTGGGGGAAAAGAACAAATTCCCTGGCTGGTGCTGAAACTGGTGGTAAAGATCCCAGGCAAAGGCGTTTCGCGTCTCGGCAAGTTGGCGAACGTCCGGAGAAACTTCCAGCCGCCAACATTCGCGGAAGATCTCGCTGTTTTCTTGCAGCAAAACATGAGATCCGTCGGTTCGCTCGACGATGCAGAGCGTGTTCGTTCCCGGCGGTCCCAGCGAATTCTCCACACGAAGCAACTCCCCAGCCTGCATCTCCCCTTCGGCCTTCCAGGTGAAGTCCTGCCCAAGTCTTCTCCGGTCGTTTGGCAACGTCATGAAACTCGCCGGCCGGAGCAGTACGTGCTTAAACTCCCGCAATTCAACGCCGCGAGTCGCGACAACGGGGCGAACCGGAGCGGGGACACTCTTGGGCACCTCGGTCCTTGGTTGGGATCTGGGAGAGGAGATGCCTGGATTTGGTTTCGGTAAAGCGGCGGATTGGACTGGAGCCGGTGATGCTGGCGGCGGAAGCGGTAAGGGAGAGGGAGACGGCAAAGAGATCTCGGAATTCGCCGGCTTGCCCGTTGCCATGCTCAGCAGTGCCACGGCGAGAAATGCCAACAGGCCACCCGCCCCCACGCCAACTCCGATTTGGAGCCATGATTTTTCGAGCGACATGCGATGCTCCCAGAAGTGCCCCCAGCATGCGCAGTTCTAACTTGCGGCGCTCTACAATTCAAGTCAGCGGCATAGGGTTCCAGGGCTCTTCAGTGTTTCACTCTGCGTTGCAGAGTAAGACATTAGCCCGACGCGCAAGCGAGGGAAAAGCGTCATGCACCGGTGCAACGTCAAATTCCCTCGCTTGCGCGTCGGGCTAGTATTTGTGCCGCTGAAACACTGAGTAACCCAGCATAGGGCTCGCCAAGAAATGCCAAACGGGGAGCAGAAACCGGTGGTCTCTGCTCCCCGCTGGATGGTTCAGGAGTTCAGGCGGCGAGATTCAGCAAGGCTGAA
>CAYUJE010000603.1:0-2116 GCA_964444865.1 uncultured Pirellulaceae bacterium | reverse complement strand
TCCGCGGCGGCTTGGGACAGTTCAAGGCGAAGTATTTGATGTCGCTGGCACTTTCCAATGCGGGGCGGATGGGGAAGTATGGGGCGTGATGAGGCAAATGGTCGGGGTCGGGAGTCATTGGCGAGATTCGCAATGATTGCAGTACAGACTCCGCTCGCCAATGACTCCCGACCCCCTGAGGTTGCGAGCGAGGGACGACACTATCGCCCGAATTTCCGGAGCGGAAGCAGCGGCAGGGGTAGATCAACTCCCAGGGCCCCGGTCCAGAATTCCGGAAAAAGAATTCGGCAAGGTACCGAAAATAACTGGACAGTAGTATATAATGCGGCGAGTGGGCGAGCCCGGAGGCATCCAGGAAAAGCGAGCCACAAGCGTCAGCGCGCGGAGTTAGGGATTGGGCTCGAGTCCACGAAGGCTTCACGAGGACTCCACGCGCTGACGCTTGTGGCTCGGGGTCCTGAATCAGAATTCGAGCCATGAATCAGACTTACGGCGACGTGAATCACCGGAACATGTGCACAAAACACAACTTGCAATGATTCACGTCGTCGTAAGTCTGTGAAAAAAACCCGATGAATCAATGAATTACACAATACTATCGGGGGGATGCCGGCGATGCAAAACCCTCATGACCAAAATCCCACGGTGAACCCAAAACTCCCACAGCTGAAGTCGCTCTTTACGGGGCGCGGGGCGACCGCGAGTCCGCCGAACCGCTTTGAGGCGACCCATGCGGTCGCGGACTACGAACAATTGGCGGCTGACGACGAGCTGCTGGCTGAAGAGCGAAAGGTGGCGACGGTTTTTTTGCCGGACCATTCCAAGACGCTGATTCGCGAAAATGACAGCCCGGATGTGCCGTTCCGTTACAGCATCAACCCCTACCGCGGGTGCGAGCATGGGTGTGTTTACTGCTATGCCCGGCCGACGCACGAGACGCTGGGGATGAACGCGGGGCTCGATTTTGAGAGCAAGATTCTGGTCAAGCACGATGCGGCCCAGTTGCTGCGGCGAGAGCTCAATCATCCCAAGTGGCAGCCGGAGTCCATCACCATCTCCGGCGTGACCGATTGTTATCAGCCGGCGGAGCGGAAATTCAAGCTGACCCGCGGCATCGTGGAAGTCATGCTCGAAGCCCGCCAGCCGGTGACGCTGATTACCAAGAATTCGCTGCTGCTCAGGGATCTGGATATTCTCGCCCCTCTGGCCGCGCGGAATCTGGTCGCGGTGGCCCTGAGCATCACCACGCTGGATGCGGACCTGGCCCGGACGATGGAGCCCCGCACCGCCACTCCCACCGCCAAGCTGCGGGCCATTCGCGAACTCTCGGCTGCCGGCGTGCCGGTGCGCGTGATGATTGCTCCCCTCATCCCCGGCCTCAACGACCACGAAGTGCCCCAGATCATGCAGGCGGCCCAGGAAGCGGGAGCCAGCGGAGCCGGCTATGTGATGCTCCGCCTGCCGCTGGCGGTTTCGCCCCTGTTCCTGGACTGGCTGCAAACGCATCGCCCCCTGCAAGCCGAGAAAGTGGAAGGCCTGGTCCGCTCGGTCCGGGGGGGCAAGCTCTACGTGACCAACTGGAGAGAGCGGATGCGCGGCGGCGGTCCCTATGCGGATGGCATCGAAGCCAGTTTCGACCTGTTCGCCAAAAGATTCGGCCTCGACAAACCGTGGACGCCCCTCGACTGCTCACAGTTCAGGCCGCCTAAGCTGCCGGGAGGACAAATGCGGTTGTTTGCGTAAGGATTGTAGATTTGTAGGGTGTGTCGAGGCGAGGAACGAGCCGCTGACACACCGAGAATGCACGTTGTTAGCCGGCAAAAGTTTTTCCCGATTGCGCCATCGATCATGGTGTGTCAGCGCCGGCTGTGCCGTCTCGACACACCCTACAGTCTCCGCTACAAGAAACTCATGCGTCAGTACCTCGACCTACTTCAGCACATCCTCGACCACGGCGTGGAAAAGTCCGACCGGACCGGCACCGGCACGCGGAGCGTGTTTGGCTATCAGATGCGGTTCGATTTGGCGGCCGGCTTTCCGCTGGTGACCACGAAGAAGCTGGACATGCGGTCGATTATTCACGAGCTGCTCTGGTTTCTGCGAGGTGAAACGAACA
>CAYUJE010000602.1:0-2117 GCA_964444865.1 uncultured Pirellulaceae bacterium | reverse complement strand
GAAACTCCCGTGGGCCACATGCCGCCGACTCCCATCCCCGAAAGAAACCGTAGCACCAGCAGCTGCTCGGGTGAGCCGGCCACATATCCCGCACCGGCAAACAGCGAATAGCAAAGAATGCTCGCCCCCATCGCCCGCACCCTGCCGGTCCAATCGGCAATCCACCCAAACAGCAAACCGCCCGTCGCCGCGCCGAGTAGGAATGCGCAGTTAAAGAAGGCGTACCAGTTGTCCTTCAGTTGTTTGAGATCTTTTTTGGACGGAAGGACAACACTCCCCACTTCCGTATCCGACCGCCGCGGACTCACCAGAATTGCACGGATATTAAAGAGCGTCTTCTCGCTCACCAGCCCGCTTCTCGCAAACTCCTCCGTCGCCGGACTGGAAGCGAGGTTCATGATCGTCATCTGCACCCCCGACAGCATCCAGCCCAAGAACGCCGCGATCAGAATCACGTAGCGGCTGGTCTTGGATAGCTCGGTGGGTTTCATAATAGTAGCCTGCACACTCCGTGTGCAGGAATGTCCGCTCACGGAGTGAGCGGACTACTTTCCGCTTCCGTCAACGGTCCCTGATCCACATGCCTTGCGGCTTCATCCACTTCAGTGGGCGAGCCGAAACCGACAATCGCGGAGGCCACGTCAGGATGGCTGATAGCGAAGCGAAGTGCAACCTCACGCAGGGACATTTTGGCGGAAAGGCGGGTGGCAATTTCCGCGGCCCTCGCTTCGTCGCGGCGGAACAGATCGAGCGGAAAGAATTTCGTGGTGAGCGTATGTTTGCTCGGCTCCTGGCCGGCGAGAGCACCGCCGGCGAAAACGCGGATGGCGAATACGCCGATGGAGAATTCGCGGCAAGTGGCGATGAGATTGCCAAGATTGGTTTCCGCAAACTCGGCCGGCATATCGCGCCCCGAACTGGGATTGAGCAGATTGTACGGCGTTTGAACCGTCTCGAACTGCCGGCTTTGCAGCACTTCCACGAGTGCTGCGGGCTCTCCCAAACCCGTCAGGCCGAGATGCTCCACCGCGCCGGCGGACTTAAGCTCCTTCATCGCCGTTAGCACGCCCCCACGACCCAGGACATCCTCCGGCGTGAGCGACGTCGGCTGAGCGCCTCGCTCGGCGGTTATCGAATTGTGCAATTGCAGCAGCGTCACTTTCGGCAGTCGCAGGCGGCTGAGGCTGGCGTCAACTGATTTGTGGATGTAGCCGGGAATGTCGCCAACGGCCTCCGGCGGAATGCGGACTTTTGTCGCGACGTGCATTTTGGTCCGCAGGTCGAGGGCCTGTAAAACGCGCCCCAGCGATTCCTCGGACCGGCCGTCGCCATAAGTAGCCGCTGTATCAATCCAGTTGATGCCGAGTTGCACCCCCCGCTGCACTGTTTGGCATTGGTCCTCAAACCGGCTCTCGTCGGTCATTAATTCCGCCACCGGCCCCGCGCCGAAACTGACGGCGGAGACTTGAATTCCGGTTTTTCCTAGCGGGCGATAGAGCATGATTGAAAGGGGTCGGGAGGGGTTTTCGCGGGCAATAATTTTCGAGACCATGCCTACAAGGACCGCGAAAACTCCTCCCGACCCCGTGCTGGCGTATTACTCAAACGCTTTGAGGATCGCGCTATTGTCCAGGTCGCCGTCCCCAGCCGCAACCAGTCGGGCCAAAAGCTCTTCGTGAAGCACAGAAAGAGGCAGCGACTTACCCACGCGAGCGGCCTCTTCCAGAATCAGCTTCACATCCTTGTGATGCTGTGCCAGGCGGGCTTGAGGTGAAAACTCGTGCGACAGCATTTTTTCTCCTTTGGTTTCCATAACGCGGGAGAATGCGGGGCCGGCCTTCAGCACTTCTAACGCCAGTCGAGGCTCAATGCCCATTGATTTGGCGAAGGACAATCCCTCTGCCAAAACCGCGCGGTTCAAGCCCAGGACCAGATTGACGACCAGCTTCATCCGAGCGCCGCTTCCCCAGAGGCCGAGATGGAACCATTGCTTGGAAAACGCGGCGAGCAGCCCTGCGCACTTCGCAACGGCCTCTTTTGGACCACCGAGCATCACGACACAATCCCCGCTGCGCACCTGGCTGCTGGAACCAGCGATCGTGGCGTCGAGATAGTCG
>CAYUJE010000601.1:0-2119 GCA_964444865.1 uncultured Pirellulaceae bacterium | reverse complement strand
GCCGCCTCCCAGTTCCGTGGCAACCTCCAGCAGCGTGTGCCAAATATAAAGTCCGTAAGTTCCGTCCGTCCAGAGGCGGAAGACGGGAATGCCGTTCAGTTCGGTTCGGAGTACCGAGCAGGAGACGCCGGCGATGGGGGTGAAGACGAGGTCATGATGGGGCTCGGTTAGAAAATCGTAGCTGGAAACGTGGCGAAACAATTCGCCTGCGCGGGAGCCGCTGATGATGAGGGAGGCATCCTGGCGGAGAACGGGATAGACGCCTGGGCCAACGATCGACTCGTAGGATGGGACTCCAGTCCCGTCCGAAACTGGGACGGGACTGGAGTCCCATCCTACGGGGCCGCCTTCCAGGAAAAATTCACTACCTCCGGTCCGGGCGATGAGGCCGCCGTTTTTCAGCGGGGCGACTTTCAAAATGCTCTCGGGAATTGAAATGCCGAGACTTTGGAGGAAAGCGGCCGCCTGCGGTCCTTTGACGACAATCCGGGGGAGAACGCTGGCGTCGGCGAGGGCGAGATTCTTGGCGGGTTCGGTTTCCTTGGCCGGATCAGCCAGATATAGAGGGACCGACATGCCGCAGACTTCGCCCCACTTCGCGCGCGGGTGCTCCTTTTGAAGCGTTTCATGCAGCGGACTTTGGACTGGTAAGTTCATTCTGATTTCAAGCTCAACTCTGATGGCTCGCGAGAGGACTCGCGGCCTACTTTTCTTGCCGCTCGGCTTTGGGATCGTAGAACGGAGTTTCAACCACGGTTGCCGTCACCAGCGAGCCGTCGTCGAGGCGGATCTGGAACTGCGTGCCTGGTTGGGATCTGTCGGGGGAGACGAAGGCAAGGCCGATGACTTGATTCAAGGTAGGGCTGCGGGTGACGGAGGTAATGCGGCCGACGATTTCCTTGTTTTCGATAATGAGGTGGCATTCCTTTGGCATCTTTGCCGCCTCGGTTTCTTTCGGCAACGTGAAGCCGGCGAGGATTCGCTTGAGCGGCCGCGGGCGGATGATGCGGAGGCTTCGCTGGCCGATGAAGAACGGCTTGTCGTCTTTCACGGCCCAGGCCATGTTGGCTTCGTAGGGGTTCGTCAGGCCGTCGGTGTCCTGGCTGACGATGACGTGGGCTTTTTCGAGCCGGAGGATTCGCTGGGCCTCGACGCCGAAGGGGCGGATGCTGTGTTTTTTGCCTGCCTCATCAATGGAATTCCAAACGTGCAGAGCACTGTACGCCGGCACATGGATTTCGCAGCCCCATTCGCCGACGAAACCGACGCGAAGAAAGCGGGCGGGAGCGCCGGCGATGGTTCCCTCGCGAACGGCCATATAAGGAAACGCCGCGGCGGAGAGATCGAAGTCGCAAAGCTCTTTGAGAATCTCTTTTGCTTTTGGTCCCGCCAGATTGATGCCGCCGCGCGAGCCGGTGGCGCTGGCGAGGACGACTTGAAGCCCCCAGATTTGGGCCCACCGCTGCATCTCGCGGTAGACGGCTCCGGCGGCGCTCGTGGTGGTGGTGACGTAGAAGCGGTCATCGGCGAGGCGGGCGACGAGGCCGTCGTCGATGATGACCCCCGATTCGTCGCACATCAGGCCGTAGCGAGCCGTGCCGGGCTTCATTTTGGCGAAGCGGCCGGTGTAGATCCGCTCGATGAATTCGCCGGCATCGGGGCCGTTGATTTCCAGCTTGCCGAGCGTTCCGACGTCAATCATGCCGGCGGCAGTGCGGACGGCGGTGACTTCTTCGGCGATAGCTTGCGCGGCGGTTGTGCTGGGCCGTGCATAATACGCAGGACGCTTCCAGTCCCCTGCGTTCATGAAGACCGCGCCGAGCGCTTCATGGCGGCCTTCAATGGGTGTGCGGCGATGCGGATGAAAGCCGCGGCCGGCGAGGTGGCCGAGCGAGACGGGGTGGTAGAAGGGGCGAGCCGTGGTGACGCCGGTTTGTGGCACCGTCTGCCCCTTGATGTGGGCCAGGATGCGGATGGCATTGATGTTGGCGAGTTTGCCCTGGCTGGTCCCCATGCCGAAAGTCGAGTACCGCTTCATCAGCTCGACCTGGTCGAATCCCTCCTGGGCGGCGTTGACGAAGTCTTTGTAATGCACGTCTTCGTCGAGATCGACGAAGCA
>CAYUJE010000600.1:0-2124 GCA_964444865.1 uncultured Pirellulaceae bacterium | reverse complement strand
CCGCTCGCCGTGACCGCGCGCAGCTTGACCGTCAGGTCGGAACCGCTGGGGATGGCGATGGGCGTGCGTGGATCGGCCGGGACCGTCGGCCCCCGCTTGAACCCGTCCTCGAACACGCCGAGCAGCTCGACGACCACGACGCCTCCTTACGGGGTGACGCTCACGGTGCCGGGCGGCAGCACGCCCTGGTTGACCAGCTCCTGGACGAGCGGCCCAGCGAGCTCGGCGAGCTGCTGGAGCGTGAGCACGACCTGGAACTGCTGCGAACCGGCCACCTGGCCGAGCGCGTCGACCATCACGCAGGTGCCAGAGCAGTCGCCCGTCGCCACGTCGATGGTGGCGCGCGTGAGCATGCAACGCAGCACGTTCGGCTGCGGCACGGGGTTGTTGAAGGTGACGGTGACCTCGGCCATGGTGTTCTCCTACACTGGTGCCGCGACAAAGAGGATCTGCCCGACGGTCTGGACGCCGCCCCTGCGGCGACGACGCATGCCGAGTGGTGATACGCCGCGCATCGGCTAGACGTCCGTCGACGCGGCCACGTTGAGCGTGGTCGGGTTGGTGCCGGAGACCCTCTTGGCCCACAGGCGGGTCGCGTGGGTCGGGATGTTGAGCGCGCCGGTCGGCGTCCCCTCGCGGAGCTCGAGGTGGTCGACGTCGCCGTCGAAGCTGACGCGGACCACCGCGTCACCAGCCCCCGTCAGCGCCTGAAGGATCCAGCCGTCCGGCTCGAACGGCAGCGTCACCTGTGGATCAGCTGGGTAGGCGCCGACTGCCGACAGGTCGATGTTGGTGAGCGCGGCGAAGGGCATGCTATCTCCTCTTGGTCCGATAGTAACAGGCGATGACCGGCTAGGCGATCCTCACCAGCGTAAGGGCGCGCTGGTGCGCCGTGGCAGTCGCCGCCGACGTCCGCCAGCGGACCTCGACCGTGACCGGCGCGCCGATGACCACGATGGCCTCGAACGCCATAGTGGAGCCCTCGTTCGCGCTGTCGTTGCTGAACGCTCGCTCGGAGTACCCGACCTGGACACCGTTCACGTAGAGCGACGCGAAGATGTCGTCGTTACCCGAGCTGTGCTGCACCGACGTGCTGAACATGACGAGGTAGGTGCCGGTGGGGACGGCGAGAATCTGCATGCCGTTCATCAGCGCGTCGGCAGCGCCCGCCGTGGTCGTGTCAGCCGTGGCGGTGGCCTGCAAGAACGCCATGCCGGCGAACGCGTGCTGGTGATCGGCGCGGGCAGCGGTGAGCGCGACGCCGATGACTCCCGCGTCTCCGGGGTCGATGCTGGTTGGGACGACCGCCGACAAGTTGACGGACAGGCTGCCCGTGCCCTCGAAGAAGATCCGATAGTTCGGACCGGTCACCTGCGACACGCGGCCGACCTTGCGCTCGATGGTGCCGGGAGCGAGCACCAGCTTGCCCAGGTCGGACACGTACACCGGGTCGCCAACCACCGGCGCGCCCACCAGCAGCGCGTCGTACGCGCCGATCACGCGAGCGTAGATCAGGTCACCGAGCGCGGGGGAAAGCGACCCGTTCACCCCCGACTCCAGGACGAACAGCGAGCCGTTGACGTTGGCGGCGACGGTGGCGAGCGCGATCTGGAAGTCGAGGACGTTCTCCTGCCCCGGCAGGCCGACCTTGATGGCGGTGACGCCGGTGACCTTCATGACGTCGCCGGCCAAGAGACCGGCCGCGCCCGCGCGCCCGACGATGACGTAGCCCCGGCGCAACGCGTCGTCGTGCTCGACGAGCATGGACCCGGCGTCGGTCGCCCACCCGCGCACCGCGTCGTCCTCGACCGTCTCGCGCGCGGCGAGCACGCGGTTGCGGCTCTTGAGCTGGCGCACGCCGACGATCTTCTGGTCAGTCAGGACGCCGTTCACCAGCAGGTTCAGAAGGTATGTGCCTTCCTTCTTGGGCGTGAACGTCGGGGCTTGGATCACCGTCGAAGACAGCACGTCGGCCGGGCCGGGCGGCTGGTCGACGATGGTCCACAGGAACGTGGCCTCGCCGCCGATGTTCTGGTTGTCGAGGTTGACAAGGACGTTGATCGGCAGGTCGTCGTTTGACGCTGCCACCCCGTTGATCTTGATGTTCGCGGCGGGCACTGGACT
>CAYUJE010000599.1:0-2125 GCA_964444865.1 uncultured Pirellulaceae bacterium | reverse complement strand
GGCTTTCGAGTCGTGATGGAAGACCCGCCCTCCATGATCGTGAGTAAGTGACCCCAAGCCAGCCTCCCGGGTGTCCAACACCTCCTTTATTAACATTTTCGCTACTTCGCCCCCTGCAATGCCTTCCGACTCGCCATCTAGGGGTGTCGCTTCTTGACTCTCGCCCGATTTCGGGTAGCCTATTTAGAGGGGCATGGCCGTTCGAGCAGGCCCTTTCCGGGCGCGGTGCTATGGGCCGACTGCTGCCACGGTCAATTCAAAATTTGACTTTTCGATTGGCAAGCAGACATGCCTGATCCGCAAAGCACTTCCAGCGTGCCAAACGCAAATCCAGAACCCGCGTCCGCGGTTCCTGCTCCTCGTCCGCGCCCCGCCGCCAAAGCCTCAAAAGGTGCCCCCCCGGGGACGGAACCGGTCAGAAAGAAGAAGGGAACTCCGAGCACGGAAGAGGGTGCCGAAGCCAAATCGAAACCCGCTCTGGCCGCTGAAGAGTTCATGCATCAAGGAACGTGGCTCGAACGGCTCCGCAAAGACCTGCCGGGGATGGCGACCAGCGTTATCGTCCATGGCATCATCTTCTTCTCGCTGACCTTTGTGGCCATTCCGGCCAAGGAACGCGAGAAAATATTCAGCACGCTGATCTCTTCCGGTGAAGGGGAAGGCGAAGGAACCGGCGGCGACGACAAGAATGCCGCCATGCTCGATGCTCCCATTGGAGTGGCCAGCGCCACCTCGACGGTCGTTCCCGAAACGATCGGCACGCCAATTCCCATTGCCACCGCCCCCGCGCAGCTCGATGCACCGCCGGCCTTCAACCCCAATCCGCTGAACGTCAATGACTTCCGGTCGGGCGGCGGCGATGACTCGCCGGGCACGGGGACGGGAGCTGCGGGTACCGGGACCGGCAAGCCAGGCGGAGGGAGCGGCGGCAGCAAGTTTGGTTCGGGAGACTATGGTGGTCGCGGCAGTTCCGGCGCTCGTGGTGATCTGGTCAAAGCCTACGGTGGTACTCCGGGCAGCGAGAGCGCCGTTGACGCCGGACTGAAGTGGTTGGCCAGACAGCAGCGGCAGGATGGGAGCTGGAGCTTCCATCACGGACCCGACAATCCCGGCGCGTTGAAGAACTGCGAAAACGGCGCGACCGCCTTCGCCCTGCTCGCCTTCCTGGGACGCGGCTACACCCACAAATCCAAGAATAAGAAGGAGAATCCCTACACGGAGAACGTCCGCCGAGGGCTCGACTTCCTGATCTACAATGCCAAGTCGACTCCCAATGGAGCCGACCTGCGAGCCTCCTCGGGTGAAGGAAGCATGTACGTGCAGGGAATTGCCACGCTCGCCCTGTGCGAAGCGTATGCGCTGAGCAAGGACAAACAGAAACTGATGATCCCCGCGACCGAAGCGGCGCGGTTCATCGTCAATGCTCAAGACCCGCGTGGCGGCGGCTGGGGCTATGGGCCGGGTTCCGCAGGTGACACCTCGGTCGTTGGCTGGCAGTTGATGGCCCTGAAGGCGGCCCAGAATTCGGGCATCAAGATCCCCCCTTCAGTCTGGGGCAAAGCGAATCAGTTCCTGACATTCGTTTCCAGCGCGGAAGGATCGCAGTACGGCTACAACGCGCCTGGTGGCACTCCCACCCTCACGTCGGTCGGCTTGCTCTGCCGCATGTACATGGGCTGGACACCCAAAGTCCCGGCACTCGAAAAGGGTGTCGTTTACCTGTCCAAGACGGGTCCCGGCGGTGACATGTACTACAACTACTATGCCACACAGGTACTCCACCACTGGGGCGGCGAGCCCTGGGTGAAATGGAACAACGTGATGCGCGAAGCGCTCGTCGCCAAGCAGATCAAGCAGGGTGACGCGATGGGGAGCTGGACCCCCTTCAGCCCTCACCTGGGTGGCCAGGGTGGCCGGTTGCTCGAAACCTGCGTCTGCATCATGACCCTCGAAGTCTACTACCGCCATCTGCCGCTCTACAAACGCGAGCTCTTCACCGAAGGCAACAAAGACGACGGCGGTGAAAAGGCGGACAAAGGCAAGAAAAAGAAGTAGCGTCACGTAGCGTGGGCTTCAGCCCACGCGCCTGCCGCCCCAGCCGTGCCCTGACTCCAGCACCGCTCTC
>CAYUJE010000598.1:0-2162 GCA_964444865.1 uncultured Pirellulaceae bacterium | reverse complement strand
GTGTTGGTCTCGAGCCAGGGAATTCCCAAGCTGGTCGATTTTGGCCTGGCTGGCCTGGACGAAAATGCAACGGTCGCCGTGGGGAGCGCGCCCGCGCCGCGAACCGTGGATTACGTCGGCCTGGAGCGCGCCAGCGGAGTCAAGCGCGACGACAATCGCAGTGACATTTTCTTCGCGGGCTGCATTTACTATCACTTGTTGTGCGGGCAGGCGCCGTTGGCCGAAACGAGAGACCGCATCCAGCGGCTTGCCAAAACCCGGTATACAGACTACTCGCCATTGCTGAAGGTCGATCCAAGTCTCCCCAAAGGCGTGGCCGCGGTGGTCTCCCACGCGATGGAGATTTCACCCCAGTACTGCGATGTCGCCGTCACGCGCTGGGAACAACTCACAGGAGAAAGGGCTGTCCGATGGGAAAACTGATCTTGAAGTCCAAGCACCGGCTCTTGTGCGGAGACGCAACGCAGAAAGTGGCAGTAGCCCGGCTGATGCAGGGAGTGCAGGCCGACCTGCTGCTGACGGATCCGCCGTACAATGTCGATTACACCGGCAAGACCCAGGCCGCTCTCAAGGTGGCCAACGACGCCATGTCGGACACCCACTTTCGGCAGTTTCTCGTCGCCGCGCTGGGTGTGGCCTTCGAGGCGCTGAAACCTGGAGCTTCGTTCTACATCTGGCACGCCGACTCCGAGGGTTACAACTTCCGCGGTGCCGTGCACGATCTGGGCCAGCGGGTGCGGCAGTGCCTGATGTGGAAGAAACAGTCGATGGTGCTGGGCCGCCAGGATTACCAGTGGAAGCACGAGCCCTGCCTCTACGGCTGGAAAGAGGGAGCCGCCCACGGCTGGTACTCCGACCGCCGACAGACCACGGTGCTCGAATTCGACCGGCCCAGCCGGAGCACCGAGCACCCGACGATGAAACCGGTGGCCCTGTTCGCTTACCTCGTGGCCAACAGCTCCGCCCCGGGAAGTCTCCTCTACGACCCCTTCCTGGGCTCGGGCACCACGCTTGTCGCCGCCGAGCAGCTGGGCCGCCGCTGCTACGGACTGGAACTCAGTCCCCGCTACTGCGACGTGATCGTGGCCCGCTGGGAGCAACTGACTGGCCAGACTGCCGTGCGGGAGACTCCTCCCTCATGACCCTCGACCCCCGGCCCATCCGCAGTGCTTTCCCCATCATCTTATAACCGGTCCGGTGGCAGTGGAACTTTCCCTCCGCCGCCTACACGGCCGTCGTCAACCAGCTCGTCACGATCGTGATTTCGAAGTCCAGCACGAACCGGGAGAAGACGGCAGCGGCCAGTGTGCTGGCCACGCTGCACGCTCAGAACCTGAAGGACCTCCCCCCGCCACTTCCGCTCGGCCCGCAGGAATACCACGAACACCAGCACGTGCACCTCACCGCCACCCCATCCTCCTCTCAGGGGGCCGATCTTGAAACCCGAACACATCGACTCCTGGCTCGCCTTACTGCACTCCGCGCCGAGTGCGGAGAATGTGGAAACGATCGAAAAGTTCCTCGCCGAGGAACTGGGCGAGCCGCTCGAAAAGCCGCTGACGGCGGCGAATGACCGCTGGCTGGTGCCGACCCTGGGTGAAGTCGCCGGCTTCTTCGATGTCCATCTGCAGACAGTCAAGCAGTGGCGGACGGAAGCCAGTCCCATGCCAGGAGAGCCCGGGCGTTGGAACCTGCAGGACATCTCGCGCTGGCGGTTCGAAAAACTGTCGACCCGCCAGCCCGCCAGCGGCGGAGACCAGCCCCCCCGCGGCAAGGAACGGCTCGAGTGCCGCAAACTGAGAATCGAGAACGCCCGCCGCCAACTGAAGCTGGACCAGGAAGAAGCCCGGCTCGTCAGCCGGGAGGCCGGGAACGCAGCCGCCGAACAGCTCTTCCACCGCATCCGCGTCCGCCTGCAGGCCATCCCCGACGAACTCTGCACCACGCTCCCCCCGGAGATGCTGACCGACACCGTCTGCGACTGGAAGAGCAAGATCGACCTCATCCTGCGGGAGATGGCTTCCTGGCGACCACCGGAGGAGTGAGGTCGTACTTCGCCGTGGGACCGGGCTGAACGTGCGGGGTGGGCCCACGTCACGTCGCCACCGAGATGATGGACCCAAACTCGGACCCACGACAAAGCGCCCGCACGGGGGAGCGTG
>CAYUJE010000597.1:0-2164 GCA_964444865.1 uncultured Pirellulaceae bacterium | reverse complement strand
CCTGCATTCCGCTGGTGACTGGCTGATATTCGCCTGATTTGCCGCGATTCGGCAACACCGGCGAGGGCGACGACGCGATGATTCTTGCTGCGTCGCGCAGCGTGGCAAGTGTCTCGCGCGCCGCGGCAGAGGGTGAGAAAAACTTACGAAAAGTCTGCGAGACGTAAGTCGAGCGGCGCTCAACTTACATCATTGTCGATTCTTGCAACTCGCGGAACGCGTTTTCTGGCAGCTTGCCGGGACACTTCGCGGCCTGAATCCTTGTGCGTTGTCAGGAAGTTTCTCGCACGCTCAAGGAGGTCGCCCAGCATGTCTTCTCGTGTACCCCGCTCAGATGCGTCCGATTCCTCTTCGTCTTTGCGCACACCGCGCCGCACTTTGGAACCGGGCCAACGTGCCGACGCGCAGCACCTGCAGTTGCGGTCGTACCAAGTCGGCGCTTTGCCGATCATCAATCGGCTGCTCGAGCGGATGCGATTGCGGGAGATTCTCGCCGAGCAACTGCCGCCCGACGATCCCCGCCTGCAACTCTCGACGGTCACCAGCTTGCTGGTGCTGCTCCGCAACGTATTGCTCTCGCGTCAGCCGGTGTACGGCGTGGCCGAATGGGCAGCGGGGTTCGCTCCCGATCTGTTGGACTTGCGGCCGGAGGACTTAGCTCTACTGCACGACGACCGGCTAGGCCACGCGCTGGATCGGCTGTTCGACAACGTGGGTCCGCAGTTGATCCTGGCCGTGGTCCGGCAGGTGGTGCAAGAGTTCGCCGTGGGCCTGGACGAGTTGCACAACGATTCGACCAGCATCTCGTTCTTCGGCGCCTACGAAGAAGCCCAGCAAGAGAGCAGCCAGCGCGGCCGCGCCACGCACGCCATTACCTGGGGCCACAGCAAGGACCATCGCCCCGATCTGAAACAGTTGCTGTACATCCTCACGATCAGCGAAGACGGCGGCGTGCCGGTGTACTTCACCACCGCCAGCGGCAACCAGACGGATGACCGCACGCACTGCCAGACGTGGGACTTGCTGCACCAGTTGGTGGGCCGTCCGGAGTTCTTGTACGTGGCCGACTGCAAGCTGGCCAGCAGCGAGAACCTGGCCCACATCGCCACGCGCGGCGGCCGCTTCGTAACCGTCATGCCCCGCACGCACAAGGAGGACGACGTGTTTCGCGCGCGGCTGCGACAGACTCCCGCGACGATCGTCTGGAAGCAACTCTACGAGGTCCTGGACGATCAAGGGGAACTGCGCGATCGCTTCTCCACGTGCGCCGAAGAGCAGACCAGCGCCGACGGCTATCGCCTGCTGTGGTATCACAGCACGCGCAAGGCGCAGCTCGACACGTCGGCTCGCAACCGCCGCCTGCAACGGGCCTGGGCCGAACTGGCCGATCTGCAAGCCCGCTTAACGGGGCCGCGCACCCGCTATCGCCAACGCGCCAAAGTCGAAGAGGCCGTAGCGCGGCTGTTGGGAGACAATGGTGTGGCTGCTTGGCTCCGCGTGACGATCGAAGAACAGAGCCAAGAAAGCTATCGCCAGACGCGTCCTGGACGCCCGACCAAGGACACGCCTTACCGCAAGGAAACGCGGGCCGCTTACTCGCTGACATGGGAGATGAACCAGCAGCTCTTGACCGAAGCCGAGCGCGAGGACGGCGTGTTCCCCTTGCTCACCAACGACCGTACCTTCGACGCCGAGCAAGTGTTGCGAGCCTACAAGCGTCAGCCGTTGATCGAAAAGCGGTTCTCGCAATTCAAGACGGACTTTGCCGTGGCGCCGGTGTACTTGAAGAACGTGGCCCGCATCCAGGGGCTGCTGGCGGTGTACTTCCTGGTGCTACTGGTGCAGACCCTATTAGAACGCGAACTGCGTCGTGCCATGGCCCACAACAAGCTGCCGTCCTTGCCGCTCTATCCCGAGGGCCGCGCCTGCACACGGCCGACGACGCAGCGGATCATCGAGTTGTTCGAGCCGATCCAACGGCACGTGCTGGATGAAGCCGACTTGGACCGCGACGAGGCTCACGATCCCTGGATTCTAATCACCACGCTAACGCCCGTGCAGCGAAAGATCTTGCAACTGCTCAACCTCAAGCCCGCCGCCTACGGCAATTGACGCGCCCCAGAAACCCCCGCAAAATCAACAGCCGGACCAGCGGAAAGTACGT
>CAYUJE010000596.1:0-2188 GCA_964444865.1 uncultured Pirellulaceae bacterium | reverse complement strand
GCCGCGCTTGTTTGATGGCCCGGCGGTTCGCGGAAGCGGGCGTGCGTTTCGTGCAGATCAACCACAGCTTCTGGGATCACCACACCAAGATTTACGAGGGCATGGGCAAACACGCGGCGGAGACGGATCAGGGCGTGGGCGCCTTGCTAACGGATCTGAAGCAGCGCGGCTTGCTGGAGGACACGCTCGTGGTCTGGGGCGGGGAATTCGGCCGCCCGCCCAAGGACCAGGGACGGGATCACAACCCAGCCGGGTTCACCATGTGGCTAGCCGGTGGCGGGACCAAGGGTGGCATTCGCTACGGCGCGACCGATCCCACCGGTTACAAGGCGGAGGTGGACAAGGTGCATCTGCACGATCTCCACGCCACGATCCTGCATCTCATGGGGCTCAATCACGAGCAGCTGACTTATCGCTACGGCGGCCGCGACTTCCGGCTGACGGATGTGTTCGGCAAGGTGGTGAACGGCGTGGTGGCTTAGTTAGTTAGACCGCCGCGCGGAGCGCCTTGGAGTGCGCGCGGCTTGCCGCCGCTTTGGATCGGACGTCGAGCGATTTGGCGGTTCCAAAGAGTGAAAGTAGCATGGGTCTCCAGACGGTATCTGTTTAGCGTCCTTCTACGGGGGAAAGTTTCTTAATAAATAAGTTGTACTGTTTTTTATAACTGTTAGAGTTCCGTCGTCCATGGCCGACGGCGACCCCATCCCTCCGATCACCGCAGAAATGCTCGCAGGTCTGCGCGATCAGCCGGATACCCTCATCCAGCTCATCCTTCGCGTCGTCGCCAAAAACGAGGCCCTGGAGCGGCGCGTAGTCGAACTGGAAGCCAAGCTCGATCAATCCACCCCGCCACCCCCGGCAGCTCCCTTTCGCCGCCCCGAGCACCAACGCAAAGTCCACCGCCAGAAACCCGGCGCCAAAAAGGGGCATCCCGGCCACTCCCGCCGCATCCCAGAGTCCATCGATGAAGAAATCGAAGTCGCTCTGCCCCACTGCCCCCATTGCCAGGGCGCTCTGGACCAACTGCACCCCGTTACCCAATACGTCGAGGAAATCCTCCCCGCCCGTCCACACGTCAGCAAAATCACCACCTGGCGCGGCACCTGCGCGGCTTGCCGGTGCCAAGTCAACTCCACTCACCCTCGGCAAGTCAGCCACGCCACAGGGGCCGCCGGGGTGCATCTGGGACCGCGTGCTCAAGCCATCGCCGCCACCCTCAAATACGACTTGGGCTTGAGCTTTAGCAAATGCACGCGCGTGCTGGGCGAACTGTTCGGGCTCTCCATCACGCGCGGCGCCCTGGCCCAAGCCGCACATCGCCTGCGCGAGGGGCTCCAGCCCCGTTACGACGCGCTTTTGGCCGAATTGCGCCGAAGCCCGGTGGTGCATACCGACGAGACCAGTTGGTGGGTCGATGGCCCGGGCTGGTCGCTCTGGGTCTTTTGCCAGGACAAGCTCACTTACTACCGGGTGGTGAAGAGCCGCAGCCGGGCTCAGTTCCACGAGATCATCCCGCCGGAATATGACGGGGTTTTGGTCAGCGATTGCCTGGCGGTTTATGATGGAGCGACGCCGGTGCAGCAGAAGTGTTACTCTCACCACCTTAAGGCGATCAGTGCGGCCATCGCGCAAATGGGGCCGGCTTATGATGGGAGTGGTTGGCTTTACCTAGTCCAGCGGCTGTTGCGCAAAGCCATCGAGCTGAGCCGGGAGCGCTCGGAACTGGAGGAGGAGGACTTCGCCGACCGATTGCGCGGGACACAGATCGCGGCGAGGACGCTGCTGGAGGAGTTCCAGACCGATCCGGTGGAGGAAGGCGTGCGCCAACGCTTGCTCAAGCAGGACGATCACCTGTTATGCTTTTTGGAGCACGAAGGGGTGGATGCGACCAACAATTTGGCGGAGCGGCAACTTCGGCCGGCGGTGATTGCGCGGAAGGTATCGTGCGGGAATCGGACTGCGAACGGGGCGCAGACGTGGGAGTGCCTGAGTTCGCTGGCGGTGACTTGCCGGCAGCGCGCCGAATCGGCCATTGAGGTGTTCGCGCAGGCGCTGGTGTTGACCCCGACCGCGGAGCCGGGTCCGGCGTAAGGGACGCTAAACAGATACGAAGTCCGGGGCTACGGATACCTTGCCACTTCGTGGCTGCCTTTTTCCCGCCCACCCGGTTTCCTGTCGATGGGGGAGA
>CAYUJE010000595.1:0-2192 GCA_964444865.1 uncultured Pirellulaceae bacterium | reverse complement strand
CATGTTCCGCTATGCCCCGGAGAAGTACAAAACCGATCTGGTGCAGCGCGTGCGGGGGCTGGCCATGACCAAGGGTCGTCCCCCGGCTCTGGCCGAGGCGATGGTTGATATGGATTTCGAGGTTTTTCGCTTTCGCAACTCGAAGACGGGCGAAATCACGTTCCTCTCGGAGCTTGAGTACAACAACCGGGCCGATGCCGCGGATTGGGAAAAGCTGGAGCTGGTGCTGGAATCGCAAAAGGGGCGGTTCTTGGAAGTGAGCGGCACTCGTGCTGTCGAACTGCAACTCGCCAGCGCCACGGTCGCCAGTGAAGAAGACCTCCGCAGCCGGTATCAGGTGGAAGGGGAGTGGCGCGAGTATCGGCCGGACACGGTGGACAAAGCGGTCTATATCCTGGGCCTGTGGTATGTCACCGCGCTCCTCTTCATCGTCGGTCTCGTCGGCCTGCTCTATGAGCTCTGCGCCCCCGGCACCTGCGTCGGCGGCATCACGGCTCTGCTCTGTTTCGCCCTCTTCTACTGGAGCCGTTTTCACGCCGGCACCGCGGGCATGTTGGAACTGGTGCTGTTTGGCACCGGGGTGCTGCTGCTGGCGGTGGAGATTTTTGTGCTCCCCGGCTTTGGGGTGGCGGGGGTCGGCGGAATCATGCTGATTGTGATTTCGATGATACTCGCCTGCCAGAATTTCATCGTGCCACGGTCCGGGCACGACTGGAACACGCTCCTTGGCTCAAGTGTTCTGGTCCTCAGCTCCTGCGCCGCCTTCACGGTCATCGCCGGAGTGATGATGCGTTACTTCCACGTCATCCCCGTGCTCAGTGGAATGATCCTCGCGCCGCCAGCTTCGAGCGATACCTCTGGCGCGGCCTCCGGCGGCGACATGCTCCCCGGCTCCAAGCCCGGCGACAAAACGCTCGAATCCGCCGTGCAAGTCGGCTCCCTCGGCCGAGCCGAAACGCCCCTCCGCCCCATCGGCCGCGCCCGGTTCGGCGACGCCTACCTCGACGTCGTTTGCGAAGGGGACTACATCCCGCGGGGAGCGAACATTCGCGTGTTGGAAATCAACGGAAGCAAAGTGATTGTAGAAGCGGCCGGAAACAGAGTCGCGGGCTAGTTTCAGCAAACTGGCGTTTGCGTTCGGGATAGAAAACGACAAGAATGGTGGTAATGTCCCCCCATACTAGAGGAAGCCAATTTATGCATCTTCGAACGACTTGGTTTTGCCTGGCAATGTTGGGGTGTGCGACTCTTTGTGGGCAGGAAAGGAAACCGGGCGAGGTGGCTTCGCCGGAATTGGAAAAGGCCGAACCTCTGGCAAGCGAGGTGGAGGCGGAGTTTGTGAAGATGTCGGCGGGGGCGTGGCGGCGGGAAGTGGGGAAGTGGAAGACGGAGTTCAAGCTCTTCGCGGCGACACCCACGAAGGAGGATCAAGCGGCGAGCGAGGCCGCGCGGCAGAAAATTCTGGCCATCCGCGATCCGCAAGCGCTGGGGGCCTTGGAGCAAGTGCTGCTCGATGAGAGCGTTTATGTCGTGTTGCAGAAGGAATACCTGGAGCCGCTTCGCAATATCGGGGGGAAGGGAGCGGTAAAGCTTCTGGCCCGCATCGCCGTCGAGCCGCGGAGTCCGTCGCTGCGGGAAAAGGCGGCGGCCATTCTGGGGGAGCGGGAAGATGCGAAGGAAGCGATTCCGAGTCTGGTGAAATACCTGGAAGGGAAGAAGTATCGCGAGAACGCGCTGCTCGCCTTGATGAATAGCGAACTGACCGCGCCGACAGGAGGAACGCTGCCGGATAAACAATTGTTCTTCATGCTGTTGGCGATACTCAAGCGGAATGATGATGAGATTCTCAACGAGGCACATTTTCGCGATTATTATTCGCGGGGTTCCGTTAACGGCCAAAGATTTACGGGAAAAGACCTTGACTTTAATCGCGCCAAGATCGACGCCCTTAAAGCCGAACTAAATAAGTTGGAGCCTGATCCCAATGTCCATCAGATCCTCACCAAGTACACGGGCCAGGATTTCGAGTACGACCAACTGCGCTGGCTGGATTGGTATCGGGACACGGTAAAGATCGCCAAGGAACATAAGGACGACTTGCCGCCGGGCGATGCGACGGTCGAAAAGAGCAACCTCGACCCTAAAGCAACCGCCGAGTGGTACAAGAAAATTGGGGTGTGGTCCAAGCAAGC
>CAYUJE010000594.1:0-2201 GCA_964444865.1 uncultured Pirellulaceae bacterium | reverse complement strand
CTGGCTCAGCTACGCCTACGACGAACTGATGGCGGCGGGTTATCACGTCAGCAGCGCCTATACCCTCATCAAAGACCCGTCCAAAGTCAGCTTCAGTTATCGCGACAACCTGTGGCGCGGATCCGATCTGCTGGCGACCGGCGTGGCGAGCTTCGGGCATGTCAACGGAGTGCATTATCAGAACAAAGCGGACTGGGGGGATTACATCGCCGATTTGCAGGCGGGAAAATTGCCGCTGTGGCGTGGGATGCGGCCAACGAAACACCAACTGCTGATTCGTGAAATGATTCTGCTCCTCAAGAAGGGGTGGCTCGACGTCGGCTACTTCCGCCAAAAGTACGGCGTGGAGATTTTGGACGAATGGCGTGACGTTTGGAACGAACATGTCAGTGAAGGGATGTTGACCATCGACGGGGACCGAATTGAACTGACCCGAGACGGTTTGCTGCAAGCCGATTCTCTCCTGCCGCCGTTCTTCGAAGTGGAACATCAGGGAGTCCGCTACACATGAGCGGGGCTGGAGATGGGCATGGCGGGAACCTGACCTTCATGATGGGAAACTTCTCCGCGGAGTTTCCCACCGACCGGGTCTACGCGAAAAACCACATGTGGGCGCAGCCGTGCGGCGCGTCGTTCCGCTTCGGCTTCACCGCCTATGCGGTGCGGCTGCTGCAAGATGTGTATTTTCTGGATTGGACCGTGGATGCGGGAGCGGCGCTGTCTCTCAAGCAGGAAATGGGGCAGATTGAAAGCAAAAAGGCCGAAAGCAGCCTCTATGCCCCTGTGGCCGGCAAGCTGGTGTGCTTTAATGAAGAGCTGCTTTCCGACCCGTCGGCAATTAATGTAGACAAGTATGGCGGCGGCTGGCTGTTTGAGATGCAGGCGGCTGCAGATGGGCTCATGACTGCCGCCGAGTATCTTGAGCACCTGGCTTCGGTTTGGGAAGTGACTCAGCGAACGATTAAAGGACAAATGAACGAGTAGGACTTTTCGATGTCATTAGCAACTACCCCAACACTCTCTGATTTGCCCGTTGGCATGCCGTTTGTCGGCCCGACGGACTTGGAGCGACTTCTGGAACAGGTTGACTATGAACTCGTCGATGGCAAATTGAGGACACGTCCTATGGGTGCCAAATCCAGCTGGATCGGTGGCCGCATTTATGGCTTCCTTTTCACCTTTCTTGCCGACCATCCCCTCGGCCATTTGTTTATTTCCGACTGCGGCTACACCTGCTTCCCCAAGAACAACCTTCGTAAGCCGGATGTTTCGTTCATTCGCCTGGGACGGCTTGAAGGAGAAGAAATCCCTTCAGGCTGGCTGACCATTCCTCCGGACTTGGCGGTGGAAGTCCTCTCGCCCGGCGATGTTTCGGACGAGATGGATAAGAAGGTGCAGGAGTATTTGAAAGCCGGGACGCGGCTAGTTTGGGAAGTCCATCCTGCGTCGAAAACAGTCATCGTCCATCGGGCAAGTGGAACCATTGCCGCGCTCAACGAAACGGATTCGCTCGACGGTGAGGACGTCATTCCTGGTTTTTCCATTCCGCTGGTTAAGATTTTTGAGTGACCCCCATGGCTAAACGCATTGCCGTCGTCGTCTCCCAGGGGCAGAGTGCCAGCCCGGCCAAGCGCCAGCTTGAGGAGGATATCATTTCCGCCCTCCTCTTCGAGCAGGGATTGGACCTGGTGGTCATTCCGCACCTGTACGACCTCAAGCCCGACGGCACCGGCATGCTGGCCCTCAACGGCATCATGGGGAACATGATTGTCCTCTCCTGGCTCTACGAGCGAGGGGCCCGCTGGACGCTTGACCGTTTTGGCATCCGCGGCAAAGAAGGGCTGACGCTCATCAAGTCGGAAGACGACGAGGATGAGGAGGATGAAGATGCCGAAGCAGCGGCCAATGGAGATGGTAAGGAACGAGTGATCGACGCACGCGAATTGCCCAATCGCCGCATCTATTGCCTGGACCTGCGCATCCACGACAAGGCCCAGATTTACATCGATGAAGTGAAGCGAATTGCCCGCGAGAATTCGCTGCCGCTCGTGGGGCTCTCCGGTCTGGGAATGCCGGGTCTTGCCACCTCCGATCAAGCGAAGCGATTCGCAAACCCCACGAACAACACCTCTCTGCCGCTGGCGGGAGAGTCAGTGGGCGGCCCGGGAAGCATCGTGGCCGAAACGAAGTCGCTCGTTGAG
>CAYUJE010000593.1:0-2202 GCA_964444865.1 uncultured Pirellulaceae bacterium | reverse complement strand
TACCCTTTAAAGTATTGAAATAGCTTATTAAAAGTTGCCTCACTAACTAAGATTCGCGCTTTGTAAGTGAAACCAAGTACATCGACAATTGTCATGATTTTAGTTATTAGTGTTACTTGTTCCATATCTTACTGACCTTTCCTTCATATTCCATTTTAATCTTCTTCATATACATGGCGGCTGCTCTTTCTATTGCATCCCCGATCACATGAAGCACTTCTTCTCCATGCTCCTCTGGGCATTCCACTACAAACTCGTCATGAACTGAGTTCACTTGTTTTGCATTATACTGAGGTAATAGATGCCATAGGAACGGCTTGCCTTCATTGTCATACCCTGAGCCTCCTGCTATCTTAAGGATATCAGCGTTAGAAGCTTGTACCCGAGTATTCTTACCTTCTCGTTCAATGGCAGCATACATCGCCATGTACTTATTTTTGATTTTGTTCTGGGTAATGAAGTAATTCTTGCCCTTCTTTTCCTCAGCAACTTGTTTTTTCTTAACTGCTCCCTTGGCCACTTCAAATGTGGGAGCATTAAAAAATCTAATTCTACCAGTAATAGATCTTGCAAGTAATTCAACTTTAGCTTGCTGACCACTTTTATCTAGCCAGGCTAATACTTCCTTAAACGCAGCGGCATGTCTTGCAATGATTTGTTTAGCTTGTTCTTCAGGGATGCCTAGTTGCTTGGATAACTTGATATATTGCATCCCATAAGCTAATCCAAAGTTAACAGCCTTTAGCCAGTTCCTCAGCCTATTGTGAACTTTGCACTTGCACTTCTTTTTCTTTGCAGCAAAAGCACAACCCTCTTCAGTACCAGCCTCCCATTCTTCAGGGAATACTAGCTGTGCAGATATTGAGTGGACATCCCAGCCCTGATTAAAAGCGTCAATCCAAGATTGCTCACCACTCATCTCACCCATGATCCTAAGTTCAGCCCCGCTCATATCAACGATAACTAGTGTGTTGTTTGGATCTGACACTGTGTAGGCGTGATGAAAATCTGGCACCACTGCAATATTATCAGAGGTCGGGATGTTTTGTTCGTTGGGGTTAGTGCTACTTGTCCTTCCAGTTTCCGCTCCGATCTGCCGAAACCTAGAATGAACCCTACCAGTCTTAGGTTGAATGTAATCTAACCAGTTATGCCCATACGTAGTTAAAATCTTGGCTGACTCTCGATAATCTTGAAGGGCCTTGATTACTGGCTCACTGTGTAAGTTCAGAGTATCATCGTTTGTGTTGGGTAACTTGATTCCTAACTGCTTCAAGCCTTCTAGTAACTGAGGGTGGGAACCATAATTAATCATGGCCTCACCTTCCCACAAGTCTAAGTTCTCTCTAAGTTCCCGGCAACTCTTGCGCATCTCTACGAACTTAGTTCTTAGATCAGCCCTTAGTTCTTTGCGCTTAGTCTCAGCTCGCCAAGCAACCTCTAACTCATCCCGCTTCACCTCAAACTGCACCAACTGTTCCTCAGTGGGCTTCTTGCCATACACTGGGATAAAGAACTGATCCAATGCTTCAATGTGCTTCTTGTGGCGCTCTTCATGAAATCTTACTCGTTCCAGCCAAAGGTCCTTATCGCAATAGAAACCATTCACATGCAGGTCACCAAAGTAAGGCACTGCGTCATTCTCCAGCCGAACAACGTTCTGTAGCTGAAGCTGCTCTGCTTCCTTAAGCTGGGATATCCTGATGGCTAATGGCACTCTGGTATCGAGGGCGGCATAGTTAACCTGATCATCAGTTAAATCATCTATCAGATTGAAACTAGTTTGAAGATCTTTCTCCATCACAAAGTTGCATCTTCTCTTAGCAACATCATCTAAGCCATAGAAGCCGCTCATAGTAAATTTAACTTTACCAGCATTCAATACTTGTTCAATGATGTATGTATCATGTAGATTAAAGAACTTAATACCTAGACACCATAACATAGTTTCATATTCAAATCCTAAGTTATGTCCTACTTTAATATAGTCTCTAGAAAGAAAGTAAGGATCTAAGAGTTCTTTTAATTCTTTAGCCCAACTAGGAGTTCTACAATGTTCTTGATTTAAGATATCGCCATTAGATAAATACTTTAAATCAAGTACATATTGTGCTTCTCTAGTTCCTAATTGAATTGTTCTGATATGGCGATCAAAGACAGAATCAACTACTGTGGTTTCAATATCGAATCCAAAGATGGGGC
>CAYUJE010000592.1:0-2202 GCA_964444865.1 uncultured Pirellulaceae bacterium | reverse complement strand
TCAGACTCCAGTCCCAATTCGCGGCCCGTGGTTCGCGCTGGCCATACAGCAGCGCTGCCGGTGCCAGTTCATCGCTCCACACCTGGTGCTCCGGCGTCAGGCTTGGGCGTCGCTTGGTGAGCTCGAAATCGGGGCAACGCCGAAGCGGCTCAGGGCCTGGGCTCATGCCGACAATACGCTGGACTCGGACACAAAGATTCCGGTCCGACTCAGGCCCTGATCGTGCTATCTCAGCTCCACCTCGACCCAGCCTGCTAACCAGTCTTTTTTGCTTGGAAACACGATTCGCCGCACCTTCAGGTCCCACGTTTCTGTTAAGATGGCATCTCCTTCGCGAATAGCAAAAAGGCCATCTCGATCAACGACCTTGGCCGACATGGGAGGGGACTTGATCTGCTCTGCATCACTGCGGATATACATTAAGACATGGGGAATCCCATTCTTGTCCGGCGTCTGATCGGTAAAATTAACCGCCAATCGTAAAAGATTTTTCCGACGAAGTTTGAGAGACAGAGAATGATTGAACGAGAATGTGTGCACCCCGACTTTGAGTGAGCGTCCCAGTCTATGTTTTGCATCACGAACGAATTGATGGTTTCGTCCATCCCATCGGTAAACCTGACCGGCGAAGGGGATGTGCTCTCCTTGCCTGATTTCGCTGGCCATTTTCCATTTGACGATTCGCCCCGGCCAAAACAGGGCAGTTTCTTCTACATTTTCTAACACAAAGTCATCTAAATCATCAGGATTGGTCTGTGAAATAGCACGATAATGCGAGTCGCCGTAAAGCCCAAGAAATCCATGCAGATCGCCTCCCCGAAGACGCGAGCGATCGTCGGAAATCGTCACCGTGTTAGACGGTTCTACGACGGCAAGAATCTCATCCAGGGATGGATTACCCGTTTCCTCCTGGGTCGTACCCCAAGTAGACGACAGAAACAACACATTGCAAACCAGAATCGAAACAAGACGCCTATGTTTCATAGCACCCTCTCAATCGCAGATGGTCCATCGCTTAAGATGAGGCGGGAGTTGATCTAACTCCACGGGGCCCACGTCATCCACCTCACCTGGTGCTCCGGCGTCAGGCTTGGGCGTCGCTTGGTGAGCTCGAAATCGGGGCAACGCCGAAGCGGTTCAGGCCACTGGGCACGCGGCGTCGCCGACAACAGCGTCATTTCATCGCTGATTTTGGCAAGCGCTGCGCGTCGTTCAGCCACTGGAGTTGCTCAGGCGACATTCCTTCGACGGCAACTCGCGCCGGCCGCGCATAAAACGGCTTGGCGTGGACCATCAGGAGCCAGTCGAGCGCGCGCTTGGTGATATACCGAGCCCGCCGGCTTTCAAAAAAATCCTCGCCTGTCCATGTCTTGCCCATCAGAATGCGGCCTTGCCGAGGGATGTCTGCCGACCTCAGGCGGATGTCGTTAGGCCCTTCTACAGCAACAGGGCCGAGGTACTGGACTTTATTGCATTTCCCGCATTCAAAATCTTCATAACCGCACTCCGGACATATCAGAGGTGCATTCCCGCAATGCGGGCACGCATTGGGCTTGCCGACGACTTTCCGCGGTCGCTCCCAAATGGTGCCGGTGAACTCCAGGAGAAACAGCTTCGGATCCTTCGCCAGCGACTGGTTGACGCCAATTTCGAGCGGATGAGAGCGAATGCCGGTGAGTCCTGACGCTTCCAGACGGGGACGGAACTTATCGGAGAGGACGATGGGAGTATTGACATCGAGGGTGTCAGGCACGAAGTCGGAGAATTGGGAATACCCCACGAGATCGACATACACTTGATCCGGGACGGCAACCCGTCGAATGATGTGCGACGGGGACCGCGAGCAGCCGTGAAGACTCTTGAACGCCACATCGGGGGGACTTTTCGGGATGAAATCCACCCAGACCCAAGGATCGGAGACTAGCGGATCTTCCACAAACTCCAGGTTTACGACATACCACGAAGCGTCCGGCTCGCCGTGCACGCATTCGGGGTTGTACTGCACTTTGATTTCAAAGAAAACGTCGCTCTTGAGCTCGCCCGACTCGTCGTAGCGAATATCACACTGTTTCGCGGGGAGATCTCGTGATTCGGCCATGAAACACCTTCGTGGAACGGTTAAGGACCTGTAACACCTTCAATTGCGCTCGAGGCATAGTATTTTCCGCCCGCGGCGATGCTGTCGCCCCAGTTGGACCACGG
>CAYUJE010000591.1:0-2203 GCA_964444865.1 uncultured Pirellulaceae bacterium | reverse complement strand
GAGAGGACAGGATTCGAACCTGCGGTAAGGTGTGACCCCTACACCGGTTTAGCAAACCGACGCATCCTGCCTAGTTTGAAGGCAGTCGAGGGGACGATTTGCACGGAAACGCGTCGTCCGGTTGACCTGCTGACACATGTCAACAGCAAGGCCGCTGGAAAGGCGGCTACGGGGACCGGCGGTCAATCCGCGCGTGAAGGGGCGACCGGGAGGATGGTCGGTTTGATGGCCTCTGGAAACTCCTGGCGGAGGAGACGCCGCGCCGCGGCCAGCGTCGGAGCCTCGATCGACACCGAGCGGGCGAGGGTGCAGCCCTGGCAGAGGAACGTGAAGAGGGCGATCCAGCGCATCGCAGCTTTAGGTCGGGAGAGGTCCGTAGTCATAGAAGGGGCAAGGGTAAACCCTTCCATCGCTGACCACCGCCACGTCGTTGCCGACCATCAACACGAGGTGACCCACGGGAGTGACGCCAGGCGGGCAGAGGGTGGGATACATCGGGGTCTCCTTCAGGGTTGGAGCGGGGGCTCGGGGACGATCTGGATCCCGTGCTCGGCTTCGTGCTTCCAGCGGGCCTCGATCATTCGCTGCTCGATCTGCCGCTGGATTCGCCGGGCCTTGATTTGCTCCTCGCGGGAGAGGTCCTTGCGCTCCGAAGTGAGTAGCTCATCGGGGAGCTGAGGGATGCCGGCCAGATAGGGAGCAGGGAATGGAGGAGGGACCAGCCGCGGCGGCTGGGTGGAGAAGGGCGGCTTGGGGGAGTCCGGTTCACTCATCTCTGCGGCTCGACGACGAGGTAATCCTTCTTCGGCGTCTTGGCCAAGATTTTGGCGGCGGCAACCTGGCCGGCAACGCGGAGAAACTCTTCTTTCCAGGCAGGGCTCCCAGGCTTCTTGCGAATCTCGAGCAGATAGCCACTCAGCGTGCAGCTACGTTTCCGACCGCCTTTGGTTTTTACGTGCTGCCAAATTCTGGCCTTCAGGACCTTCGCCAGCTTTTCGAGGTCATCCGCTTTCCGTTGGGCTTCGAGCCGCCGCTCGTTAAGGTCCAGGAATTCCTGGATGTCCTGTTTCTTGAGGACCGGCTCCTTCGCCATTAGAACGCCTCGCGGCAAAAACGTGAATAGAAAAGTGCCGGCGGGGAGCCAGGCTCCGCCGCCGGCCTCAGCCGTGTGAAGCGCCCAGACTACCTCCCTCGTGCGGCCTGCCGAAATTTCGGCAGGCCGCAACCGCGCGTTAAAGAGGATTGGAACCAGGGAGCCGAGCATGCCCCAGAAACCCATTCGCAAGGTATTTGACCGCCGCGTCATCCTGACGTTGCTCGCCTCCAAGGTGCCCACCAGGGAGATCGCCGCCCGCACGGGGGCCAGCCCGCGCACGATCGGCCGAATCGCCGATGGCAGCCGGCCGATTGTGCACCGCCGCTGTCCCGGCTGCGGCGGCCTGCAGCGGATGCCCTGCCTGGTCTGCGCCATTTCAGGCTAAACCATGCAGCTCCTCCTCATGATCATGCTCGCCCTCACCGCCGACATTCGCGGCGAGCTTGTGCTGCGCGACCGATGCGACGTGATCGAACTGAATCACTTTTATGATGATGTGGGCCGCCACATCTTCGACCAGGTGATCTTCTACAACTGGGACGGCCGACGGCATCAGGTCCTCGACTGGCGACTCGTGAAGAGCGAGGGCCATCTCCCCCAACGGTTGCCCGGCGGCTCGTGCCGTTGCCTCTTTGCCGACCAGGACGCCCTCCGCGAGGTGACGGGCACCTCCGCGCGCGAAAGCTGGACCCAGTTTGACCCGGAACTCACCGAGCGTGAGTTTTTGCCCAAGGAACGCCGGCGGCTCCTGCTCCGCCGGTCCCCACCCTCATCCCACTAGGTGCCCACGCATGAAAAACGTCTGCCTGCTCGCCTGCCTGGTACTGACGGCCGTCTCCTCCGCGACCGCTCAGGACCAGCTTCAGTTCCCCGGGGAAATCCGTCAGTGGTTTCGCAATCCCGATGGGAGCTGCGTGCAGTGCAGCATCGGGATGTGCGGTGTCTGGCAGAATGTGCCAGCGGCGACAACCCTGCTCTGGGACACGCCCTACGGCCCCCGTGTCCGCGGCGGGTCGGGACCGAGCCGCGTCGAAGCGTATTGCGACCAGCGCAAGATCGCGGCTTGGAACATCACCGGCAGCAACACCTGGGAATGGATGGACTGGT
>CAYUJE010000590.1:0-2212 GCA_964444865.1 uncultured Pirellulaceae bacterium | reverse complement strand
ACGGTCATTCACTTCGATGTCGCCGGTAGTAAGGCGAAGGGACATGTCACCGCCTCTGCCGCGTTCCAGCAAGGTGCCTGGCAAGTCACCGACGAGATCCAAGTCAAATTGCCGGACGGCACAACACTGAAGGTTGCGAAACCGGGTGATAAGCCGCCGGATATTGATTTGGGATTTTAGGTTTTTGATACGCGGAATTCCCCATGCCTCACGTCGATTCTCCGCAGAGCCAAATCCGCTTCTCCGCCAGCCGAGCAGACATCACGCCGCCGCTGGGTATCTACTGGCGAATGTGGGGAGCTGCCACGCATGATCACGCCATCGGCGTTCATCGTCCCCTTACCGCCACGGCTGCTGTCTTTGAACCCAACTCGCCATCGGACTCCGGCGGTGAAAAAGATCGGCTGGCGCTGGTGAGCCTGGACCATTGCCTGCTGGGAAAAGATGAGGCAGAACTGGTTATCTCGGCGATTTGCCAACGGTGCTCGATTTCTCCCTCGCAAGTCTTGCTGACATTCACCCACACGCACTCCGCCGGCTTGATGAGCCTCGACCGTGTCGGCCTACCGGGCGGCGAGTTAATCCCAGATTACCTGCAGAAGGTTGCAAAGACCTGCGCCGAACTTGTGGCAAGCGCCATCGTCAATGCCGAACCTGCTGTGATCACGTACGGTACCGGCCGCTGCGATCTGGCTCAGCATCGGGATTTTTGGGATGAGGAGAATCAACTTTTTGTCTGCGGCTACAACCCGCAAGGAAAGTCCGACGACACCGTACTCGTCGCCCGAATCACCAATGAAGCCGGCAAGGTTTGCGGCACGCTGGTCAATTATGCTTGCCATCCCACCACGCTGGCCTGGGAGAATCGGCTGGTCAGCACGGACTTTCCTGGTGCGATGCGAGAAGTTTTGGAAGGAGCCACCGGCGGTGCCCCTTGCATCTTACTGCAAGGTGCGTCCGGAGAGCTTGGCCCCAAAGAGGGTTACGTCGGCGATGTAGCGGTCGCCGACCGAAACGGCCGCCAGCTTGGCCACGCGGCTCTCAGTGCCTTGGAAAGCCTGGCTCCGCCATTGACCCAGTTTGAGTATCAGGGCCCCGTTGTTTCCGGCGCAACGCTCGGCGACTGGCGGCACAAGCCGCTTTCCAGGGAAAGGCAAGTCGAAATCCGCACCTGGCAGCGAACGAGCGACCAGCTTGCGATCCCGTACCGCTCGGACCTTCCGACTCGCGAGGGAACTGACGAACTGCTGGCCAAATACACAGCCGATGAAGAGATTGCCCACAAAACAGGCGATGCCCCAGCCGCCCGCGATGCCCGGGCGATGATCGAGCGGCAGACTCGCCTGCTCCGCCGGCTCGCGCAGCTTCCCGCCGGGAAAGCTTATCCGTTTGATGTGCATGTCTGGCGAATGGGAGACGCCGTCTTCGTGGCCGTCCCTGGCGAACATTACAGCTACTTGCAAACGCACCTCCGCGCTCGCTTTCCCGGTCGCATCCTCTTTGTCATCACTCTCACCGGCGGCTGGGGCCCAAGCTACGTCCCCATCCGCGAGACCTACGGCAAGGGACTCTACCAGGAATCGATTGCCGTCCTTGAGCCTGGGAGTTTGGAGAACATCACCGCCGAACTGGCGCGGCGGATAGAGCAGCTGGTGGGAAAAGGCTAACGCGTCGTGAGTGCTGGGCAGGCGGGAAGCTTACCCCATGTGTTTTTTGAGCTGCAGATGATATCCGCATTGCACGCAGAGGACGGCTCCGCTGGGTAAATCCGTGCCGCAGGAGGGACAGGCTGGTTTCTTCGGCGGCAAAGGCTCGAGGGGTGCCAGTTGATAGGCATCGTCGTCGTCATCCTCGGCCACCGAGCCGGACTCAGTCGCCCCTGCTGCGGCGGCTGGCCGCGGAACCATTAAGCTCTCGCCGCAGCGAGGACACCGAACCAACGTCCCCGCCAGATGATCTTCGACTTCCAAGTTCGTCTTACAGCGGCAGGTGAGGGAGATGGCCATGGGTGCCTCGGAAATGAAGGAAATGCATTGATGGGAATTATATCGCACCTAGGCCGAGTGCGCTGGCAAGCTCTACGATAAAATGATATGGCATCCCCGTGTAGTGGATCGTGACGTTGTCTTTCCGCTTCCTGATTGAAGTTACTCATGAAAATCACCGCCCTTGAAACGCTGCTCTGCCACGCCCCAATGAGAAACTGGGTCTT
>CAYUJE010000589.1:0-2224 GCA_964444865.1 uncultured Pirellulaceae bacterium | reverse complement strand
CTCTTTGCCGCGGAGCCGGCGGTGCAGCAGCCGATTGCCATGGCGTGGGATGAGCGGGGGCGGCTCTGGGTGGCGGAGTGCTATACGTATGCGGAATCGGCCAAGGGTTTTGACAAGGAGCAGAAGGACCGGATCATCATCCTGGAAGACACCGACGGGGACGGCAAGCACGACAAGCGGACCGTCTTCTGGGACAAGGGGGACAAGCTGACGAGCATCGAGATCGGCTTCGGCGGCGTTTGGGCCCTTTGTGCCCCGAACCTGCTCTTTATCCCGGACAAAAACCGGGACGACGTTCCCGACGGCCCGCCGGTCGTCAAGCTCGACGGCTGGGACGGCGACTCGGTCCGGCACAACATCGTCAACGGCCTCAAATGGGGGCCGGACGGCTGGCTCTACGGGCGGCACGGCATTCTGGCGACGTCGCCGGTCGGCAAGCCGGGGTCCAGCGACTCGCAGCGGGCGAAGGTCAGTTGCGGCATGTGGCGGTATCACCCCACCCGCGAGACCGTCGAGGTGGTCTGCCACGGTACCACCAACCCCTGGGGGCACGACTGGGACGAGCACGGCGAGCTGTTCATGATCAACACGGTCATCGGCCACCTCTGGCACGTCGTCCCCGGCTCCCACTTCCGCCGAATGTACGGGGCGGACGCGAACCCGCACACCTACGAGCTGATGGAGCAGACCGCCGACCACTTCCACTGGGACCAGGGGGAAGTCTGGAGCGACATTCGCAAAATCGGCGTCAGCCCCACCACCGACAAAGCCGGCGGCGGCCACGCCCATAGTGGGCTGATGATCTATCTCGGGGACAATTGGCCGGACGAATATCGCAACGACGTTTTCACGATCAACCTCCACGGCAAACGGATCAACCGAGACAGGCTCGTCCGCAAAGGAGCCGGCTACACTGCCACCCACGGTGAGGATTTCCTCAAATCAACCGACCCCTACTTCCGCGCCATCGACCTCACCTACGGCCCCGATGGCGGGGTGTATGTGATGGACTGGAGCGATATTGGAGAGTGCCATGAGAACGATGGAGTGCATCGGACGAGTGGGAGGATTTACAAGATTACGTATGGGGAGCCGAAGAAGGCGAAGCCATTCGATTTGTCGAAGGAAACAGAAGAAAGGGTGATTTGGTGGCTGAAACGCTCCAATCGCTGGTACGCCCGGCAGGCTCAACGAGTGCTTCATGAGCGGGCTGCTGCCGGACAGTTGAAAAATCGGCAACAGTTTAAACACCTGGAAGAGGATGCGGACGGACAATCATTGGAACTACTTTGGTCGCGACTATCGTCTACGCGGAATGCGATTGGTTTTGGAACGGAAGGTGACGCATTGGGTGAGCTATGGCGTGACATGGAACATGTCCGCGTAAACTCTCTGATTTTTCTCATGGACAATGGTCCCATTAGTAAAGAAGCAAGGCACGCCATTTTCACGCTGGCGATGAAGGAAGAATCGGGGCTAGTCCTTTTATATGTGGCGTCGTTGCTTCAGCACTTGCCGATTGATGACCGCTGGGACATCGCACTCGAATTAGTAGATCGCCCCGAATTTTCAAATGACCCTCGGCTTCCGCTACAGATTTGGTATGGCATTGAACCCGCAGTTGCCAAAAATTCCTCAATGGGAATTTCGCTAATCGAAATGACCAAGATGCCGACTCTTCGCCGGCTGGCCGCGCGGCGGATTACCGAAGAGCTCGAACACAGCGCGGCAGCGGTGAATGACTTGGTGGCTACGCTGTCCAAGCATCAAGACGAGCAATTCCGCCTGGATGTCCTCGAAGGCATGTCCCAAGCGCTTCGCGGCTGGCGAAAAGCCCCCGCGCCGAAGTCGTGGGCTGAAGTATCGGCAGTCCTGGCCAAGAGCGACAGCGCGAAGGTGAAAGAGGCCGCTCAAAAGCTCGGCGTCGTCTTCGGCGAGGGGCGGGCGATTGAGGAAGTGAAGCAGCTCGTTACGAACGAAGGAGCGGATGCCGCCATTCGGACGAGTGCGCTCTCGACGCTCATTCAGGATCGCGGCGACGACCTGCTGCCGCTGCTCAAGAAGCTGGCCGGCGACCGGCTGCTCGCCCCCACTGCCATCCGGGGATTAGCGAGCTACACCGACAAGGAAGTCCCCGCCCTCATCCTCAATACCTACGATCGGCTCACCCCCGACGGCCGCTCCGCCGCCATCAGCACCCTCTCCAGCCGGCCGGAATATGCCA
>CAYUJE010000588.1:0-2225 GCA_964444865.1 uncultured Pirellulaceae bacterium | reverse complement strand
TGGTGGTTGTTCGTTTTGTGAAGGGAGCGAACGTGATACTCTCCATGCCCATGCGCTACGGAATGCTTGGTTTCCTCCTGGTAATTGTCGCGCAGACAACCGCCCACGGTGATGATTTTGATCGCGAACCCATCTCTTACAGCACGAGGCAGCCGGAGAATCGGGTTTCCAAACTGATTGCTGAATTGGATACGGGGAAGAAAACGCTGAAGCGCGAGCCCGGCTTTGGCTATTTGCGATCACTTCTCGCGGAATTGCAGGTGCCGCAATCCTCGCAAATGTTGGTGTTTTCCAAGACCAGCTTGCAACGGCATAAAATCTCTCCCCACACTCCGCGGGCCATCTATTTCAACGATGACACTTATGTTGGATACTGCCAGGACGGCGAAGTGCTGGAAATTACTGCGGCTGACAAGGACCTCGGGGCGGTCTTCTATACGTTGGTCCAGGAAGACGAGGAAAAGCCGCGGATCAAGCGGAATACGGAGAACTGCCTGATTTGCCACGGCTCGTCCTCAACCAAGGGGGTCCCAGGCCATCTGGTTCGCTCGGTTTACAGCGATGCCTCCGGCCTGCCGATTCTGGCGGCTGGTACGTATCGCACCAATCAGACCAGCCCCTTGCGCGAACGTTGGGGAAGTTGGTACGTGACCGGAACGCACGGGGACCAGTTGCACTTGGGAAACCTGATTGTCCGGGGACGCTCTCGGCCCGAGGATGCCGACAATGCTGCCGGCCAGAATGTGACGGACCTCTCCTCTTATTTCGACACGGACCAGTACCTTTCTCCGCACAGCGATGTTGTGGCCCTGCTGGTGCTCGAACATCAGGCGGTGGCGCAAACCTACATTACCCAGGCTAACTTTGGCACCCGTCAGGCGCTCCATTACGAACAGTCTCTAAACCGCGAACTGGGGAAGCCGGCGAACGAGCACTGGGACAGCACCAAGAGTCGCATCAAAAGCGTCTGTGAACCGCTGTTGGAGTACTTACTTTTTAGCGAGGAAGCGAATCTGACGCACAAAATCCAAGGGACGAGCAAGTTTGCCGCAGAATTCGCCCAGCGCGGCCCACGAGACAAACAAGGGCGTTCGCTCCGCGACTTGGACTTAAACCGCCGCATGTTCAAGTACCCCTGTAGTTACCTCATCTATTCCGATGCGTTTGCCGCGCTTCCGCGCGAGGCCAAGGACTACGTCCTGCGGCGTTTGCACGAAGTGCTGAGCGGAAAGGACACGAGCAAGCTATTTGCTCATCTATCCGCCAGTGACCGCCAAAGCATCCGCGAGATTCTCTTGGAAACCCATCCCGGATTGCCAGAGTATTGGCGATGATCCGCAGAAACATCGGCCTTGGATGTCTCCGGTTCCATCATCACCGCGATTCTGTGCGGACCTTCTAGTAGTCCGAAATCGAACCATCCGGTAAACGACCTCGCGTCGGCCATTCTGGCGGCGATGGTTTCTTGCTGAGCTCCTGGAGGACCGCTTCGTCGACCACGCAGCCGAGGCCGGGGCCGACCGGCAGCGAAGCATACCCATCCTGGTCGATGGACCAGGTCTTCTTGACGAGTCCGGGAGGCGAGATGCTGGGGTAATACTCGTGAATCAAGAACAGGGGAATGGCAGCGCTCACATGCAGGCTGGCGGTAGCTCCCAGGTCAGTCGTCACGCAGTGAGGAGCGAGCGGCACCTGGTAGGCTTCCCCGAGCGTGGCGATTTTTCGCAGTTGCGAGATGCCTCCCGTGTGGGCGCAGTCGATTTGCAAAATGTCGGCCACTCCTTCCTGCAAGTAGCCGATAACTTCCCAGATGGTCCGGGCCTGCTCGCCGACCGCCAGCGGAATGGAGAAAGCCTGCTTCAGACGCTTGAAGACCTCGATGTTCCCGGGCACCGCGGGTTCTTCGATATAGAGCACGTCATACGGCTTGATAGCCGACGCCAGTTGCATCAGAAAGGGCGGGGGCAACGCGCAGTGAGCGTCGAACATCACAATCCCGTCGGGGCCGACTTGCTTGCGGGCATTTTCGATTTGCTTGACCAAGCCGTCGATCTGCTGCGGCGTTCCCGAGAACGGCATGGGGCCGGCACCGACTTTAGTGGCCTTGGGAGTGGGATACATCAAGACCTTGTCGCGGGTGGGTCCGCCGAGCAGGCGATAAACCGGAACTCCCCAGAGCTTGCCAGTGATGTCCCAAAGGGCCATGTCGATCCCCGCCAGCGTGT
>CAYUJE010000587.1:0-2234 GCA_964444865.1 uncultured Pirellulaceae bacterium | reverse complement strand
GAGTTTGAGAAACAAGTCGGCCCGAAGCGTGAGGAGTTGCGAAAGTTTCTGGATGAGCAGTACACCCTGCTGGCCGAAACGGCTCGCGCCCGAATCGGAGACTATTTGGTGCACGTTGCCACGAAAGAGCCCGACCCGCTCGAGACGGCGATTTTTTTTCTGTCGCTCAATCCAGAGGATTTACGCCCACCGATGATTGCCCGCTGGCGACGGTATCTGGAGCAACGGGCCAAGCCCGATGACCCCGTTTTGGGGCCGTGGCGAGATCTCATGCAGATTGATACTTCGTCCGATGGGTTTGCCAAAGAAGCAACTGCCGTTCTGGAACAATGGAAGCAGCGGCCCGAAGGTATCAACAAGGGGGAATTGAATCCGCTGGTCAGGGAAGCGTTGTTCAAGGGGACACTGGCTAGCAAAGCTGACGTTGCCATGGCCTATGGCGTCATCGTCAAGCAGGTGTATGACGAATCGAAGGGGGCAGCCACGGCTTCGCCCCCGCCCCACGCCGCTGCACGTGCGCAGCTCCTGCAAATGGTAACCAGCCAGGAGAGCCCAGCCTATTTCCCCCGCAGCCATACCTGGAAATACATGTCTCGCCAGCCGAAGGATGCTTTCGGCGGCAAGACGCAAGAGATTGACCGGCTGGCGGTGCAGTCCAAAAGTGCCCCACCGCGGGCGATGGTGGTTTACGATGCGCCCCATTCGGTTGAGCCCTGCATTTTTGTTCGCGGCAATCCGTCCCAGCGCGGCAAGACTGTTCCGCGGCAGTTCCTGGCCATTCTTTCACCCGGCGAGCGAAAGCCGTTCACTGGCATCAGTGGACGGCTGGATTTGGCCAAGGCGATCGCCTCTCCGGAAAATCCGCTCACCAGCCGCGTGATTGCCAACCGGGTTTGGATGCATCACTTTGGTGAGCCACTCGTGGCAACGCCGAGCGATTTTGGCAGACGCAGCACACCTCCCATGCAAGCGGAGGTTCTCGACTATCTTGCGTTTCGCCTCGCCCACGAGGGCTGGTCGCTGAAAAAGTTACATCGCTGGATTGTCTCTTCCGCCATTTGGCAACAATCTTCGACCTCGACCCCGGAAATGACGGCAGCCGCCAAGTCACGGGACCCCGAGAATCGCCTGCTTTGGAAGATGCCTCGAAAGAGGCTGGAGTTTGAGGCTATGCGGGATACTTTGCTGGCCGTCTCGGGCCGGCTTACGCAGCGGGCCGGAGGCCGCCCTGTTGATGTCACCGACCCGCAAGGGCACTATCGCACCATCTATGGATTGGTGGATCGTCAGAGCTTGCCGGGAATTTTCCGGGCGTTCGATTTTGCGTCGCCGGATCAGTCGGTGGAACGCCGCCCCCGCACCATGGTTCCCCAGCAGGCTTTGTTTTCCATGAACTCACCATTTGTCGTGGAGCAAGCGAAAGCGATCGTTAGTCGACAGGAGATTGACTCGCTCACCGACCCGCCGGCTCGCATTCAGGCTCTGTATCAAACGATCCTGGGCCGCGAACCCACCAGGCTTCAGCTGGATGCCGCGATTGCCTTTGTTTCCGCGCCCGCCGATAAGGAATCCAAACTCAATCCGTGGGAAGAGTTTGCTCAGGTACTCCTTTCGGCGAACGAATTGATGTACTTGGACTAGGAAGTGAAGCATGCATAACTTATCCCGACGTCAGATGCTCTCTCAAATGGGTGCCGGTCTGGGTATGGCCGGCCTAGCCCACTTGCTGTGCGAGCAGTCCCCGGCAGCTGCTCCGATCAGCTTGTCACCGCTCGCCGCGAGGCTGCCGCACTTCGCTCCTAAAGTGAAGCATGTTATTCACATTTATCTGAACGGCGGGCCGTCGCAAGTCGATACGTTTGATCCCAAGCCGATTCTTGCGAAATACGACGGTCAGCCCTTGCCGGCGGGAAACCTGACAACCGAACGACACACGGGAGCTGCCATGGGCTCCCCCTTCAAATTTGCCAGGCGAGGCGAAAGCGGTCTGGAGATCAGCGAGATCTTTGAAAAGACTGGGGCCCATGCCGACAGCATGTGCTTGATCCGTTCCATGCACGCCAATACGCCCAATCATGAGCAGTCCATGCGGCTGATGAATTGCGGCGACGAACGGCTGTCGCGACCGAGCATGGGAGCCTGGATTACCTATGGCCTGGGGAGCGAGAATGAGAATCTGCCGGGCTTTATCGCCATGTGTCCCGGCCTGCCGGTGGCGGATGTTTCCAATTGGC
>CAYUJE010000586.1:0-2237 GCA_964444865.1 uncultured Pirellulaceae bacterium | reverse complement strand
GTCTTTCCCTTGCTGTTGGACAATCGGGGTGTGAAACAGGGAGTCGATCCTCCGTAGCCGAAGGCGCACCCTGTGGGCGAGGGAATGGCCCCTGGCAACACCCCTCCCTGAAAGAGCCTTGGGTGTCAAGGGGTGCGGGCGCGTTCGCGGAGCGGGCTGGGGGTTCGGCGGTTTTGCGTTGGTTCCAGTGCTGAGCGAGACGGTGATTTGTGGATGGGCGTTTGGTGGTTAGTGCTCGGATGTGTCAAGGCGTCGGCAGGCGATCTGGCGTGACGAGGTGCTGCCGCGTTCTTTTCCCCGGTGCAGTGGGCACCAGGCCGACGGCTCCCCAACCCATCCCTTCGTGAATCCGCGGCCAGGCCTCCCGGCGAGCCGGGATTGCTGATAGCCGCGCCCAGCGATCGCGGGGGCCACCGCGAGCGGTGACACGGGCGCGCCGGCACTGAGTATTTCGCTTGCGATCGTCCCGGTATCCAGCGCCGCTCCAATCGCCTGAACGTGAGACCTGCTCACCAGGGGGTGTTTCGAGCTGACGCTAGGACCGAGGGTTCCCCGCAAGGGGAACCGGAACTGGCGTGCCTTCACTTCATCGGCAACTTGGTCTCCTGTGACGAAGGGTGGAAGGGATTGCCAGCGCCAACGGCGGCTGGCATGCTGAGGTTCAGCCAGGCGGGAGGATAAGGCTCTGCTGAGGAGCAACCTGAGCGCCCGGCCTGGGCCAGGTTCGAAAGAGCGGACGATGCGAGTCGTCCGCTCGTTTTGTTGGTCTGTAATTGACGCATGGTACGAATACCTTCGAATCTGGCCGTAAGCGAAAAACCTAATCGTTCCCCGCCGCGGACTGGGCCACGGGGCGGGACTGGATCACGCGGGACTTGGCGCGACGCGTGGCGGCAGCCGCGATTTGGTAGGGTTGCTGCCGGGTGAGCATGTGCCAGAAGATCACGGTCAAGCGGCGCATGACGGCCACCCGCGCGATCTTGGCGCCGCGTCGCCCCTTGATGCGGCGGAACCACTCCCGCATCGTGGCGTCCTTCCTCAGCACATGGATCACCATCTGGCCCAGCAGGTAGCGGGCCAGCGAGCTCCCCTCCTTGGTGATCGATCCCAGCCGCTCGGTTTCGCCCGAACTGCCGCAGCGGGGCGTGAGCCCCCAATAATTTGCCAGGCTCCGCGGCGTGGGAAAGCGGCCGATCTCGCCGATGCGGCAGGCGAATGCTAACGCCGAGTAATAGCTCGCGCCGGGAACCGTTCGCAGCCACTGCACGTGGGGATCGAGCGCAGCCCGCTCCACGATGCGGCGGTCGAGCTGGTCGCGCTGCTGGGCCAGAGCTGTCCAGCGCGTGAGAAGCTGATCCATCTCCAAACGGTCGAGGGACGGCAAGGGGAGCGTCTTGAGCCAGGCTTTCGCCTTCTGAGCCTGGATCCCTTTGGTCGGACAATGCTGCTCGATGTTCAGCCGCCTCAAAACGTACTTCACGCGGTTGATGGTCCGCGTGAGGTCGACCGTCACATTCAAACGGAGTTGGGTAAGCCGGCGGTCCTCGCGCTGGGCTGGCTGAGGCGGCACGATCCGCCGCAGGCCCTGCACCTTGCGGCCCGCCAGCAGCCGCCCGCGATTGAGCCACAACAGTTCGCCGAGTTGGTTGGCGTCGCGGCGATCCGTCTTGCGCGAACTTCTTTTCTCGGCCTGAATCAGCACCACCTCGCGGCAACCGAACTTGGGCAATAGTTCGGTGAGCCAGTCATGGAAGCCGCAGACTTCGAGAATCGCAACAAAGCCCTCCTGGCCAGCGCGGCGCTGCACGTCGGCCAAAAACGTCTGGGGATCCTCGCCCCAAGTGCTCACCTGCCGCCGCAGGATTGGTTCACCGTCTTCGCCACGGAGATTAATGGTCATTTGCTTGCGATGTAAGTCGATGGCAAGGTACAACATCGAATGGTCCTCCTGGGTTTACAAACGTTTTGGCGGTCCTCGCGACACGCCGTATTTCCGTTGTACCCAGGAGGGCCGCTCTTTCATGGAATCACGGGTGAGCCAGCCTCACGTCGCCTCGATTGGAGCGGCGCTGGATGCCGGGATGATCGCAAGCAAATACTCAGTGCCGGCGCGCCCGCACCACCACTCCCGGTGGCCCCGCGAACGCCGGGCGCCGCTGCCGCAACCTCGCAAGTCGAGGCTGCCTGGCCGCGGATTCACGAAGGGATGGGTTGGGGAGCCGTCGGCCTGGTGCCCA
>CAYUJE010000585.1:0-2241 GCA_964444865.1 uncultured Pirellulaceae bacterium | reverse complement strand
CAACTTATTCCCTAGTCTACGGGGAGTCCACCCAAGAAGAAAGTTGCCGGACGAAAAACGAGGGAGAAAAATTGGTATTATTGAGGAAACTCCCGTTCTCAAGAATTGTCCCTCTCATTTCCAATGCCACCCACTTTTTCTTTGCCCGAACTTGCGGCTTATCAGCAAGACGGCTTTTTCATCGTTCGCGGACTATTCGCCCCGCAGGAAATCCAAAAACTGCTGGAATATGCCAAGAGCGACCAGGCTTTTGCCAGCCAGCTTTACGGCCGCAAAGACTCTGCAGGAAAGGAAACGAAGCTGGCCCTGTGGAATACGGCGAGCGAGGACTTATATAGCATGTTCGCCCGTAGCCCGCGGGTGGTGGACCGGATGGAGCAGTGCTTGGGGGGCGAAGTCTATCTCTACCATATGAAAATGATGCTCAAGGAACCCCGCGTCGGCGGCGCGTGGGAGTGGCATCAGGATTACGGCTACTGGTACAACAACGGCTGCCTCCTGCCGCTCCTTGCCAGTTGCCTCATCGCCGTCAGCAGGGCGAACAAGGCCAACGGCTGTTTGCAGGTGCTCCGAGGCTCGCACCTCATGGGGCGCATCGACCACGGCAAGACGGGTGACCAGACGGGGGCCGACCTGGAACGGGTAAACGCGGCCTTAGAACGCATGGAACTTGTCTACTGCGAATGCGAGCCCGGCGACGCCATCTTCTTCGACAGCAACCTGCTCCACCGCAGCGACGCCAACAACTCCGATGACCCCCGCTGGTCCCTGATCTGCTGCTACAACGCCCGGCGGAATGATCCCTATAAAGAGAGCCGGCATCCTCGGTATTCGCCACTAGCGAAGGTGGGAGAAGGGGCGATTCAGGAATGGAAGCCGTAGAATCCAACTCGCTTCACGGCACCTAATACCGCCAACCAAAACCCACGTTGGAAAAGAAATTCGGGGTGCTGTCATTGAGCCCCCAGCCGACGCGGACGCCGATTTCGAGGTCGCGAGTGACAAGGTAGTGGATGCCCGGGCTGAAGAAATGTTGAGAGCTGTTCCGCTGGCGCCCTTGCGAGATGGAGCCGAAGTATTCGGCGTGGACGGCCCATTGTTCGCCGAGCGGGATTTTGAGGACGGTGGAAGGGGCCCAGATGTTGAAGTGGTCACCTTCGGAACTGTCGTAGCCATATCGCATGGCCGTATCCCACTTCCAGCGATTTTGAAATTGCCAGCCGACCGCGTAGGTGGCGAACATCTGCGTCGCCGTGTCTTTGCCATAGGTGGGTGTCCCCGCTTGAAAAATCACCGCGCTTTGCGGACGCCAGCCGCTTTGGCTGGTGAGGGCGGCCTTCAGGCCATAGAAGAACTGGCTGTCGCGTTCGATTTCATTTTGCGTCGGATCCTCCGGGTCGCTGGCATTGCCGGAAACGGTATTTGCCGCCCCGCCGACTTCGTAGTTCCAGCCCAGCCGCACTTCCAGCCAGTCATTGATGCCGTAACGGGTAATCAGCTCGGGGAAGCTGTGAGTTTCCGGAACCGTGCGGTTGTCGATGAACGACCAGGCGGACTCGACGATGAACCGGCGATAGCCGGCGGTCGTGGTGGCCGGCGTAAACGAGTCTCGATCGGTCTCAATTTCGTCCTCTGCTTCAGACTCTCCTTCGCGTTCGAACTCTGCAGCTTCCTCGGCGGGCTGCAGGAAGCGAGTTGATATTGGCTCGAAGAATTGGGCTCGCACGTTCCCGGTAATGACGAGCACCAAGATCAGGGCGGCAAGTGCGAGGGGCTGGCGGGACATGGCAAGAACTCGGAGGGAGTGAATCCATTCACTAGGAGCTTCATCGTCGCCATCGGTCGAGACGCTTGACGTTTGGGCAATGTAGCGAGGCGAATCGTCGGCCAAGAAGAATCCCCACGAGTTTCCTGCGAATTTCCGGCCATTTTTTGAATTTGGGGCCTTGTATCGATTCTGCAAGCGGCAACAATCACGGAAAGTTCACCGGGCGGGGGCACGGATTGGCGCCATTTTTCTTTCGCCACATTTCCTCGCATTCCGCCCTTTCTGCGGCGGCTTTCGACAGCCACCTTCAAACCTTTTCCAATTTGAGGTCACTATGATGATGCAACAACGATTCTTGCTGGCTGCTCTCTGCGGACTGGTGGCAGCGATTGCCGCGCCGGTATTCGCCCAACAAACGAAGAAACCCAACATCCTGGTGATTTGGGGTGACGACATCGGCACCTGGAACATCA
>CAYUJE010000584.1:0-2242 GCA_964444865.1 uncultured Pirellulaceae bacterium | reverse complement strand
CGGGACCGCCGGTCTCCTGCGATGCGAATGCAGGAGACCTGCGGTCGGGCGTTTCGGCGGGGTCAAAGACCCTCGCCGAACTTCGCGAAAGTGCCGTCCTTTCGCGGAGCGAAGGGCGACTATAAAATCAGCCTCTTCCAGTGCTGATATCCCTCTCTTCGCGCGGCAAGCTATGGCTCTCAAAATTCTCCCACCCGGCGGGCTCGATTTTCTTTCGCTCGGGGCCCTCGTTCACCGGCTCGATCCGGGGATCATCCCGTTCCGCAAGGCGACGCAGTGCCAGATCCACGTCAGCGGCGGCGAGTTCAACGTGGCGGCCAACCTGTCGGACTGCTTTGGCCTTTCCACGGGCGTCGCCACGGCGATGGTCGATTACCCCATCGGCGACCTGATTGCCGAGCGGGTCCGGGCGATGGGGGTGCGGCCGTTCTACAAGCGGTTCGAGCACGATGGCGTCACCGGGCCGAACATGGCCTGCGTCTACAGCGACCAGGGGCACGGCGTTCGCGCCCCCGTCGTCTTCTACAACCGCTGCAACGAAGCCGCCGCCAAACTCAAGAAAGGGGACTTCAACTGGAAGGAAATCATGGCCGGCGGCCTTCGCTGGTTTCACAGCGGCGGCATCTTCGCCGCTCTCTCCTCCACCACGCCCGATCTGATCATCGAAGGGATGCAAGCCGCCAAAGCTGCCGGGGCGATCGTCTCGCTGGACCTCAACTTCCGGGCCAAGCTCTGGCAAATTTCCGGCGGCCTGGAAAAAGCCCAGGACACCATGCGGCGGATTGTCGCCAACGTCGATGTGCTCGTCGGCAACGAAGAGGACCTGCAAAAAGGGCTCGGGCTGAAGGGGCCTGAAGTCGAGTCGAAATCCAAAATCGACCCGAGCGCATTCCTCGCCATGATGGACGCCGTCGCCAAACAGCTCCCCAACATCAAAATCGTTGCCACGACCCTCCGCGAAGTTCACACCACCAACAAGCACGACTGGAGCGCCGTCTGCTGGGTCGAAGGAAAAACCTACCAGGCCCCCACCTGCGAGCTCGGCGTCCTCGACCGGGTTGGTGGAGGGGATGGCTTTGCGGGCGGGTTCTTCTATGGACTCTTGAGTGGCGCTGTGCCGGAAGAAGCCTTGCGTCTCGGCTGGGCACATGGTGCGCTGCTGACGACGTTTCCGGGCGATACGACGATGGCTTCGCTGCAACAGGTCAAGGATTTTGCCAAGGGTGGCTCGGCACGAATTCAGCGGTAAGAAGGGGGCTGGGGACTGGGGGCTAGGGGCTGGGGAAGAGAGGAAATTAAATGCCCGCCGTTCAGAGTTACCGAGACCTCATCGTCTGGCAGCAGGCGATGGACCTGGCGGCTCTCGTATACAATCTCACTCGTGAATTTCCCAAGCATGAGCAGTATGGTTTGACCTCGCAGCTTTGTCGCGCCGCGGTTTCTGTTCCATCCAATATCGCCGAAGGACACGCCCGCGATTCCACCAAGGAATACTTGCACCACGTTTCGTTTGCAATGGGTTCACTAGCCGAAGTTGAGACACAAATTCTCCTCGCCGAACGACTTGGCTATCTGACATCCGACGCCGTCAACGCCGCCATCACAAAAACAGCCGAACTCGGTCGCCGCCTCCGCAGCCTCCAACAATCCCTCAAATCAAAGGTCCTCTAATATGCCCTCTTCCCCAGCCCCCAGCCCCCAGTCCCCAGCCCCCTCCTCCGCCGACTTCGGTCTCATCGGTCTCGCCGTCATGGGCGAAAACCTCGCTCGCAACGTCGAAAGCCGCGGCTTTAGCGTGGCTGTCTTTAATCGCACCACCGAGAAGGTGGACGAGTTTCTTAAAGGGCCTGCCAAAGGAGGCAACTTCATCGGCTGCCATTCCCTCGAAGAGCTCGTCAAAGCCGTCAAGGCTCCCCGCAAGATCATGATGATGGTCAAGGCGGGGAAGCCGGTGGATGAGCTGATGGCTCAGCTCATGCCGCTGATGTCGCCGGGGGATGTGCTGATTGACGGCGGGAACGAGCATTACACGAACACCGAGCGGCGGACGAAGGAGGTGGAGGCCCAGGGGCTGCTGTTCGTCGGCACCGGCGTCTCCGGCGGCGAGGAAGGGGCCCTCAAGGGGCCGAGCATGATGCCCGGCGGGAGCGAAAAAGCCTGGCCGCTCGTCAAGCCCATCTTCCAGGCCGTCTCCGCCAAGGTCGGCCCCAACAACGACATCCCCTGCTGCGAATGGGTCGGC
>CAYUJE010000583.1:0-2251 GCA_964444865.1 uncultured Pirellulaceae bacterium | reverse complement strand
TCCTGGCCGGCGCGAAGGAACCGATGAACTGCAAAGAGATGATCGAGGCGATGGCCACGCAGGCGCTGTGGACCAGCCCCGGCGGGAAGACGCCCCACGCCACGCTGTACACGGCGGTGACAACATTGCCGAAAACTTGGCGACCTGGGATAGACTTCTCTCCCGAGACCGGCTGCGACCGGAGTATGGATCGGGGTGGCGGCCGGAGTAAACCCTTGGTGGTCAAGGGATTGCGAAGCACGGTCCCGATTGAACGAGGTTGTCATGGAAGGCAGGAAACACAAAAGGTCGCAGCCGCTCACGCTAGCGGTGCTGCAGGAGTTTGTGGGTGGTCGGTTGGAGAGGCAGTGGTGGAGCCGTGCGTATGAGTTGACCGCACCAATGGTGTGTGTCGTGGCGGGCAAGATGCGGCTTGCCGACCCCGCCGAGCCATCGAACCGAACGGAAGTGACAATGCCGCACGTTGCCAAAGGAGCTTGAAAATCATGGAAGAGAAAACAACTCCTGAAGCGAAGGTGATTCGTCCCGCCATTTATGCCCGCGTCTCGTGTGAGCAGCAGGCGCAGCAGAACACCATCAGCAGCCAACGCGCGGCGCTCGAAGATCGGGTGCAGGCGGATGGGCTGACGTTGGACCGCGAGCTGTGTTTCATTGATGACGGCTTCAGCGGCAGCACAATGGTGCGCCCCGCGCTCGAGCGGCTGCGGGACGTCGCCTGGGCTGGCGGCTTCACACGCCTGTATGTCCACTCGCCCGATCGCCTCGCTCGCAAATACGCCTGGCAAGTGCTGCTGGTTGAGGAACTGCAGAAATGCGGTGTGGAAATCATCTTTTTGAATCGCACGATCGGCGTCAGCCCGGAAGAGGATCTGCTGTTGCAGATGCAAGGCATGATCGCAGAGTTCGAGCGGGCAAAGATTATGGAGCGGAGTCGACGCGGCAAGCGGCATGCAGCACGACGCGGCTGCGTCAACGTGTTGGGCAGCGCGCCGTATGGATATCGTTACCTCAGCAAACATGCGGGCGGCGGCCAAGCCCAGTACCTGGTGGTGTTCGAGGAAGCGAAAGTCGTCAGGCAGATTTTCGAGTGGGTCGGTCGTGATCGGCTGACGCTACGCGAGGTCGGCCGGCGACTGCGTCAACAAGGTGTTTCCAGCGCCAAGGGCAAACCGTGGCATGTGTTCTGCGTGCGAAAATTGCTGACAAATCCAGCCTATAAAGGCGAAGCCGTGTTCGGCCGCAGCCGCGTGGGCGAGCGGCGACCGCGGCTGCGGCCCGCGCGTGGACAGCCGGAACATCCGCGCAGCAGCACGTCCCGCTACCCCAGCTCGCCCGCCGAGCAAATCGTGATTCCCGTGCCAGCGATTGTCAGCGCCGAACTGTTCGCTGCGGTCGCGGAGCAACTCGCGGAGAATCGGCAGCGACAAAGGCAACGCCCCGCCAGTCCAGGCTACCTGCTGCAAGGACTCCTCGTTTGTGGCTGCTGCGGCTACGGCTGGTACGGCAAAGGCATCTCGCGATTCAACAACACTGATCGAACCAAGTATCCCTACTATCGCTGTGTCGGGATGGATTCGTTTCGCTTCGATGGTCACAAGGTCTGTCAGCATCGTCCGATTCGTCTCGACCGCCTGGATGCCGCCGTGTGGAGGGATGTCTGCGCCGTTCTTCAGAACCCGCAATCGCTTCGTCAGGAATTCCTACAGCGGTTGTCGCACCAAACCGAGCCGGATATCAACGTCGACCAACTCGCCAAACAAATCGGTGCCGTGCAGCGCAGCATCAGCCGACTGATTGACGCCTATGAAGATGGCTTGCTGGAGAAGGCCGAATTCGAGCCGCGAGTGGCGCGTGCTCGACAGCGGTTGGACCGACTGAAACAAGACGAAGCCGCGGCGGCGGAACAAGCAGCCCAGCGACAAGAGCTGCAGTCGGTGCTCGGCCGGTTGGATGATTTCGCCAAACAAGTCAGCGACGGCCTCGACAAGGCGGACTTTGCCACCCGTCGGGAAATCATTCGCTGCCTGGTCAAGGTTATCAAGATCGAGAACGAACATGTCCGAATCACATACAGGGTCACCCCCCGCCCTTTTGCTAGCGGCCCCTCACGGGGCCAAATTCGGCAACATTGTCACCGCCGTGTACAGCGTGGCGTGGGGCGTCTTGCCGCCGGGGCTGGTCCAAAGGGCCTTCTTCGCCATCGCCTCGATCATCTCTTTGCAGTTCATCGGTTCCTTCGCGCCGGCCAGGA
>CAYUJE010000582.1:0-2256 GCA_964444865.1 uncultured Pirellulaceae bacterium | reverse complement strand
TCGTTGACGCTCTTGGTGGCCAACAGAATGTGCGGCCGCCAGGCAATCATGGCAACCGCCGTGGCAATCCGCTGGCTCGTTTTGAGCCGTGGCATCCAGCATTGGGGAGGAACCAGCGATTTCAATTCCTGCTGCGACCAGTCGGGCGCATTTGCGGCGGACCACAGAATGCGAAACGCTCTCCAGCCACCTAGAAGAATATAAGCGAGCGCGAACCCAGCCGTCCCCAGCCAAAGGAGCGGCAGCAAGCGGAAGATGCGGACCGTGGAAAATGGCTCAGCAGACGGCAAACTTTTGACTGGCAGGTCATTCCTTGCTGGAGAAGCATCCAGCACCAAGGGCGCTGCAAAAGTTGCTTCCGTTTCTGTCATCTTCGCCAGCGCGTCGTCCCATTCTTCTGCTTCCGCTACCTTCTTTGAAAAAATGTCATCCAGCGAACGACGCGGCCAGGCTGGCAAGGCGGTCAACAGGAACAATGTCGCCAGGCCAAGCAGCGTGCCCCGAGAAATAGCCATCCGCGCCGCGGGCCGGCGAACGAACACCAGCGTCAAAGAGGCAATCGCAAGTAGCGCAGTCCCCAGGACCAGCAAGTCCAGCAGCCACGCCGAGAGTATTGAAAGAAACTCATTCATGACCGGCCTCTTTCCCGCCTTTGCGGCTTCGAACGGGTGATTTCTCCTTGGCCTGGGCAATCAGCTCTTCCAGCCGCTGAATCTCGGCCGCGGAGAGTTTCTTTCCCTGCAAGGCGTGAATGACGTACTCGTCCATCGCTCCGTCGAAGACGGTTTCTAAAAAGCCCTTGGCAAGCGAGCGAAAGGTGTTCTCTCGCTGCACTTTGGCGTGATAGGTATAGGTCTTTCCCGCAGAGGTATGTCCCACCAAGCCTTTCTGCTCCATCACCTGCAAGAGACTGAGCACCGTGGTGTAGGCCAGGTTCTCCCCACGTTCGGCTAAAGCATCCGCCACCTGCCGAACGGTGGCCTCCTCGAGTTGCCAGAGGATTTTGAGGGCTTGAAGTTCGCGTTCAGTCGGAGCAGCGGTCATGTTTCCGGGCTTTCTACGGGTTGTCCAGTAACTACGCCTCGTATAGTACTGATTGACCAGTAGATGTCAAGCTTACCCGCTGAGATTTCTGGCACTCGCAGGTTAAGATGGGGGGATGGAAACCAATACCGCCCCTGCTGAAAACGTGGATACTCCTGCCGTCCCCCCTGATACTCTCGCGGACGCCCTGGCCCGCCACAAGATTGAACTGACCCCAAAACAGGCCGTGCTGGTGGAAAAATACGCCCGCGCTCTTTGGGAATGGAACGAAAAAATCAATCTCACGCGGCACACCGATTTCGAGAAATTCGTCGGCCGCGATTTGGTGGATACGATCGAATTGGCCAAACTGCTGCACGCTGAAGAGGAGGTTTTGGACGTTGGCAGTGGTGGAGGAGTGCCGGGGCTGCTGCTCGCCATTTTGCGACCGGACCTGACAATGCACCTGTGCGATTCGGTGCAGAAGAAGATGAAGGTGGTTGAGGCGATCGCCCGCGATTTGCATCTGAATGTCACGGTGTTTTCCACGCGGGCGGAAGAGCAACTGAAAGAAACGCGCTACGACGCCGTTGTCAGTCGGGCAGTCGGTCCACTCGACAAAATCCTCACCTGGTTCCGTCCCCACTGGGCGTATATTGGCCGACTGCTGCTCGTCAAAGGGCCCAAATGGACCGAGGAACACAACGAAGCCAAACGTGTGGGCCTCATGAAGAAGCTGGAACTTCGCGTTGCGAGCGAATATCCGCTGCCGGGAACAGAGTCCAAAAGCGTCATCTTGAAGATCTGGCACCAAGGGGGGCGAGAACGATAGCATCGGCATATGTCCCGGCGGTCTGGGAGAAACAGGGTGCTTGGCTGGCAACGGCAAACTAAGCAGCTTTTCAGCAGGCTGGCTGGGATTCTCAATTTCGCCACGGCGACCGACCGAATTCGATAAAGTCCCACCAATGATGGTCCCCGCTTTTCTTGTCCAGAGTGCTCTTCCAACTCGATGCGGTTTTTCAACTGGCCCGCGATGCTATCGCTTGCGCTCCTAGTCGGCTGCGCGGGAAGCTCGCTGACTGTTCGCGGTGTCGATGTCGGGGCAACGCCTCCCTCGGTTGTTGATCAGACGGTGATTCTGGATTGCGCTGGGCAAATGGAAGAATCTGTTGCGCGAATGCGGCAGCTTTGGAGTTCCTCGAGCCGCAAAACAGACTTTCTTTCGCCTCG
>CAYUJE010000581.1:0-2314 GCA_964444865.1 uncultured Pirellulaceae bacterium | reverse complement strand
CCCTTCCCTTCCACGAATAAGATGACTTGACCCTGTTCATTCCGGCCCAGAGCAACCGCCTTGCCGTCGAGCTGGGCGCTGCGGATACCCACGTTGCCCAGATCGAGGGCAATCGCCTTAATTCCTTCGTTAAGAACCTCCACCTGAATCGCACCCTCGATGAGAGCCCGACCTTCCTCCAATTTGCCGTCGTAGGTCGCCCCGAGAACGGCAACCGAGTGCGGGGCCTTCACATCGGGCTTACTGACGGCCTTGGCCACCAGTTCGTCGTACTCTTTGCGACTGAGAAAGACTCGCTGATTGTCGCTTTCGAGAATGATGTTCAGGTCCTCGAACGGCACGAAGATCTCGCGGACGAGAGGTTCCTGGGCAGCGGCTGGCAACGCCAGTAACAGCGAGGCGAGTAGAGCGTGGAATCGAAGCTTAACCATTGCTGCCACCCCCTTCCTTCCCTTCCTCCGTCGCCCCCGGCGGTGGCGGAGTCTTCACGTCCCCAAAGCGAATCTCCGTGGGGCCGGTGGCAAAGGGAGAGGTCGCTGGAGTTGCGGAACTCGCAGCCGGCGGATTAGCCGCCGCAGCCGCCATTGCCGAAGCCATTGCCGCGGCTCGGGCGGACTGCGCCGAATACCAGGTCCCCGCCTTCGGCAGTGCCCAGTAAAGGAACTGCACCAGCCAGACAAGCAACACCAGGCAGAGCGAATAATAGAAAACGTCGCCCAAAACGGCTTCCGCGAACGTCGGTGCGAACAGAGCCGAAAGGACGACCGCCACAATCAAAGCCGCCAGCCACCACAAGCGAACGCCGAGCGGCTGCGTGGAAAGCACCAGCCCAACGCCAGCCACAACCAGGACGATCAAAGTCCAAAGGGTGTAGCGATGCAGGCTGATAATTGTCAAACCCCCTTCGGGGCGAAGGGTTGAATAAAGATAGCGTTTTCCATCGGTCGGAAACGTGTCCGCTCCCGGCGAGAGGCTCACGCCATTATGCACGACTCCCTCATACACCCAGGGCAGTAATTCGTTGTCGTCCCGAGAGGTATGAACATGTTGTGTGCCGGGCTCGCGAACATCCTCCTCGGTCCATTCCCCACGCACACCCAAGAGGCGCTGCTCTTCCGGCATATAGACCGAAAGATAGACTTGCTGCACCGCGGGATCGTCGGGAAACTCCGGCAATTCCAAGGTGCTGGTGCGAGTGATGGAGTATCGCAATTCGACGAGAACAAAGTCCTCCGCCTTTTGGCCAATCAGCGGGATGAAATACTGCGTCTTGTCCGTTTCCAAGGAAACAGGCTGATTGTTGACCTTGAGGGACTGGCGGTCGAGCGTTGTTGGGTTGTCCGCGGATCCCGGATTGGACCCAGGAATTTTGATGGCGATCCGCTGCTTGGCGCTGCGGATGCGATACAGAGCCTGAACCGAAGTATCTTTGCCGCGAGTCATCACCATGCGAACGAGGGCTCGGTCGATGCTCGTCCGTTTCACGTCCTCGAGGTCATACCGCGTCGCCAAAAGCGTCAGCGACCAGTCGCCGACGAATTCAAATGCCATCGCTGCCGGAACCGAGAGCTTGCCGGCCGGAATATCCCGCTGTGGATCAATCGGCCGCAGGCCCGTGGGCTTGCCGTCCACGCCCAGGTCAATTGTCTCCGCCTTGGCAGCAGCGATCTTACCCGTATGCCGATCAACGCCGTGCGGCTGCAACACTGGCAGAGCGATCTTCACACTCTTGCCGACTTGCAAATCAGCCAGCTTTCGTTCGCCGGTGAATTTGACTTCGCTCGCTCCCAGGAACTCGCCGTCACTGCTGACTACCAGGGCCGTATAGCCCGCCGGGACATCCTTCGGCTGGGGGTCCATCTTCTTAATGAGCCCTGGCGGCGGCAGCAACTCCTTCTTGTCGAATAATTCCGTTGGCACATCAATCCGCAGCGATTTGACGCCACTGTACTGCACGTTGTAGCTGATCGTGATTTCATACTTTGCCAGCCCCGATTCCACTTGAACAAATTCCAATTGTTCAGCCGAAATGAACGGGTCGCGCCGGCCAGCCTCCAGCTTGAGGGAGACTGGCTCCTGTGTGTAGGCATAGGCCAGCAGCTCGCGCGTTTGGGGGAACCGCCCGCCGCGCGTCGATTCGATGCCCTGCAAGGCTTCCGCGGCGGAGGTGCTGCGCAGCCCTTTAGCGTCTGTTGGCGTTACCCGGAGGCTCTCCGGAGCATACAAAATGAGTCGGCCGGTCACGCGATTTACTTTGGAAGGGGCGACACGCGGAATCTTGATATCGATGCCTGTCGTCTTTGAGGTTGGCGTG
>CAYUJE010000580.1:0-2317 GCA_964444865.1 uncultured Pirellulaceae bacterium | reverse complement strand
CGGCGCGGACGATACGTTCGGTGCCACGCATCTTTAAGCGTGTGCCGAGCGCTCGAAAGCTCGTTTGTTCGCTCCGTTCCGAAGGGCTGCGGATGTCAATTCGAAATTGGCTCATCTGGAAGACGGACTTTTTCGTCACAGGGCTTGTGGCGACGGCCGTGCTGAGCTCAGGGTTTCCCGCGAGTGCGGCCCTGCCCCTGAGGAAAAAAGTCTATTGCCCGCCCCAGGGCCAGTGTCCGCCGGTGCAGGGCCAATGCCCGCCCGGGATGGTGCCCGTTCCTGCGAGCCCGTACGCCAGCGGGGCCGCACAGACACCCGAAGACATCGCCCGGCAGATGCAGCCGGATCAACAGTTTCCCTGGTTGAATCCGCAGAATCCCCAGCAGCCGCAGGCTGTCGACCAGATGCAGCAGAACGCATCGCCGTTTCAGACGGCCTCTGCAACCCGAACCCTGACACCCAACGTCATCGGCGACCTCTTCGGTGGAGGCTCTAACGCTCCCCTGGTGACGCCCGGTGGCATTACCGCCGGGACGCCAATCTCACAAACCTACACTCTGGACGGTGACACACTCACCCCCGGAATTCAGTTTAACTCCGTGACCGTGCCCCTCAGTCCTTCCAGCCCGGTGACACTGGATATCCCGGCCAATGGTCCCTTCCCCGCCGAAACGCTGACGAGTGTCGATTCGCTCTCCACGCTGAACGGCGCCGGCGCCGGCGGGCCGGGTGGATCAATTACGTTCTTGCCAGTATCGCCCGCCCTCGCCACGGCTTTGGGAAATGAGAACTCGTCCAGCCTGCAGGGGACTGCTGCGCAGGGGGGCACCATTGTCAGCGGGACAACGGGAGTCGGAGCTCCTGTCGCGACGTATCAATCCGGTGGAACAAACCCGGGTGCGGTTGAATCGTCGGACCTCTACGATGTGAGCGTGCCAACGTCCTTTTCGCCGATGATTCAGGCCCCCACGGTCTTCAATCCCCCTTCGCCCAGCGGCGGCAGCGGCGGCACCAATACCATCATCGGCAACGTCCGCAAGGTGGCCGAAAACACCAGTCCGCTCCCCCGTGATCGCGTGTTTTTCAACTACAGCTACTTTTCCAACGTCCCGATGATCGGAACCGGAGTCAACGTCAACCGCTTCACGCCTGGCTTTGAAAAGACCTTCCGCGACGGCCGTTCCTCTTTTGAATTCCGATTTCCCTTTGCCACCACGCTGAGCAGTAATTTGAATACGGACTTGGTGAATCCGGCCGGTTCCCAAAACACCGACAGCGTTGAGTTTGGGAATATCGTGGGGATTCTGAAGCATCTCGGATACCAGTCGGATGTGCTGGCCGTATCCTTCGGTTCCGGCATCCAGTTGCCGACCGCCTCCGATTCCTATGTCTATGCCACGGGAGCGACGGGAGTCCCCAACGGTACGCCGGTCGTGAAAGTCGACAACAAATCGTTCCACGCCCTGCCGTTCCTGGCTGCCTTGTGGACTCCCAATGATCGCTTTTTTGCCCAAAGCTTCGCCCAGTTCGACTTCACGACGCACGGCAATCCCGTCTATTTCTCCGACTTCATCGCCTCGAACAATCCGGCGCTCCCCAACATCCCGACTGGCAACCTGTCACGCATCGGCACGCTCCAGGACAACAACTTCTTCTACTACAGCGTCAGCACCGGCTACTGGATCCATCAGGATTTGTCAGGTGCGCGGCGTTTGACCGGTCTGGCGCCGATTGCCGAGCTTCACTACAACCGCTCGCTCCAGGGACAGGACGTGATTTCCCAAAGCACCAACGGCAATAACGTCCAGATTGGTCAGCCGGTGAACAAATTTGAACTGCTGAATGCCGTCCTCGGCATGACCGCCATGTTCGACAACAATAAGAGCATCACCGCCGCTTATTCCACGCCCATCGGCGGCGGCAGCGACCAGGTCTTCGACGGTGAGTTCCGCCTCTTTGCAAACTGGTACTTTGGTCCCGGCCTCAACCGCCAGACCCGTGCCTTCTAAGCAATGCAAGAACCTTTGTTCAAGTCGTCAGCTCGCGGCGGCGATCGCCACCTGACAGTCGATACCGAATGAGGATGCGGCGGGCCAGTTTGCTGCTTCTCGCTGACATGGAGGAAAGCCCAATGAGTGAGTCGAAGTCATTTCCGGTGCTCTGCGGGATCGGCTTATTGCTCGGCGGCAGCCTGGTCGCTTCCGCCCAAGTCGCGCCTCCCCCTCCTCCGCCGCCCGCGGCCCCACCCACGCTGTTCAACTTCCTTGGTTTCCCCACCAAGGCCCAGCGGGCGTTCGCGAAGGACACCCGGGTCAAC
>CAYUJE010000579.1:0-2320 GCA_964444865.1 uncultured Pirellulaceae bacterium | reverse complement strand
TGTGCCAGCATATTCCCCGTCGCTCCGCTTGAACCACTTGTAGCTGTCGTCCTTTTTGCCGATGTAATCCACGAGCGCCGTTTCCGGCGTCGCCGCAGCGCGCAAGGCTCCTTCCGCAAGCAAGAGGCCGGGCAGAACCAGCGCGAGGAACAACGCGGAGAGTATCTGTTTGATCATGGAGAATCCGTGAAAAGAGGGGGAGAGTCGCTTCAATGTAATCGCCCCCCGACTGGCCGGATACGGGGATTTGCGCTCTTTGCAGGCTGGGGCGCACCTTGCACTTTGTCGTTGGCGTGTTTGCGGTTAAACAAAAGGGGGGTGAAATGGAGGCGCTGGGAGGCGTCGGGGGTGAAGCCAGGTAAACAGGAGAGCCAGGGATGGCAATGAGCACGTTTTTGCAGGAAGGAATTTTGCGATTGGCGGAGCAGGCGGCGACGGAGCAGGGTTTGGAGGGGGAGGCTCGAGAGCAGGCGTTGGTCACCCTGATCGAGGAGATTGCGGTGGAGGTGGGGGACGCTTTGGCCCGCGAGATCATGAAGCGGAAGCTGGCGGCTCAAGCGGCCTGCGAGAATCCGGTCTGTCCGACCTGCGGGGGCAAGGCATCTCCCAAGGCCCAGCGGAAGAGGTCGATTCTGACGCGTCGCGGCGAGGTGGAGTTCGCCGAACCGGAGTGCTACTGCAAGCGGTGTCGCCGCTCTTTTTTTCCCTCGGTCCCAAGCGCTCGGGTTGGATGCGACCTATGACTACACTCCGCGGACGATGCAGAAGTTGATCCATGCCGCGGTCCACAACACGAGCTTCGAGGACGCGGAGCGGGAGGTTGCGGAGCTGGCGGAGGTCCGCGTTTCGGCGGAGCGAATTCGCCGCCTGACGGGAAAGATTGGCGGTGAGCGGCTGGAGCAGCGGGAGCAACAGATCCAGGCCTTCGAAAAACTTCCGCTTCCCGCGCGGCGTCTAAGCCCGGTCGTTCCCGCGCCGCAAGTCGCCTGTGTGCAGATGGATGGAGGGCGAGTGCAATATCGGGAGCGTGATCAGCCGCGGCCCGCCGGCAAAGAGAAATTCTGGCGGGAGATGAAAGTCGGCGATTTGCGCACGTTCCAGAGCGAAATCTCCGTGGTCGATCCCTCGCCGAGCATTCCCGAAGTCTTCTTGAACCGGCGGCGGATGGAGAAAATAGCACGGGAAATCAAGGGTTTTTCGGCGAAACGGGACGGCTTGCCGGAGCACGCCGAGCGCGCTCAACTGGCGGAAGAGCTCCTGGAGCAAACCCGGACCGAGCGGCGAAAACGACCTCAGCCGCTGGTGCTGAGCGTGGTGGCGACGCGGCAGGATGTGCATGCCTTCGGTCCGCTGCTGGAAGCGGCGGCCTATGAGCGCGGCTTCCACGCGGCCGAGCGCAAGGCCTTCGTCGCCGACGGGGCGGATGCCAACTGGACCGTGTGGCGCAAACACTTCTCGCACTACACGCCGATCCTCGATTTCGTGCATGCCATCAGTTACGTCTACGCGGCCGCCCATGCCGGACGCACGGCCGACGAAGGCTGGATGTGTTATGCCCGCTGGGCTCAATGGGTGTGGGAAGGCAAGGTGGCCTGTGTGATCGAGGAGCTGCAAGGACAGCGCGCCGTCTTAGGAGAACCTCAGGACGGCGATGCGGAACATTCTCCACGCCAACAGACTGCCACCACCCTGGGATACCTGCAAAACCAACAACAGCGGATGCGCTACAACGAATACCGCCGCCAAGGTCTTCCCACCACCAGCAGCTATGTCGAATCCACGGTCAAACGACTTCACCGACGCGTCAAAGGGACTGAGAAATTCTGGTCCCAAGGGCTCGAAGCCATCCTCGTCCTGGCGGGCGACTACCTCAGCGAGACCAACCATCGCCAAAAATTCTGGAGCCAACGTCGACCCACCGCCATCCGCTGCTATCAAACAGCCGGCTAAAATCACAAACTACAAGGTGCGCCCGGGGAATGGCCCGAACTCAAGCGCGCGGTTCGCCCGGCACCCAGTCGATGGAGAGCACAACCAGTTTGCCGCTGCTATCGACATGCGCCGTGCAGTCCTGGAGGTCGCTGACAATCTGGCCTCCAGTGACAATGCTGCCGTTGACGGTGACGCCGCTTGCAATGCGATGCGGATCGGCTTCCCCTCTTGCCGCTGCCGCTACTTCGCTGCCGCTCTCGTCGAAATAAGGGTACTTTTCCCAAAGCACCGAATTGCGAATGTTCGCTCCTTTTTCCACCGTCCAGCCGTCGCCTAGGACCGCATGGGGGCCAATCGTCGCGCCGGCTTCGATCACGCAGTCAGTGCC
>CAYUJE010000578.1:0-2327 GCA_964444865.1 uncultured Pirellulaceae bacterium | reverse complement strand
CCTGGTTGTGGCCGTCGTCCATGTAGCAGAGCTCGACCTTGGGATTGGCGGCGATTTCCCCCGTCTTGTGATAGAGCCGCAGGTTGGCGACGTAAATAGTAAAGCCGTCGCTCCGGACCGGCGACACCGGCCGGACCCGCGGCTGGTCGGCGTCGATGGTGGCGAGGTGCGGAAAGCGGTCGGCGGCAATCACGCCGAGGGCCAGCTCGCGAAGCTTGGCGGGATCAATCGGCTTGGGCTCGGGCTTGGTCATGACGGTGATTTCTCTGAATGACCAATGACCAAGTCCCAATCACCAATAAAGAACCTCGTACCTAAACTTTGGACATTGGTCATTGGAGCTTGGTCATTGGTCATTCCTTCTTACATCCACTCCTGCGTCAGCGGCTTAATCACAATCTCCGGCACATGCGCCCGTGGGTGAAGCTGAACGATGGCGACGACGAGCTGGGCGACGTCTTCCGGCAGCAGCATTTTCGCTTTCCGTTCGTCGCTGACCGGGGCGGGGCGGTGTTCGAGGATGGGCGTGTTCACTTCGCCCGGATAGACGTTGGTGATCCGGATGCCGTTGGGAATTTCCTCGCTGCCGGCTGCGATCCCCAGAGCGGTGACGGCGAACTTGCTGGCGTTATAGGCGATGCCGCCGAGAGCCCCGGCCCGTTTGCCGGAGGTGGAGGAGATGTTGACGATCACCCCGTCCTTTTTCTTCCGCATCTGCGGCAGGGCGAAGTACATGCAGTTGTAGACGCCGGTCGCGTTCACCTGCATCACATGGTCCCACTGCTCGGGGGTCATCGCGGCCATGCTGCGGGTCTTGATGTTGATGCCGGCGGAGTTGATGAGAAAATCGAGCGGGCCCAGCTCCTTCTCCTGCCAGGCAAAGAGCTTCTCGACGCTCTTCCGGTCCGCCACATCCACCTCGTGAGTCAGCATCGGCGGCTTGCCAATCCAGGCCGCAGCCACCTCGCGGAGGACTTCGCCGCGGCGGCCGGCAATCGCCACGCGGCACCCTTCCGCCGCCAGCCCCTGGGCAATCCCCAGTCCAATGCCACTGCCGCCACCTGTAACGAGTGCCGATTTGCCTGCCAGTTTCATGTCAGTAACTTTTTGAAATTCGAGGATAGTGTCTTGAGCAGCCACTATCGTAGGACGGCCTTCCCAGGCCGTCCAGAATGGGGCGGAATCTCCACGAACCCGAAGCGCCAGCGAGGGAGTAACGCCAAGTCGCGAAGGCGCAAAAACGCAAAGGAAATACAAGAGTTCAGAAGAGGATGAAGAGAACAGACGAGCGTCCTGCCAGGCTTCCTTTCCAAGACCTCCTTCTTCCCCCCTTTGCGGCTCCGCGCCTTTGCGCCTTGGCGTTAATCCTCCCCGCTTCATGGCTTGGACGGGTTTGCGGCGGGTGGTACAGAGTTGGGAAACTCATTCTTCAGATTAATCGGTGGATAAGACTGCCACTCCCCGATTCTCCTTCGCTCCTCCTTAATCTCTCTAAGAAGCTCTCGATCTGCTGAGCTGTACTGCCAATGGTCAACCGCCCACCCCACGGCCAAAGCCACAATCACTGTCACCAGGAACAGGTCGCGGATGGTGAATTTCATAGCTTCTGAACTTGGATAGGCGCGTTTTGGTAATTGGCGGAGACTTCCAGGTAGGTCCAGACCACCAGGTCGCAAAAGGCGAGCAGCGGCCCCACCAGCACCACAATCATCAAGCTCCGCAGGCTGTACTTCATCCGGTCATTGTAGCCGTGGGCAACTGCCGACGAAAAGCAAAAATCGGGCTGGTGGCACCCAGTTTGTATTCCCTCTGCGTCCCCTGCGCCTCTGCGTGATGCCCTTCTTTTCTTCAGAGTTAGTATCACGCAGAGGCGCGGAGCCCGCGGAGGAAGAGATGGGAATGGAATGGGGGGCGGCGATGATGCGACTGCGCTCCAAGGGTCATTCCGAGGAAGCGACTTCAGGATGTTCGGGAGCGTAACTCCCTCGCTGGCGCGTTTTGATGTTGCGCTATTAGGTAGAAATGAGTTGCCGGCAATTTGCAGGCCCGTGGGGCCGACCGTACGATAGCCCTGGCCGAAGGCCAGGGCAGGCCGGACAACCAGCATCGAAGCCCTGCAAGGGCGGTGTAATGTCGAAGAGGCTCCGTTGCCATGTTAACCCGCCCTTGCAGGGCCTCGCGGACGAATGGCGAACCATACCCTGGCCTGCGGCCAGGGCTTTCGTATCTCCGCCCCTGCGGGGCTGAAATCCGCTCGGTGCTGTGCCGCATTTCGGAAATAAAATTTCCCCAAAAAAATTGCGGCGGGCCTTGCCAGCGCCAATGCG
>CAYUJE010000577.1:0-2337 GCA_964444865.1 uncultured Pirellulaceae bacterium | reverse complement strand
TAATGAATAGACTGCCCAGGTGAAAGCAAGCCGCTATTGTTCGTCAAGTATTTTGGGGCGCAAAACGAATACCCATGAAAACTTCTTGTTTCGCACCATTTTTGTTTTTCGCAGGGGCGATCACGCTTGTCGTCATACTTGCGGCGGATTTCTCTCAGGGGGAGGACACCAAGAAAGTGGAGCTTCCCAGGCGTGCGCCGTGGACGACCTCGCGCATTACTGGCTCCCCTGAAAAACCGCTGCCGTATGTCACGGAGCGTGCGTTTCCGGAACTCAAGTTCAAGGACTGCCTGGATTTGGTCAGCCCCCCTGGGAGCGACCGACTGTTCATCGTTGAGCAGAGAGGCAAGATTTTTTCGTTCCAGAACCGGCCCGATGTGAAGTCGGCGGATTTGGTCATTGATATTGCCAGGGACGTTCCCAAGGCGGCGCAAGTCTACGCTCTCGCTTTTCATCCCCAGTTCCAAAAAAACCGCTACTGCTACGTCTGCTACATCCAGAGCGGCGAATCGCCGGATGGCTCGCATATTGCGCGGTTCAAGGTTTCGGAAACTGATCCGCCGACCATCGACCCCGCCAGCGAAACGTCCATCATTACCTGGCTGGCCGGTGGTCATAACGGCTGCTCTCTGAAATTCGGGCTGGATGGTTGTCTCTATATCTCCACGGGAGACGGTTCCGGGCCCAACCCGCCAGACTCACGCAGAGCGGGCCAAGACCTCAGCAATTTGCTCTCCGCCATTCTGAGAATTGACGTCGACCACGCCGATGGCGGTAAAAACTATCGTATTCCCGCGGACAATCCGTTCGTCGATTTAAAAGGGGCGCGCGGCGAAATCTGGGCCTACGGCTTTCGCAATCCGTGGCGGATCAGCGTCGATCGCAAGACGGGGGATCTGTGGGTCGGTGATGTCGGCTGGGAATTGTGGGAACTGCTCGACCGAGTGGAACGCGGCGGCAACTACGGCTGGAGCGTCATGGAAGGGCGGCAGTCGACGAATCCCGAGTGGCCACGCGGGCCGACCCCCATTCTGCCCCCAACCATCGATCATCCCCATTCGGAGTCTTCCTCCATTACCGACGGCCTGACGTATTACGGCTCGCGGCTCAAGGAACTTTACGGGCATCATCTCTACGGCGATTACGACACCGGCAAGATTTGGGGATTCCGCTATGAGAACGGCAAAGTCGTCAATCATCGGGAACTCGCCGACACCACGCACCGCATTGTCGGCTTTGGAGAAGATAATGCCGGCGAATGCTACCTGCTCGACCACACCGCGGGGACAATTCACCGGCTGATTCCCAATCCCCAGCAGGACAATTCCGCCACTTTCCCTCGCAAGCTGAGCGAGACGGGACTATTCCCGGCGGTGAGGGAGCAGGCTCCATCGGCTGGCGTCATCCCCTATTCCATCAACGCCGAGCCCTGGGCCGACCATGCCGTGGCCGAGCGGCTCGTCGCCGTCCCCGGTGAATTGTCCATCAAGGCCGAAGGGAACGCTTGGGCATTTCCCAAAGACTCCGTCCTCGTCAAAACACTTTCGCTTGACATGAAATCCGGCGATCCCACCAGCCGTCGCCGCGTCGAAACGCAAATCCTGCATTTCGACGGCATTGAATGGCTGCCGTACACCTACCAGTGGAATGAGGAGCAGGCGGACGCAGCGCTAGTGCCAGCGTCTGGTGTGGAGCAATCACTGGAAGTTTCAGACTCCCAAGCGCCGGGCGGCATGCGCAAACAAACCTGGCGATTCTCCGGCCGGGCAGAATGCCAACGCTGTCACAACAAATGGTCCGGCCCTGCCATTGGCTTCAATGCACCACAACTCGATAAGGTGCACAACTACGGTGGCTCGGCGGTGTCGCAGTTCGACGCGCTGGCACAAATGAAGCTCCTGGAAAAGCCGATAGCGCTGGACCCGAAGCAGCCGAAGTTGGCAAATCTTCACGACCCTTCGGCCAGCGAGAATGACCGGGCTCGCGCCTATTTGCACACCAACTGTGCTCACTGCCACCGTCTGCATGCCGGCAGTGCCGTCCTCTCGAAAATGCCGTTCGACCTGCCGCTCGACAAAGCGGACATGATTGGCGTCCGTCCCACGCAAGGGACCTTTGGCATCCACGCCGCTCAGGTCATCTCGCCCGGCGATCCGTTTCGCTCGGTCCTCCTCTATCGCATGTCCAAACTCGGCGGCGGGCGCATGCCGCACATCGGTTCCACGGAAGTGGACAGGGAGGGAGTTGACCTGATCTACAACTGGATCAAAAACGTGTCGCCGGAATCCGCCGCTGACAGAACGGGAAACGCAGTGGCCACTAAACTCCGTGCGGAGG
>CAYUJE010000576.1:0-2346 GCA_964444865.1 uncultured Pirellulaceae bacterium | reverse complement strand
CGCTTGTCCTGCCCCAAATGAAGGACTTTCGAGACGAAGACGTTTATTTGTGAGTCCGTGAATACCATCTTGAGCCTGCCTTGGACTTCTGCGTTAGTGAAGGCTCAATGCCTCCACCTATTTACGGGCTGCGCCGCGAATGAAACAGATTTACACTATTATAACGACGGGTGGACCCGCCAACTAACGGGACAAGCCCGCAAACGAAAAGAAAAACTCAGGTATTAATGCAAATTATTGTTACATAAGTGTTTAAGGAGCATTACTACATCCACTGAACCGTATTCCCCTTACAGCTGGCCAAGGATACTAAACATAATTCCACATCACGACGCGTCGGCGACGCGCGCGTTGGTGCCGGCGCCGACGGGTCGAAAGAACTACAGGCCGACACCTAAATTACCCAGAACCTGGACTACAGGGAGAAGGATTCGGGCGATCGCAGAGCTCGCTTTTCGAACCAGCACGTCCCTTTCCTCCTGATCCTCGAATTCCTTCCAGAAGGAGACCCCGGAAAGAACGAGGCCGTAGATGAAGCGTTTCCTGGCAAGGTCGCGATCGGCTTCCCGCGTGCGGAGGAGGGACTGGGCGAGATGCTCATTCGCGACGTTGACCTTGGCGATAAGGCTGCCGTCAACATCGCGCTGCATGGCGAGCCCGCTCTCTGGGCCAAATCCTTCAGCCTCCCATTCGTCGCGGCTTACCTCGATAATCTTGGGCAGGGACAGGCCCCCAGACTTCGGGGGCTTGGGATCGTTATCAGACTCCTTTTTGTCCTTCGGCGGAACGACAAGCATCTTCAGCATGTGAACGAAGGGCTGAGCGCGGCGTGGGTCGGTGACGGTGACGACGAAGTCCACGACTTGGCCCGGAGTGGCGCCCGCCGGGCAGGATAGAACCAGGGTGGCACGACCGTCATGAAGCGAAACCCGCTTGAAAAGAGACGCCGGCGACACGGTCAGGGTGCCGGGCTCATTCGGCCGGGTGAAGTACTCGTTTTCGGCATCGGTCTCAAACTTTCCCCGACAGACGCCGTCCACGGGGCACTCAATGGTCGGCACCTTTCCGGCGAAACGAAAGAAGGTCGGGAAGGGGACGCCCTCAAATGGCTCGGGGATTTCTCCGGGACGGTCTTTCACCGGGATGGTGATGCCGAGCCCGAACAGTTTTTTAAGCTCGGGGGAGGTCTCGATGACATTCTTCAGGGCGTCGGTGAGGGGCTTGTCATCCGAGAGTCGATTTGCGAGTTCCTCCTCGCGCCGGAGCAGGTTTAGGCGATTCAGCTCCTCGTGTTCGCGGAGGTAACCCTCAAGGGCCTGGTCGAGGGCCTGCTTTGCTGCGCACTCCCGGAGCCTGTCCCGGGACGGCATGAACAGGTCCTCGCGGATTCGGGTTGGGATTTCAGTGCAGTTTACGACCACCATGAGGTCGTTCTTCAAAAACTCAAGGGCCACTGATTCCCGGCTCAGGATGCGCCGGCCGAGTCCACCGTGCACCTGGCCATTCACGGTGAAGAGAATGGCTGCCTGCGGGGAGAGAAAATTCCTCCCCTGGCCTTTCTTAAAGACGATGACCTCCACCGGCACGTCTCCAACACCGTCAACGTGAATGATACCGCTGTCCGGGAACCCGTCCTCAAGGGAGCCCGCGCGATCATCCTGCAATCGGACGGACATCCCGGTGAGTATTGTTTCCCGGCTGTGGCCGCGATAGTCGCGCCGCTCGCAGAGACGAATCGGCAGGGGAAGGTGATAGAGGCGGCGGCTGAGTTCAAAGGAAAGGTCGAAGACCACCGCACTCCGGTGTTCGATCTGGTAGTTGTAGAGCTTAATCAGCGTGCCCCACGGGAGCGGGTTCTCGTAGGCGAGCTCCTTTGACGGGCGCACCGGCAAATGCTTGGCGTCGAACCAGAGGACCTGTCCGTCCGGGGCGAGGAATTCATACACGCTGGACCGTCGGCCGTCGCTGGGATTTTGCCGCCGCATCAGCGTGAAGCCCCACCCGGAGACCTCGCCGCCGCAGTCCCGCCCGACAAGCTCCGGGTTGCGCCGAGAGACAACCAGCTGAAAGTGCCTCTCGCCGCAGAAAGGCAGCGTGCCGCATCCACCCATGTTGAACTTGCCCTGGACAAAGGGAACGCGGAGTTTGTTTGAACGGACCAGGGAGCAAAACGTATTCGGGAACTCGGACGGGCTCTGGCCTTCGCCGAGATCGATGATGGTAAAGCACGGGGAGGTTTTGCTTCCCGTGGCGACGAGTTGAACGTTATCTGCGATCTTGCCGCGGTCCTGGGGCTTGATATTGGCGATGTTGCCGCCTGGGATTCCGAAGAAATCCGTGGAGGCG
>CAYUJE010000575.1:0-2357 GCA_964444865.1 uncultured Pirellulaceae bacterium | reverse complement strand
CGGGGATTCGGTAGCCTTTAAGGCGTCCCGAATCGAACCACTTGCTGACCGTGCGTGGGGCCACTTTACAGATCTTAGCGACCTGTCCAGTAGTGAAGACCTTCATCGCAGGCTCTCCATTACACTCTCTTTGACTCGGTGTGCCCCGCCGGCGGTGAGGAGCCGCGTAGCGGTGCGATTGCCCCATGCTGGTTCTGCCCGGGCTGGTCTAAGGCGTTGGCAATTGGGATTTGCCGGGCAGCGCCAAACATCTGGGTTGGGGCGAACATCCTGTGCTTTTGGGTATGAGCAAACCAGTTCCCTCTGATTTGCACCTACCATCAACATCGGCACGCTTTATCCGGAACTCGGCGAAAATCCCAAAATTTGAAGCGGTGGGTATATCCGCTCCCTTCGGGCATCCGGCATAATCGTTACCGTCGTACTCGGCGTGGTACCTGGCGGGAGAAGAGGCGAGCGTGGGCCGGCGGGTCGGCGGCTGGCAAACTCGGTCAGAGCCGTGATGGCCCATCTCAGTTGACTACCACATGTGGAAACGACGTCTTGTCTTTCCCGATTCCCTTCTTCGCGGCATCTTGCCGTTCGGACGGGATTGGCAGGCGTTTTAAGCCTGCCCATGCAGCGGTCCCTTGAGATGAACCACCGGTGGCTCCTTCCTTTCCCCCCAAGTCGGGAGTGCTATCACTTTGCGTGATTCCGTCGCACGGCGAAATGCTTCGGCGCGGGGTGACAGACCCCTTCCGAATGTTAGCATCGTATCAACCAGTGCCGGGACTTTAGAATCTTCGGCCAGTCGTGCCAGAAGTGCGGTCAGAGAGGATGAATAGGGGCCTGCGGATGGTGCCGAGGAGGCCGGCAAGACCGATAATGAGCGGCGGGGATGGCTAAAGTGCCGCTCGTCTTCCAGGATGCTTTTGCTCCAGGCCGCAACTGCCAGCCGTGGGAAGAAGCTTGTTGGGACTGAGGTTGCCGCGAGGATTGAAACCTTCTCGCAGGTTTTTCATCGCGGCCAGATCACTTTCCGTAAACATTTTGTGCATGAAGTGGATTTTCTCCACACCAATGCCATGCTCTCCCGTGACCGAACCGCCGCAGTTCAAGCACTCATCCAAAATCTCGTTACTGGCGAGCAGGACTCGCTGGACTTGAGCAGCGTCCCGCTCATCGAACAGCAGGATGGGATGGATGTTGCCGTCCCCGGCATGAAAGACATTGACGACTCGCAATTCATGTTTCGCGGCGATTTCGATAATTCTGCGGAGAATGTGCGGCAGCTTGGTGCGCGGAACAACACCGTCCTGGGTGCAGTAACTCGGGCTGAGCCGGCCGATGGCGCCGAAGGCTTGCTTGCGGCTCTTCCAAAGTTTTTGCCGTTCTTTGTCCCCAACTGCCAGACGGACCTCGCGGGCATTACACTTTTTGCAGAGGTCGATGATGCGGTCCCGCTGTTCATCGAGCCCTGCTTCCAATCCGTCGACTTCAATGAGCAGAATCGCCTGGGCATCCAAGGGAAAGCCGAATGAAAAGGCGGCTTCGACCGCAACGAGGATTCCTTGATCCATCATCTCCAGGGCGGCGGGGATGATGCCAGCCGCGATGATTTCGCTGATAGCATTGGTGGCGTCGTCGCACGATTCGAAGACCCCAAGCATCGTCCGGTAACCCTGCGGGTTCCGCGTCAGCCGCACCCAGACCTTGGTGACAATCGCCAGCGTCCCTTCGCTGCCGACAATGGTCCCCGCAAGGTCCAGTCCCAGCGGATCTTCCGCAGGTCCGCCAATGCGAACGATGCGGCCGTCCGCCAGCACGGCCTCCATCCCCAGCACATGATTCACAGTCACGCCGTACTTGAGCGTATGCGGTCCGCCGCTGTTGGTCGCTACATTGCCGCCAATGGTGCAAGCACCTTGGCTGGAGGGGTCGGGAGCATAATGATAGCCGGTCCCCTTCAGGGCGTTCGTCAGCCAGACGTTCACCACGCCCGGCTGCACAATGGCGTAGCGGTCGCGGAGGTTGATTTCTACAATCTCCTTCATCCGGGTCAGGACGATCATCACCCCGCCCCCGACCGGCAAGCAGCCCCCCGCCAGGCTCGTCCCCGCTCCCCGCGGCAGAAAGGGGACATCCGCGGCATTGCAGATCTTCACAATCCGGGCGACATCTTCGGTATTCCGCGGAAACACCACAATATCCGGGCTGTTCTTCTCGATCGTGAACCCGTCGCACTCATAGACCAGCATTTCGCTGTGAGCCGACAGGACATTCTCGGCTCCAACGGCCTGCCGAAGCTGCGTGACGATGTGGGGTATGGATTGCATGGCCCGATTATATCCTTCCTCTCCTCTGGGGAGAGGGCC
>CAYUJE010000574.1:0-2368 GCA_964444865.1 uncultured Pirellulaceae bacterium | reverse complement strand
ATGTTAGGAAAATCGCAAAATGTTGCTCAAGAGTTCACAAATTTGTGAACTCTAAATCATTGTCTCTGCTATAAATTCGAGGCTGTTTGTCAGTCTTAAAAACTTGCTTGAGAGCATCCAGCCGCGTTCAGTTTTCTTGACCCATCCGTGTAGTGACCATGTTTTTAACGCCCGGTCGCAGTAGTCGCGTGAGAAACCTGTGCGTTCCATCACACGCATAACCGTCACAGGATTTTCAAGTGAATCTTCAAGAGCCTCTAAAACTTTTATACCCTTGCTGAGTGCCTCGATTTCGTAAGCCTCGTCGGGTCGTTTTTGTCGCTTATCTTGGGGCGTTTTTTGCTCTGGCACTTTTCCACTCCTCAATTGAGATAAGCACGTCATTTTGTTTGTGACGGACTCTGCCGATGCTGTAATCGTCAAGTTTGAAAGTCTCAATTTGACCTTTATAGTCAGACAAAAAAACAAGTGAAAGAAAAATAAGTGCGCTGATTACGACGACAGCAAGGGCGATTACAAACAATAATCCGATAATCTCCAGCCAATTCATTTCGACACCTCCTGTTCGAGTGCGAGTTTTGTTAAAGCCAAACAGCGCAGACAATCAAACTTTCGTTTGTAGCTTTCAGTTGAAGCAGAAAGAATTTTTCCGTTGCGAGCGACAATGCGCCAACGCCATTCGTTACGTCCGTCTTGATAAAGTTCAACACGCGGTTTACTCATCACAAAACCTCCTGTACTTCTTCCGCGACTTGCAGAGCGAAATCCATCTTTGTTTGTCCGGCTAATTCGGGAAAGTTAGCTTTGCCTACGCGGTGCAGAGTTGTGAGTTGGGTTATCGCGCTTTTGCGAAAGTCGCGTTGCCAAGCAGTGAAATCATTTGCGTCTGTGATTATCCAGTGACCGACAGGCTCAGTTTTGCGTGAGCCGATTGGCATAAGCCATTCAGTGCGAAGACGTTCAATGATTTTCTTGGTTGTCCGCTCGTCATTGTGTTTGAGCCATCGTTGCAGATAGAGACGCGGGACTGGCGTTGTCGTTGTGAACGGTGTGAGAGTTTGCGCGAGAAAAAACATTGAGTCATCAATCTCTTTTTCTCTCTGTTGCAAGTCCAACACAACAGCCTGAAACTTCATCGCTGCCGGAGAAAAGAAAAGGTCGCCGTAACAATTGATGCAGCGCGTTATTACACCTAAAATTTTATGATTGTTTACTAACCCCGAATCAAAACATTCATAACATTTTGGTCTGATGTAGTACGCCATTTCGGGAACATGACTGTCAGTAACGAGTATGCTCATGCAACCTCCTTCGAGTGCAGATTATTTTCGTCACGGGCGTTCATTGCTTTGAGTGCTTCGATTATTTTGTTTGCGTCTTTGGTAGTGAGCGGTGCTTCGCGTTTAATCATGCGAAGGCAGAGAGATTTTAATCCTTGTGCGCTCATACCGCGTCGCGCAGCGAGTGAATTCAACAAATCAATCTGCGAATCGCTGACTAGAGTTGCAACGCCTGTTTGCTGACGACGATAGGAAACCGTGCGGCGCGGCGTGTTTTTCGTATCACGAAAGAACGGAGTGCCACCCATTTTGACAATCACATCATCAGCCTCTTTCCTTGAAAGAGCGCGGATGCTTTGTTTGCCTGTGACCTCTTCGACAAGCTGATGAACATCGTCATCATTGAATCCGAGTTTGTGTGCCAATGCCCAAATCGCACGATTTTGCTGTTGGGTTTTGTTGCCGATTTCTACGTTAGAATGGGGCTGATTCATATAAAACCTCCTCTGTGTTTTGTGTTGAAAACAGACCTTCCCTAAATGAGACAAAATTTTTTAGGCTACCCAACGATGTCGTTCTCTAATTAAATGCGGGTGGTGATTATTAAAAATTTTGTTCACAGGTTTCTTGAGTTTCTTTGCAATAGCTTTACGGATGGGCGGATAGACACGCAAACCATTTATGCACATCGAAACTTCCGATTTCCTAGCTTCCAATTCGTCTGCGATTGATTGTTGAGAAATCCCTTTTTTCATCAATTCAATCTTGATTTCTATCGGTGTCATGGAGTAACTTGTCCTTTCATTGCCGTAAACTTGTTTACGCAACGAAAAGGATAGTACACATATCGTGTACTCAAGTCAACAGAAAAGTTTACACAACGTGGACAATGGCAACATCTCAGCATTTGGAAAGCGACTTCGACAGGCATTCAACGGGGCAGGAAATAAAGAAATTGCTGATAAATTAAGTCTTAGCAAGTCTGCTTTAACGAATTATATGCAAGGGCGAATACCTCCGCCCGAAACATTACTTGAAATCAAGCGGTTCACGAATTGTTCACTAGATTGGCTTTTAACGGGTCAACA
>CAYUJE010000573.1:0-2368 GCA_964444865.1 uncultured Pirellulaceae bacterium | reverse complement strand
ACTTGCGAAGGAACATCCGGTCGTGGGTGACGAACATCAGCGTCGTCCCCCAGCGGGCCAGAAACCCTTCCAGCCATTCGATGGCCGCCAGGTCCAAATGGTTCGTTGGCTCGTCGAGGAGCAGCAAATCGGGCTTGGCGACGACAGCCTGGGCGATGAGGACGCGGCGTTTCATCCCCGACGACAGCGACTGGCAAAGAGCATCTTGCGGCAACTCCATTTCGGACAGCACCCGCTCAACTCGCTGCTCGGCCTTCCACGCGGTCTCGTGGTCGCCGGTCAGATGCGGCAGGCCGGCGGCAACGACTTCGCTCACGCTTCCCGCGATCTGCTGCGGCACATCCTGCGGCAGGAGCGAAAACTTCGTCCCCGGCATGAACGTCACCTGCCCGCCGTCCGGCTGCACCTGGCCGCTCAGAATCCGCATGAACGTCGTTTTGCCCGAGCCGTTCCGCCCCAACAGGCCAATCCGCTCCCCCGGCTCAATCTGGCACGAAACCCCATCGAGCAGCGGCGGCCCGCGATAGCCAATCCGCAAATCCTTGACGCTGACGAGGGGCATGAATGGGGCGGGGAAAGGCGTGGGCGGGCGAGAAGCGGATGTGTCGCAGGACCATCCATTATGCCCGACAAAGCCGTTTTTCGGCAGGGCGTCAGACGGCTTCTTGCTAGCTCGCCCCCGACGAAGACGATTGCCCCAGCAGCTCCCGCAACTTCCGAATGGCCCGCAGATACCGCATGCTGGCCGCCGGTTCGGTCAAGGTCAGGGCCTGGGCGATTTCCTGGTTGGAGAGCTGCTCGTAGTGCCGCATGATGATGACTTCGCAGTCCTGGTCGGGAAGCTCCGCGATGGCGGCTTCGACGCAGCGGGCCATTTCCTTCTGCGTGGCGGCAGCGGCGGGGGTGATTTCGCGGCCGACGAGTTGGGCGGCGAAGTCCATCGTGGAATGATCGTCCGCGGAAGGGACTGCCAAAACTCGCTCGCGGTCCACGCTCCGCTTGGCACTGACCCGGTGCCGCCGGTGGGCGTCGATGATCCGGTCCTGGGCAATCTGCCGCAGCCAGAGATGGAACGACATCACCGGATTGGCGAGGTAATCCTGCAAGCGGCGGCTCGCTTCGATGAGAACGTCCTGCACCACGTCGCTGGCGTCAATCCGCCGCTGAATCTTCTGGTCCAGCCGCAATTGCACCATGCGGCGGATGGAATCGCGATGCCGGTCCATCAGGCGGTTGATGGCATCCGCATCTCCACCCCGCACTCCGGCCAGGATCTCTTCAGTTTTTTCCGCTTCAGGCCACATGGGGGTTATTATGGCTGAAAGCGGGTTCCAGGGACACTGATTCGAAAATAGAAAATCCGAGATTCATCGCCTGGACTGGCGCTGTACAATAGAGTGCAAAGGAGAATTGAGAACATGGTTACGGCACAAATCACCTTGTCGAATGCCGAAGGGGAAGCCTTACGGGCCATGACGCAGTCTACCGGAAAGACTCAAGACGCTTTGCTGCACGAAGCTCTTCGGCAGTTTCTAGGGCCGGTGCCGAAGGAGGATCGACTATCGCTTCTTCGCCAGGCGCGGGGCATCTGGAAGGACCGCACGGACCTGCCGGATTTTCGCGCTCTGCGGGCCGAAATGGACCGGTTTTAGGAATTGCCGAAAATGGCTGCTCCATTCCTCATCGATACCGACGTGGCAATTGACTATCTACGCGGAAATGTTGACGCGATTGCGTATATCGAGGGGCTCAGCGGCAATAACTTCATTTCAGCGATCGCGGTGGCTGAACTTTACGCTGGGGTGGGAGACGGCGCGGAGCGAACGGCTCTGGAATCGTTTGTGCGGGCGTTTCAGGTGGTCGTCGTCGATTCGGCGATTGCCACGCAGGGTGGGCTCTTTCGCCGTGATTTTGGCAAGAGCCACGGCGTGGGACTTGCCGACGCGCTGATTGCAGCTTCCGCGGAGGCCCACGGCGCAATTCTGGCAACCCTCAATGCCAAACACTTTCCCATGCTCACAACCCCGCATGTACCTTATCGCAAGCCGCAGGCGTCACCTTAAGTGTTTCTCTGGAAATGGTTTACGGCGATTGCTGACTTGGCGTCTATCTGGTATCGAAACACTAACTCCCTCTTTCTGCTAAAAAACATCAGCCGCCATCAATCCATTGGCACGTCAATTTCGTCTCAATTCTAGAAGGCAACGGTTGTGACAGCACCCGAAAGCAAGGCTCAGCCTAAGGCTGCGGCGATTAAGCCGCGCGCCCGGGATGCGGCTGCGCTGGAGGATGCTTTTGCGAACTATCAGGCGGAACTGCTGGGAACGCTGTTTTATCTGGTGGGGAACATGGAGGATGCCCGGGATGC
>CAYUJE010000572.1:0-2374 GCA_964444865.1 uncultured Pirellulaceae bacterium | reverse complement strand
CAAGTCTGATTCATGAGTGTTAAAAGTGACGAGTTGTGATTCACGACAATATCCGCTTGTGATAACATGTTTTTCATAACTTTTAGCCGCACGACGTCGCAATACGCACACTTTCTGAGCAGTGGGGGTGAGGCCGTGGTCTCCAAGCCCACTTGCTTCACCGAGCGCGCACCGGCAGCCCGTGCGGCCTCTCTCCAATAGTATACACTTGTAACGTTTAGGTCAAGCCCGCGGCGATTTTTTCACCCCTCGATAGGTCGATAGGCGCGGGACGCGGTCATCGGCAGCGACGCCGAGCGCCTCGCCACCCGCCTCGGCTGGCAGCGCTGCGGCGAGATCCCCAGCTACGCTCTCTGGCCGCAAGGTGGGCTGTGTGGCACGACGGTGTTTTAACGGGTGCTCACCAAACTTGCCGGGCGCGAGGCTTTTCGGGACGCGCCAAATTGCCCCAACCGCCCTTCTATGCTCGCTTTTGGTTGCCTTGCTCAAGGATCTGCTGGCAAAGAGTCTCAGTCGATAAGGGGGCTCGCCATCTCAGTCAAGCGTCGGTGTCCTTCCTGGGTGAGATGCACCAAATCACTCGTTCCCGCATTGGAGGCGAGCACACTCATCAGGCAGCGTTTGGGAATGAGCCGCACGTTGTGCCTGGCTACCACTCGTCGCTGCGCGCGGCCATATTCGTTGCACAGCGGCGGAAGCGGAAGCTCGAACATCACCACTTGGTCGCTGCGGGAAGTAACCAGGCGCAAGAGGGCGTCAAGATCCGCGGCGAATTCCTCGGCCGGCGTGTCTCTAAACAAGTCGTTGCCCCCTATTTCGATGATCACGATATCGGCGTGCTCGGGCAATTTTCCCGCTTGTGACATGGCTACCGCAGTAGTAGCGCCTGCTTGGGCCAAGTTCACCACCTTGAGTTCTCGCTTCCGAGCCAGTAACTCGGGCCAGGGGACGATCTTATCTCGCAAACCCGCAGTGATGGAATCTCCAATCACGAACACCTCGCCGCCGGTGGAGTGTACGGTGGGAACGAACTGAAACTGTAACTCATTCGCTATCGTCAGCACCCACGCCCCGAGCGTCAGCCCTCGAACCCAGGGGCGACGCTGCCGCCACCACGGACGTTCCGATTTCTCCGTGGCCAGTAGCGCGAACGCCAATACTCCGGCGATCGCGTACCAGGTGTAGGGGAGCGGCGCGGCGGAGGCCGCGACGAAAATGAATCCAATACCCACCGAGCAAATGCACAGCCTGTCCCGCGATTTTCCCGTCGTTCGCATGCGTCCGGTAAGTCCGGCCACCACCAGCACCGCCCCCAGGAAAAAGGCACTGCCGCTACCGAAAAAATAGAGAATGCCGCGCCAAGATGCTTCCACAAAAGTTGCGCCAAAGAAATGAAACAGGCAAAAAACGACTGCCGCCACCACACCTGCGACAATCAGTTTAATAATGCTCCGGGTGTGCATCCATTTCACCATATCTGAATTGGCACGCAAAAAATCCCGACGCATAAAGGCCGTAGAAGGGCCAGAAACCTCGCCTTTCGTCACGCGACATATTGCATTCTACTTCGCCGCGGCGGATAAGGCCTTCGCCGTCGCGTTGATAATCGCCTCCGAAGTAATCGTTGCCCCGCTGGTGGCGTCGACTCCTTTGACGCCGTTTTTGGCGATGATTTTGGCGGTGGTGTCGGAGATGGAGGAGTAGTACTGCTTTTCGCGATGCTGGGTCACTTTGACGCTGGTGATTTTGCCGCTTTTCACCACAATCTGCGTGCGGACCATCGCTTCGTAGCCGAGCGATTCGGCTTCGTAGGTTCCGTCGGGAACTTTGGCGGGATCGGAGAGTTCGAAGAGCTTGACCGCGTCGAGGTTGGTCTGGGCCCGCTTTTGCGTCCGCTCGACGCGCCCCTTGGTCTTGTCGTCGGCGGGTTTGATGGCGATGACTTTTTCGTAGTAAGTGACCGCCTGGGGAAACTTGCTGTCGGCCCGGCAGGCGTCGCCGGCGGTCAGCCAGGACATGTCCTGGTAGCCGCTCCGGGCGAAGGCTTCCGCCAGCTTGAGAGCGGCAGGCAAATCGCCGAGCTCCGCATAGAGCTTGATCGAGCCGAAGGTGCCCGGAGCTTTTTTGAGCAAGTCCAAGGCCATCTGCTTGTTGCCGAGGCGGAGGTAGCATTCCGCGAGGTGGATGGTGTTGCCGGGCGCGTTGCTCTTCGTTTCGATTCCCGCCTTTCGCCACCAGAAGGCGGCCCGGGGATAGTCCTCGTGGAGCGTAAAGTACATCCGCCCCAATTCGATCATCGCCCGCGTCCGCTTCTCCTCGTCGTCCTTGTGGAGCGTGAGCAGGTGGTGCATCAGCTTCACCCCTTCCCGCCATT
>CAYUJE010000571.1:0-2376 GCA_964444865.1 uncultured Pirellulaceae bacterium | reverse complement strand
AACTCGTCCATCTGCGGTATTTCGCGGGGCTTTCGGTCCCGGATGCGGCGGAAATCCTCGGAATTTCCCCCCGCACGGCAGACCGGGTCTGGGCCTTCGCCCGGGCCTGGCTGCACCGAGAAATTGCCGGTCAGGCAGGGGAATCGAAATAAAATTAGATTTTTCTGGCGTGACTTGGAGGCCCACGTCGCATTGTAATTGCCCCCATCTCCCTCCTAGCTGTTGGCCGAGGCCTTTGTCATGAATGAACGAGACCTGTTCCTTTCCGCTCTGGAAATCGAAGATCCCGCCGCTCGCCACGCCCATTTGCAATCGGCCTGTGCTGGCAACGGAGAGTTGCTGACCCTGGTGGAATCGCTGCTGGCGTCTCACGAAGGGAAGAGCCAATTCCTACAGACTCCCGTCGTGGAACAACTTGGGGAAGAACCAGCCGGACAGACTGCCGCTACCCTTGTGATCGGAACCGGCTCGACGCACGACGAATCCCCCGGCGAAAGTCCGAACGCCAGCATCCTCGAATTTTCGCCGAATCAGGAGCGAATTAAAATGGCTGACGAAATCCCGCTCGGCTACTTGGAGCCCTCCACCAAGCCAGGTTCCCTCGGTCGGCTCGCCCACTACGAGATTCTCGAGGTCGTCGGCCAAGGGGCCTTTGGGACGGTGCTCCGGGCGTTTGACGAAAAGTTGCAGCGGGTCGTGGCGATCAAGGTGATGGCTCCGGAACTGGCGGCTACGTCGCCGGCCCGGAAGCGGTTCATCCGCGAGGCCCAGGCTTCGGCACAGATCCGGCACGAAAACGTCGTCAGTGTCTACGCCGTTGAAGAAAAGCCCATTCCTTATCTCGTCATGGAGTACATCCCCGGCGTGACGCTGCAGCAGCGGCTCGACGAGCGGGGACCTCTCGAAATCCTCACCGTGCTGCGGCTGGGGAGACAGATTGCCGAAGGGCTGGCGGCGGCCCACGCCAAGGATCTCATCCATCGGGACATCAAGCCGGGCAATATCCTGCTCGAGACGGGGGTCCAGGACCGGGTGAAAATTACCGACTTCGGCCTGGCACGAGCCGCCGACGACGCCAGCATGTCGCAAAGCGGCGTGATTGCCGGCACGCCGATGTACATGGCCCCCGAGCAGGCCCTGGGGCACAAGCTCGACCAGCGAGCTGACCTGTTCAGCTTCGGCAGCGTCCTCTACCAAATGGCCAGCGGTCGTCCGCCGTTCCGTGCTTCGTCCACGCTGGCCGTCTTGAAGCGATTGACGGAAGACACGCCCCGTCCGATCCGCGAGATCATCCCCGAAACGCCTGCCTGGCTCTGCGACATCATCACCAAGCTGCACGCGAAGAATCCTGACGAGCGTTACCAATCGGCGAGGGAAATCGCCGAAGTGCTGGCGAATTGCGAGGCCCAGCTCAAGGAGCACTCCCGGCTGAAGGATTTGTCGCTGATCCCGCGGGCAACGACGCAGCCAGTGGGATGGTGGAAATGGGTTGCCGCGGCGGCAGTCGTGCTCCCTCTGCTGGCAATCGGTCTGTACGCCGCGACTCGCCCGGGGTCAGAGCCCAAAGTGGCGGGGAATGATACAGTCGAACCACCTATCCCCGACCCCATCAAGCCCGTTGCCACGGAAAAATCAAGTCCAGCGACCATACCAGTCGTCCCAGTGACCAATGGCTGGGTGCAACTTTTTAATGGCCAGGACCTGACCGGCTGGACGACCGGCAATCCCAACCTGTGGAGAGTTCGCGACGGCATCCTGGTGGGACAGGGTTCGATGGGCTACCTGGCTACGTCGCGAGGCGACTTTCGCGATTTTCACTTGCGGGCCGAGGTGAAGGCGTCGGACGGCAGCGACAGCGGGATCTTCTTTCGCGGCTCGTTTGCCAACGATCAACGGCACGCCTACGAAGCCGACATCAGCCTGACCACCGTGCGGCATCATACTGGCAGCCTGATGAAGTTTCCGTCGCGAAACTGGCTGCTAAAGCCGGAAACCCGGCAGCTCCTGAAGAACGATACCTGGTGCCAGCTCGAGGTCAACGCGGTCGGCGGGCACCTGATAGTGAAAGTCGATGGAGTCACGACCGCCGAGCTCGACGACGGCGAATTCAGCCAGGGGCACATCGGCCTGCAACTTTCCAAAGATGCGACGAGCCACGTCGAGTTCCGCAAGATCGAAATCAAGGAGTTGCCGGCCCGTCCGACCCTGTCCGAAGGCTTTGTTTCGCTCTTCAACGGCAAGGACTTGACGGGGTGGAAGCCAGATCCGCTCGCTCCGGGCAAATGGTGCGTCGAGGACGGCGCCATCGTGGGGCAGGGGGGTATTTCCCTCTTGCTCAGCGAATCCGGAGACTACGCGAACTTTCACCTGCGGGCC
>CAYUJE010000570.1:0-2386 GCA_964444865.1 uncultured Pirellulaceae bacterium | reverse complement strand
CGCCGCCGACGTGACCGCCGCCGACGTGACCGCCGCCGACGTGACCGCCGCCGACGTGACCGCCGCCGACGTGACCGCCGCCGACATGACCGCCGCCGACGTGACCACCGCCAACGTGACCGCCGCCAACATGACCGCCGCCAACATGACCGCCGCCAACATGACCGCCGCCAACATGACCACCGCCGACGTGACCGCCACCAGATTGGCTACCGCCGACACGTCCACCAGTTCTTCCACCGAACTGACCATGTCCGGAACTTCCACTCCGTCCGCCGCTCCCTCCTCCGAAGAAGCCACCGCCCACTCCGCTTCGAGGGCCCGAGCGTTGTCCGCTGCTTCCTGAAATTCTGGAGCCGCCGGATGATCCGCTTCGCCCGCCCGTCGAGCCACCGCCGCTTCGTCCACCCGTCCGGGGAATGGAGGTCAAACTTCCTAATGATGTGATCTGGTAAACAGTCGTGGCGGCGATCACCGCCACACTTAACCACAGTGAAGAGCGTCTTTTTGTATTCATGATCTTGGCCCTGATTACTTTTTGGATGTTGGGGAAGGTTCGATTTTCAGAGGCGCGGTGGGCGCTTCGGGAGCTGGTCCTTGTCGCGCAATCACGACATCCAGATCGGACAAGTTTGTGTCGCCGGACATCCGATGCGACGCTTCCCAGCGATACGAATCGCCATTAATCGGCGTCACGAAATTCAGCGAGCTCGTAATCTCTCCGTCGTACTTGACCGCCGACGAGCGAATGACCCAGTGGTCGCCGTCCCAGTTCCAGAACGCTTCCCCGAAGCCTCCTTCCGAGTCGAAGACCCACGAACGCACCTTCTTCGTCAGCGGATCCCACCCGATGCGCTGCGATCCGGCGACGACAACTGCTCCGTCGATCTGGACTTTGAAATCCTGCAACAGAAAGTTGCCATCCGCACTCCAGCGGCAGGAGGACTTCACCAGTGAATCGGGCGATTCGTGGAGCCATTCGCCGATGAGCCAATCCAATTGGTGCAAGTGCTCGTGTGCTGACTTGGAATGAGCGGCTGCTGCCATTTCGCGGAGAGTTTTCAGCTTCCAATGACCGTCCTGGCGCACCCAGGTTGCCACGTAACGGCTCTGTTCCTCGGGACTATCGGAATCTTGAGCGACAGCCACAGTCCCTTCGTCCGAAGCAATGTCTGCCGTTGGAAATCGGATCCGACTCTCGACGATCCGCGCCTGAGCCTCCGGAGCGCGTGAGAATGCGGCTTCGAAGTGCTTCTGAAGCGCGTCACGGCCGGTGATGACCGTGCCGGACTCCAGCTCATAGGTCGCGTCTGTCTGAAACCTGCTGACGAGCGTCCCGGCATCCTTGGCGTTGAACTCCGCGAACATGGCGGCCGACTGTGCGCGAATCACTCGCTCGAGCGGAGCGCGATCTACAACGGCGACCGAGGGCTTGGGACTTGCCGCTGGCGCAGCTGCCGGAGCGCCCTTTGTGGCTGTTTCTTTGGACTCTGCGGGTGACTCTGCCCGTGAATGGAAGCTTCCCCAGCCCAGAAGGCCGGCGGCGGCACTGGCAATCAGCAATCCGCCCAACATTCGCTTTCGCATAGTACTCTCCTCGTGATGTTGAGTTGTACGACAAACAACACGTTCCCCAGAACTCAAATGAGAACGGAGGGTGAGCAGCTGGCGAAACGCCGGCGCCGACGGATCAACCGCCAGCTCCCCCTCGTTCCTCGCCAACTCGCGGGCGAATGACTGGCTTTGCTCAGTGCATGAAAAAAGCCCCGCGGTGCATTTGCACTGGGGGCTGTTCATAGCCAGTCGATTGGAGCGACCCGTCGCGGGCCGTCACTGCGAATCCTAAATCGGTCGTCAACGATTGTCAACGAAATTGCGGCTGTATTAAAGCAAACACATTAAAACAATTCGCTAATGTGCTCAGCGTTTCAGCGACTTGGAAAACTCGGTGAACCGTCGCGAATTGGCCACATCGTGAGACTCCAAGCCCGCGCGTCGAGCCTGATTGACGCCGTACTCCATGAACGACCATCCTGACGACTCCGATTGGGCATGCCGCGATCTGGATGTCGAAAACGATTGATAACGCCGTTACCGCTGCGTTGCAGTTTTCCGCTTATGACGTCTCATCATCTGAAGGCAAATCGCAGCGAGCAGGCCGACGGCGGATCCCAGCAGCAGGCCGCGATCACCGCCAAGGAACGCTCCCAGCAGTGGTCCACCTGCCATCAATGCAATCATCACCGACCAGTGAGTTGGCGAATGAGTCATGGACTGTGTCTCCTCTCATTAGTTCTCTAAAAGACTAGCGAATCAGCATTCCTGGCACGGAACCACTTTGAGCTTGTTTTCGGGCGTGGAGCGGGCGAAAATCACAGGCCCGGAC
>CAYUJE010000569.1:0-2394 GCA_964444865.1 uncultured Pirellulaceae bacterium | reverse complement strand
TTTAACTCATCATGGGCGCAGTGCCGGTCGCGGCATTTCTCTAAAAACGCTATCATGCCCCTATAGCCGGCGAGTTCGCATCCCGGAAAATGATCTTGCAAGTAGGAGACGCATGAGATGTATCGAGCCCTGTTAACTGCGATCAAGCCTGGGCGTTCGCAGGATGTTGTTATTGAATACTCGCTCTCACTTGCCGAGCGGTATCATCTGGAAGTTGACGCCTGTTCCGTGATCGATCAAGCCCGTCTGGCCCCCAGTGAACCGGTGCCACTTGGCGCAGGTGCCTTCAAGGCAGAGCGTGACGAACGTGCCATGGCCTCCGCTCGTCAGCATGCTGCCGAATTGAAAGCGAGTATCGAAGCTGGGGCTATTTCGCGGGGCGTTAAGTGTTCGGCTCAGGTTCGTGAGGGTGATACGGTAAACGTTCTATCGAATGCGGTGGGCCGCTGCGACGCACTTGTCTGCGGGCATACACCGGGGGGGGACAGTACGGAACAATCGATGCTGCACTCAATTCTGAAGCACTGTCCGCGCCCGGCGATCATCGTTCCTCATGCGGACTTTGAGGTTGGGAAGGATGTGATGGTCGCCTATGACGGCAGTGCACAGGCCGCGCGCGCCCTGGCATCTTTCGCGGAATCTGGCTTGGCGGATGGACGTCCCGTGCGAATCGTAACTTTCGACGCCGGAACAGGAACTGCCAAGGAGCATGCGGAGATTGCCCATGCCTTTCTGCAGCGCCACGGAATTGCCAGTGAAATGCGAGTGGAGAAGATGACACGTGATATCGGTGGCCAAATTCTTGCTGAAGTGCAACGAGTGCCGACGAGCATGCTGGTGATGGGAGCATTCGGACGGAGTGCTGTGCGTGAATTCTTCTTTGGTTCCGTTTCTCGCTGCATTCTCAATGTTCTGCCCGTTCCGGTGTTTCTAAATCACTAAGGGAGCCTGATGCTTATTGCAATCATTCAGTTTGTGGTTCTGGCGGCGGTGATTATTGCTGCCGGAACCATGCTGGCCCATTATGCGGACGGCATTGCTGAGGCGACCGGATTGGGCCGCCTGCTCATTGGCAGTGTCTTGCTGGCGGGCGCCACCTCCCTGCCGGAATTGACCGTCGATATCTCCGCTATCAGGCTTAACTTGCCTGACATGGCGATCGGCGATCTTCTCGGCAGCAGTCTGATGAACCTGTTGATTCTGGCAGTCCTCGATTTGACGCACTATTCCCGCGGCAAGATGCTGTCTCGGACTGCCGCGGCGCATGCCTTGAGCGGTCTGTTCAGCATTTCGCTTACCGGGTTAGTTGGATTGGGGCTGCTGACCACGCGCAAGGCTGAGCACTGGACTTTCCTGGGTGTGCATGCTTGGATCTGGCTAGTGGGGATTTGTTATGGTTTGGGAGTGCGAATGGTTTACCTCGACCAGCGCATTGCCCAGCGAGCAGCCGAAGATAGCAATGCGGTGCCGAAGGAAACTCACCACCCGATGCCGCTCTGGCAGGCCGTGCTCGGTTTTCTGGTCGCCGCGGCGATCATTGTCGTTGCTGGGCCTTACCTGGCGGAGGCGGCCGGAAAAATTGCTGAGTTATCTGGTTTAGGTGACACGTTCGTGGGAACCACGCTGGTGGCCCTTTGCACCTCGCTCCCGGAACTTTCCGCTTCCTATGCGGCCATTCGTTTGGGGGCCTTTGACCTGGCCGTCGGCAATGTCTTTGGCAGCAACGCCTTCAATATGCTGCTCTTACTGCCGCTCGATTTGGCCTTTCCAGGAACGATACTTGCCGCCGTCAGCCAGAGCCACACGATTTCGGCCTTTGCGGTGATTGTCGCCTCCAGCGTTGTGATCATCGGCCAACTCTATAATGTCGAACGGCGAAGTCGGCTACTGGAGCCCGACGCGCTCGCTGTCATCGCCATCATCCTCGGAGCGCTGGCCCTTGTCTATTATTCCGGCTAAGCGAATCCCAGAGAATGGGTTCCTCCCCGCTCCCCAAACGGTTGCCGGTTGATTAGAATCATCCAGCAACTCATGAGCACTCTCGCCGCCGACTTCGCGCATCTTCCCGCGGTCTGGAAACGCCGCCATTTGCTCGATTTGGAAAGTCTTAGCGCCGCTGAGATCACCTGCATTCTCGATACGGCTGCCGCTTTTAAGTCGGCGACGAACGATTGCCGGACCAAGCTCAGCGTCCTTTCCGGCAAAACCCTGGCCAACCTGTTCTTCGAAAACTCCACGCGCACCCGCAATAGCTTTTCGCTCGCCGCCAAACGCCTCGGGGCGGATACCGTCGAGTTTTCTTCCTCCGGCAGCAGCGTGGCGAAGGGGGAGACCTTCATAGACACGGCCAAGAATATCGAGGCCATGAACGTGGACGCGGTGGTCATTCGCCAC
>CAYUJE010000568.1:0-2400 GCA_964444865.1 uncultured Pirellulaceae bacterium | reverse complement strand
CCCCGGAAATAAACGCCCTGCACGCGTGCATTCCGCTGCGCTCCATGCACCCTACTACTCTCTGTAGGGTGCATGAGGCTCTGCGAAATGCACGCGTATTCCGCCTTCTTTCCTGGAGCTGATTTCCCCGGAAATAAACGTCCTTCACGCGTGCATTCCGCTGCGCTCCATGCACCCTACCGCGTCTATTTGTCCAATTGTTCACACTCCCGCATGTCACCGTCAAGGCATTCGCAAAAGATTTTCAACAATTCCGTAACTCTAGGCAGCCCAACGAGTTAGCCGGCCAGTTTTGGCACTAACCCGATGCGCAAGCGAGGGAGCGAGCGAGTTGCGCAATTCACCCCTTGGACCGCAGCCGCGGCAGCGGCGACCAGAACCAAGCCCACAGCGCCAGCTGTGGGTGGGCAAGCGGGAATGACAATGACAAACCCCGGCAGGGGTGAAAGAAGCTTGGCCTTTAGCGCGCCCCTCGCGACCGCGAAACGAACATCGCCGCGGGGGAATCCACGTTAGAGATGCCTTCCCAGAGATGCGGCCATTCTTTCGCCGCTACCGCGGCTCTGTTCCCGTGTCGCCGTCTGACCCACGGCTGCGCCGTGGGCTCGATTCCGGTCGCCGCTACTGCGGCTACAAATTGGCAGCAGCCGCGGCAGCGCTTTGCCAGAATTCCCCCTCTGCGAACTCAGCGTCCTCCGCGGTAATTCCCCCCCGCATTTTCTCGCCGCGTAAGCCAGGGAAAAGCGTTTTGCACCAGTGCGACGCCCAATTCCCTGGATTGCGCGGCGGGCTAGTGTTGGCACCGGCTGAAACACTGAATAGCCCTGGAATGCCGGTGAAAAATGTTGACAACCGTTCTGGGCAGCGTTCCAATCGATCAGTTCAGGCTCATCACGAGTTAGGCGATGTCGATACCATGTCGCGCAAACTAATCGAAAATACGATCCCAGTCCTGGCCGTCAGCGGCCTTGAGCGCAGCATCGAATTCTTTCGGCGTGTTCTTGGGTTTAACGGGGAGTGGAATGCCGGCCAGATTTGCTCGGTTGGCCGAGACGGCAGCAGCATCATGCTTCAAGCCTGCGAACAGGGATCTCCCAGCACGGTGTGGATCGGCCTGAAAAACGACTCGAACTTTGAGAGCATTGAGCAATCCGGCGAGAAGGTCCTTCAGGCCCCTGCGAACCAGCCCTGGGCCTGCGAGATGAAAATCGCCGACCCTGACGGCAACATCGTGTGGCTGGGGGCAGAGCCGAGGGCTGAATGAGAGTTTACATCTCCATGGGTCATCACGATTTGAAGGTATCGCATGCGCCTTATTTAGGGGGGAAGTCAACAGTCAAAAGCGCCTCGCCCTCCGGGTTTTCACCTTCCACTCCCACGTTGTCGTCCCGCACCGACGAGAGGGCCGATTCCATTTCGCGTCGTCCGTTTTTGGAGAAAAGTTCCCACGATGCGGCCATTCAATCGCCGCTGCCGCGGCTCTGTTTCCGTGTCGCCGTCTTACCCACGGCTGCGCCGTGGGCTCGGTTCCGGTCGCCGCTACCGCGGCTGCGACACGGATACCCGCAGCAATTCCTCGTTCCCACGGTCTCCGTGGGAACGCCCTTTTTCGACGCTCTGCGTCCTCGTATGCTAACTAAGCATCGTCCACCCTCATCGACGTACGACGCGAAGTGTTAATGCCGTCTGTTCCCACGCTGAGCGTGTGAACAAGGACAAAAAAAAGCTACATCCACCAAACAACCGGATTGCCCCATGCGAGAATTCTTCAAGGCATGCAACGTTTACTGTTGCCCGGAAACCGATCACGCTATCGTCGCTTCCGTGTACAACCACGGGGGCCTAATGGCGGAAATTCCGGGCGGTGCCTCGATTGCAAAGTTTTCCGATTCGGCACTGCTCAATGCCGCTGTCCGCACGGCCCTCGAAGCCTGCAAGTACAAGGAGCACTTCGACTACTTTTTCGCGAAGAAAAGCGATTGGCCCGCCTACCAAGCATCCGGACACAAGACAATTAAGCGATTTGAAGCCGAATTTATCCGGCTCCTCGTTAAAGGAGTCAACGCGAAGAACCTTTTCTATGATGTGACAACGCCAGAATTCGGCCAACTTGGAATGCACCTGACGATTACTGTAAACGCCTATACCGACGACCACGGTGAGGCAATCCAGTACCTTGTCAAGAACTACTTGGCGTGCAAAGCCGCTGCAATTTCGTAGTCGAAGCCGGTTTCAGCCGGCGTAGCAACACTACTCAAGGCTACTTAAACTCCTGCTCCGCCCCAGGGAACTTCCCGCTCTGCACGTCGCTGATGTAGTTCTTCGCGGCATCGGAGATGATGGTCCGGAGGTCGGCGTATTGTTTGACGAAGCGGGGGACGTAGCCGCTGGTGAGGCCGA
>CAYUJE010000567.1:0-2401 GCA_964444865.1 uncultured Pirellulaceae bacterium | reverse complement strand
GGCTTTCGTTTCCGCTGCAGAAAGTACGTCGATAGCTTCCAGAGCCAGTTGATCGGCCGTCTCCAATGATCTGGACGCAGCAGGTAGAGATCCGTTACTGGCAGTAAAGGCCAATCGGTCAGCGATGGCTGAACGGTTGCGATTTCCTGCTTTGGCGCAGCAGCGGTGTCCTCTGCCGGCTCAAACTCTATGTCCGGCTTCGGCTTGCGTCGCCCCTTTCGCCGCGGTCGCGGTTCCCCAGCATCGCCATCGAAGTAGTCCTCTTCAAACTCCATGGTCATCCCCCCATCAACATTTCGAGTTCGGCAAAGTCCTGCTCATTCATGCTTCGGCCGGACAAGGCCTCGTACACCATCTGCCGGGCTTCCTGGGCCCCATTAAAGGCCTCCTCCAAGGCCGCCACCCGCCGCCTAGCCTCCCGGACTGATATCGGTCCCATTTGCCGGCGCTTGCCATTGAGGGCGGATTGCCGGCGGCCCTCAGCAGTTTTGGGCCCGGTCGAATGCTCCCAAGGGCGGTGCTTCAAGGTGCTTGCACGCACTCTTTCAAGACCCTCAGAAGTGAAACCCTTACGCTTTCGGCTGTTTGCGCGGGCGGCCGCGACGCGTCGCGGGCTGGCAGTTTTCGGCCTGGTTTTCGATGGCTTGGGGGACTCCTTCTCGCTGGGCGGGAATAAGTTGGTTGTCATGGTTACAAATATTTCCTGGAGAAGTTTTTGTTTGATCGAGAAATGCCACTTGCTGGTCGCCAGCGGCGAGATTTGCCTGCTTAATCACCATGAACTGGCTTGTCTTGGGCGGTGTTCGATATGCTTGCAGGGCCAATGCCAGCTTACGAGATTCTGCTTGCATTCGAGCGAGTGCCGTATAAAACACCTTGGCGGCTTCTGACGACTTGGCCTGCGCGGCACGGACATGCAGCTGGCCAAGATGGTAGTTGCACAGCACGAATTGCTCGATGAGCATCTCCTCAATGGGGTCGGTCGGAGAACCGCTGTCGCGCAAGGCTTGATCGCGAATGGCTTGATACCCAGCCGAGCCGAGGCCCGCTCCATGCAGGGGCGCTAATGTTGCCTCCAGGGCATTCGCGGTATGGATCTGCCGGATGGTATCTCCGAGCTGTGTTGCCATTCCGACCTTTGCCAAGGTATCTCCGGCCAGGCCAGGGCTCGTGTCCGTGAGGTACCTCCGCTTAGCGGCGGCGGCAGGGGCATTCTGGCTCGGTGCCTCAGCAAGCTGCTGTTGCTGATGTTGGGCGACAGCTGCTAAGCCGAATTGAGTATTGGCGTCACCGCCGGCAGCGTTGCCACCAGAATATGCAGCTCTGGGATCGGCGTCTTCCATGACTTTGTTCCGTGGTTTTGAATGCTTTACGGCTCTCGGGATGTTTTATTATTCTACGGAAAACATGGCGATCACGTCTACAATTTTCGGACTGACGGATACCGAAACGTGGCTCTCATCGGTCCATCGATAGCCTCCCACGACTCGGCTTGGTTCGCCGAGTTGGGGTCGCCAGTTATCGGCGACAAACTCTACTTGGGCCCAGCGCATGGACTGCAGCATGTCTAAGGCATCGCTTAGCTCACCCTTCATATCTCCAAGCGGGCCAAGGGGCTCGGCGGTGATGATCTCCGGGGCGATGGCGGCCACATCCAAGACGACGTTGGTCTCCCCCGAGACGGCTACCGCCGATGCCAGGTGGAGCATCAGTCGCAATGCCGTCTCCGTCCGCTGCAAGTCGATCTGCCGATCCAAACGCTCATAGAATTCCCGCCAATAACAACTGTCTTCAGGAAATCCGTAGGTCGACAGATTCATGTACTCATTCTCGAGGCCCCAGCGATAGCCTAGGCGGCGCTCGGGGTCGAGCATCCACAGCTCAGACGGGGGCGAGATCGCGAGGGACGTCGAAGCACCGGCAGGTGGTGAGGCAATCGCCCAGATAGTCTCCAAGTGGTCTGACCATAGAAATCCGGGATGCGCCTCGCGGATGCCGGTGGTGACCATGGCCGCCAGCGTGGAGCTGTCGAGAAACTCTGGGTACCCGCGGTTACCCAGGAATATGCCAGCTTCATCGAGCCCCTGGTCGATTGAGGCCTCCATGATTCGGAAGCCGGCCTCGATGAGCCGGTGATCAAGATTGGACCAGCTGGCGATTCTGGCGAAGAGGCGGCAGAGTCGATTTTCGAAGTCGAGTGGTCGCTGTTCGAGCAGCGTAAGGCCAGATTTCATTGAGAGACTCCCGTCCATGGGTTACGTCGCATCCGTGCTCCGCTGATTATAAGCGGCCGGCATGCAAATGCCGAACAATTAACGAAGACTCCCGTCCGGGACAGCTCAACTTTTGAGCCCCTTCTTGTGGGCATCGAGCACCAAATAGGTAAGTTGTTTGCTTAGTA
>CAYUJE010000566.1:0-2402 GCA_964444865.1 uncultured Pirellulaceae bacterium | reverse complement strand
CGGGGTACTTTAACATCTGGCACTGGATCATGCCGCAGCTCACGGCGACGGAGCGCGGCGGGCGGAAGGCGAACCCCAAGCCGGAGGCGATTTTGAAATATGCCAACACGCCGATTGCCATGCTGGCGGGGCTCTGGCAGGAGGAATTCGAGCGGCGTGGGAGCGACAAGGAACTGGACGATCCGCGGCCGCCGGTCTTCATCATCGTTTGCAAGAACACGGCTCTGGCCAAGGTGATGTACGAGTGGATTGCCGAGGATAAGCCGCCGGCGGGGATTCCAACGCTGAAGATTCGGGGTTTTCGGAACACGGAGGAGGTGGAGCACACGATTCGCGTGGACAGCAAAGCGGTGGGAGAAACGGACGATCTCCAAGGAGCTAAGAGGGATGAAACCCTCTGGATGCGGGCCACACTCAACACGGTGGGAAAGCTGGACTGGCCTCGGGACGCCTCCGGAAGACAGCAGTATGAGCCAGGTTTTGAGGATTTGGCTCACAAGCTAAAGCGGCCATTACATCCACCGGGGCGGGACGTGCGATGCATTGTGAGCGTGGGGATGCTGACCGAAGGGTGGGACTGCAACACAGTGACCCACATCATCGGTCTGCGGCCGTTCATGTCGCAACTCCTCTGCGAGCAGGTGGTCGGGCGCGGCCTGCGGCGGATGGACTACGAACCGGATGAGAATGGCCTACTAACGGAAGAAGTAGCCAAGGTCTTTGGCGTCCCGTTCGAGGTGATTCCGTTCAAGGCGAACCCGGCCGGCGCGGCAACTCCGCGTCCCAAGCGGCATCACGTCCATGCAATTCCAGCGAAGGCCCATCTCGAAATCGAGATTCCTCGCGTAGAAGGCTACACGCAGGCGGTGCGGAACCGGGTGACGATTAACTGGGGACAGGTCGCGCCGGTTATGATCGACCCGCTGAAAACGCCGCTGCAGACAGAGGTGAAGGGGCTTTCCATGAGCGACCGGGGGAAGATGACCCTTTCCGGGCCAGGGCGGAGCGAGGATGTGACCCTGGAGCCGTATCGCCGCCGGTTGCAGGAGATGGAATTCGACATCGCCCGGGCGCTAACGAAGAATTACTTGGAGCAAGGACACTGCGAGGCGACGCCACACGTGCTCTTTCCGCAGTTGCTCGCCATTGTGCGGGAGTTCGTGGATAAGAAGGTAATCCCCGTTCCGCCAGCGAAGAAAATCGACCTGGTGGCAGGGCACTGGTATGGCGAGGCCATCGAACGGCTCTTGTCCGCGATCCGGCCAGATACATCCCGTGGCGAGGCCCCTGAGGTTCCTCGGTACGAGGCGAACCGGCGGGCGATTTCCACTGCGGACGTGAGCCACTGGACCGGCAAAGACGTGCGAGAGGTAGTAAAGTCCCATGTGAATTATGTCATTGCCGACACAATTCGCTGGGAGCAGGCGGCGGCCTTTCATATTGACAAGCACCCAGCGACGACTTCGTTTGTGAAGAATGCGGGTCTAGGCTTCGCCATTCCATACCTGCACAACGGACAGAAGCACGACTATCTGCCTGACTTTGTCGTGCGGCTGGCGGTGGAAGGGGACTTCAAGCTGGTGCTGGAGACAAAAGGATGGGATCCGCTGGACGAAGTGAAGCGGGCAGCCGCCCTGCGGTGGGTTGCCGCTCTGAACGCCGACGGGAGCTATGGCCACTGGCAATATGCAATGGCCCGCAAGGTGGAAGAGGTATCCGTCGAGCTTTCCGCCGCCTTCAATCTGGCCCGCAAGCTGCGGACAGGTGCAGCGTGAGCAAAGAGCCTGCCTGCAAACCAGTCCTTATGGGCGAATAGCACGCTAATCCGGTTCGAAAAAGAGGTGGGCATATGCGAGCAACAAAACGGCCGGGGACGCAACGTCCACGGCAGTGTTAAAATGCGGCTTTCGCCGACGATTTGCCCTTTTCAGGAGCCCTTCCATGCGGGACGGAAATTGGGGTTGTGGTACCAACGATTCCGAAGCTAGCCGTCGAGCGGGCGGCCGGCGGAAGTACAACGCGGTGCGGCAGTCGATGGCACTCATTCGTCAGGCGGAAGTGGCCAAGATGTATTGTGCAGGCGGGTTTCGTTGGGGAATCCAGTCCGAAATTGCCCGCAAGTTGGGTGTGCATCGCGCCACGGTCAGTCGCGACGTGAAGCTAATCATGAAAGTCTTGCACGAAGAAATTGCTTTCCGCCGCTACTTGGAAGAAGTGCTCCTCCCGGAAATCACCGCGAAGATAAAGAGGAAGCGCCGGGCAAGTTAACGGCGGCCAGTGACACTGCCAGACAGATTGCCACAATCGCGGTCAGTTCGCCAGCCCAGCCTCTGGCGTCTACTGTCTACGAAACCCACCACTTCGCCGCGTTTTGACAGGTTCCGTAGACGTAGACAAATGGA
>CAYUJE010000565.1:0-2407 GCA_964444865.1 uncultured Pirellulaceae bacterium | reverse complement strand
GTCGAGTAGGCGAGGAGCATCGTAGATGCTCCTCGCCCCTCATCAAACCGGACGGGCGGTTTTCCCGCATCCGGCTTACCCGAAAACGTTGGTACACAGGCATGCACGGGGATCAGCGGGTCTTACAGAGGCTTCCAGCCGAGGGCTTGGAGGTGGGTGTAGGACGAGACCCCTGCCGGCACGCGGAAGGGCCGTTGACTGCGACGTCGGAGCTGACGGAGCAAGCGATCTTGCACAAACTTGTTGACCTTTCGAAAGGCGACACGCGGGTAGCCATGCTGGAAGTACTGCCGCCAGCCGCGAAGCCGACGCTGCAATTCGCCGATCATTTCGGTGATCGGTTGAAAGCAGCGGTCCGGACCGGTCAGCGTCCGCACGTTTTCCCGCAGACGGGCCAGCGCCTTGTTCGAGGGGAACACGTTCAGGTAGCGTCGGCCGCTACCGTACTGGTCGCGGTCGTAGCGAAACGTGAAACCCAAGAAGTCGAGGCTAGCCGACGGCTGATTCAGCCGCACCACGCGAGTCTTCTCCCGGTTGATGGTCAACTGAAAGCGTCCTTCGAGGGTCGATTCCACCCACTGGATCAGGCGTGGGCCTTGGTAGCGGGCCAGGATGACGAAGTCATCCGCGTACCGCACCAGTTTGGCCTTGGCCCAGGTGGCGGGACCGTCGGGCCGATAAAACAGCACCTCGAACCAGTGCAGGTAGATGTTCGCCAGCAAGGGAGAGATGACTCCACCTTGCGGCGTTCCCTGCTGGGAACGATGAGCCGTCGTGCGGCCTTGTTCATCCCGTTCCACGATCGGCGCTTCGAGCCACATCCGCAGGAGCTTGAGGACACTGCGGTCCACCACTCGCATGCGGACTGCGGCCAGCAACTGGTCGTGAGGAATCGTATCGAAGTAGCCTTTCAAGTCCGCGTCGTACACTTCCCGGTAGCCCGCGGCGAGGTGACTGCGAATCGCATCCACCGCCTGGTGCGCGTTCTTGCCAGGCCGGAACCCGAACGAAGTGTCCAGGAAATCCGCCTCGAAGATCGGCTCCAGGATCAGCAGCGTCGCCATCTGAACAATCCGATCCTTGACGGTTGGAATGCCCAGAGGACGCAGCCGACCGTCCGGCTTGGGAATGTACACACGCTTGACCGGCTGCGGTTGATAGCGTTTGGTCCGCAATTCTTCCTGAAGGTCCTTCAGGAATTGCGACGCTCCGGGGCCATCGATGATGTCCTGGCAGGACATGCCATCGACGCCTGGAGAGCCGTTGTTGTTGAGGACCAGCCACCACGCCGCCGTCAGCACGTCGAACCGATAAATCCGGTCATACAGGGCGTAGAACCGAAACTTCGGCTCCCGTTTGGCCTTGCGGCCCAGCTTCCACCTCAGTTGAGAGACTTCCAGCGGCAGCTTGACGCCCGACTTCACCTCCGGAGTGTCCGGGGGTTGGTCGTCCGTGGTCGCAGCACGCCTGTCCGTAGCGGGAATTTCTTCCAAGCGGGTCGCTCCTCCTCTTGTGGAAACAAGTTCTCGGCAGGGTCCCTTCGCTCCCCCGGCGTTACCCGGCTTCGTCGCTACTATGAACCCCTCCGACTCCCGAACCAGCCAGACTCCGGTTATTTATTCCCGCGGTCTGTGGACGGTCTTTCCCACGAAAGCTCGTCGCTGGGCCGGGGCTCTCATGTTCCTGATCGGTCTGTCGATGCCCGCCGTCCTCTCTCACCCCGGGGAACGCGACCGCTGCACGTGCTCGTTGCTTGGCAATCGCTGACAGGCTTCATCCGATCCGGCCGGACTGGCCGCTCCCATTTGTCTAACGAGGCCGAAACAGGTTCACTTGCGTTACGGCTGACACCTTCGCCTTCCGAGGCTTCGCACGACAGATCGCTCTGCCGCACGCCCAGTCGGCTACATGCTGAACGAGCAATTCACATGTTCAGTTCCTTTCAACTGAAGAGACCAACCAGACTTACATGACGCACCGGATTGGACGGGGGAATCGGATCGGTACGGATCAGCAGCGGAAGCAATGCGTGCTCTGTCTGCGAGTTGTGCCGTGCGATCGGAGGGGCTACTTGCTGCGGGCTGCCCTATTCCCAGGAACTTAGGTCTGGCGATTCGACCAGCGAAAAGGTTCCATTCCAGCCGAGGACGATGGGCACGGCGTTGGGAATGTGGAGCTTGAGCGTTTCTTCGCGTGTCCTGTCGAGGGCGCGGCCGAGGATGCAGCGAATGGGATTGAAGTGCGAGACGAGGATGACGTCGCTAGTGGTCGCGGCGAGCAGCTGCAGGACGCGACCCGGCGCATGGTCGCGGAATCCTCGCGCGCCGCGGACGTGGTGCACCGCCTGCGCGACTTCTTCCTCACCGGCAGCACGCGGCTCGAGCCCGTCGCCCTCGCCGACCTGGTG
>CAYUJE010000564.1:0-2460 GCA_964444865.1 uncultured Pirellulaceae bacterium | reverse complement strand
AAGTTCAAGGTTCGATGTTCAAGGTTGGGCGGGTTCATTTTAGCAGTTTGCGGCAATGTTGATGGCTCGTTGCCGTAGCTTGTATCGAGGACTACACCTCGGTACTCTTGGCTGAAGAACAGGTTCGGTTTTTGCACCGTCGAGCGGATTGTATGGCTTCCGAATTTCGTGATGTAGATCCTCGGGAACTGCGGGTTCCACCTTCCCGACCAGTTGCCGATGCCGTCAAATTGGCACGCCAAATTGCCCGATTCGGAGCGTCAACCGCGGGAATGCCGCCGATTGTGGCGTACGAGGGTGCCGATGGCGTGCTCCTGATTTATAATGGAGTAACGAGAGCGACCAGGATTGCCAAGCTCGCTCCAGGAACGCCCGTTCGTGTCGAAGTGATCGGGCGGCTTCGCCGAGCACTGGCGTCGTACCCTAAAATCGGAGATACATTGCAATGATTTCCAGCACTCAGCGAGAAGCGCTCTCCGTCCTCTTAGAACTTTGCGAGCTTTCTGACGACATTCGTCTCGGTCAACTTCTGGCACATATCGGATTTCTTGGTGAAGACCAGACGGGACGGACGCTGTGGGACATCGACGACGAGCAACTGCTTGCGGCGCTGTACCATCATCGAGCGGAAATCATGTCGCGAAATGCAAGTGCGGCGATGCCACCGCTTCCTCTGACTGTTGGTGCTGGACCAAGTGCACCAACAAATGCAATTACCCCGGCAGGCAGTTGAACGAGACAATGGGCATGCCGCAAAACAGCCGACTGATTGCTGAAACGATCGATGCTGTTCTAAAGTGCGACGGCGATCCGCCGGACGACGACTACTCTCCCGCAGAGTTCGCGATGAGCATCGCGAGCAGGATGTCTGTTAGCGAAGTCCGCGAACTTGCTTGCGCTGCCTTCAATCGCTTACCAGCGAGCCTGGCACATTCTTTTCTGGACGGACTATTGTCGTCTAAGGCAGAGGCCATGAGTTCAAATGCGTTGTACGCCCAAATTGGGACGGGGCGTCAAGTGGACACTACCAGTGTGATCGTCCATTTACTTGTCAGCCGGTACGGCATCACACCGGATGACGTCGCTGTCGAACTGCTTCGCAGACTCGAGAAAGAAACTGCTCACGAAGTGCAGGACCGGCTCGCTTATGGCATTTGGATGTTGTTCAACAGCGAAACGCTCCTCTTGCGCGAAGGCAAACTCATTGGATTTCTGGTGTCGCCGGTCAATCAATCGCTCGGCCTACAACTACGGCGCAATGATCTTTCAAACTATGCGAAGGAAACACTGTTCTCGTGTTGGAAGGAGGATAACTCAGGGTAACGCCCATTGAATTGATGAAGGAGCTATAATCAGCTTCAAACTTTGCACTACTCCTTGTTCATTCTTTCTCCCTCATGCACTTCCGAACTCGCGCTATCCACGTTGGCAACGAGCACGACCCGCAGACGGGGGCAGTGGTGCCGCCGGTCCATTTCGCTTCCACGTTTGTGCAGCCGGGGGCGGGGGAATGGGGAGAGTTTGATTATTCGCGGAGCGGCAATCCGACCCGGAAGAATTTTGAGACGACGCTGGCCTCGCTGGAGGGGGGCGGGTATGCCCTGGCGTTTTCGACCGGAATGGCGGCGACGCACTGCGTGACGCAGCTTCTATCGACCGGGGACCATATCCTGGCCGGGGCGGATATCTATGGCGGCACTTTTCGGCTGCTGCATAAGATTGTGAACCGGGCGGGGATTGAGGTGACGTTGGCAGCGAGCACGGACCTGGCGAAGTTTGAAGCGGCTATCTCGCCCAAGACCAAGCTGCTGTGGATTGAGAGCCCGGGCAATCCGCTGATGTCGATTACCGACATTCGGGCCGTCGCGGCAATCGCCAAAAAGCGGAAGATCCTGCTGGGCATGGACAGCAGCTTTGCCACGCCGGTTTTGACGCGGCCGCTGGAACTGGGGGCCGACATTGTGATGCACTCCGTCACCAAGTACATCGGCGGCCACAGCGATCTGCTCGGCGGGGCCCTCGTCGTGAAGGACAAGGAGCTGCGGGACAAGCTGTACTTCATTCAAAACGCCACCGGCGCGGTGATGGGTCCTTTGGAAGCCTTCCTTGCCAGCCGCGGCATGAAGACGCTAGAACTGCGGGTGCGGGAGCAGTCCCGGACGGCGATGAAGCTGGCCGAGTGGCTGAGCGGAGACAGCCATGTGAGCCGCGTGCTGTATGCCGGGCTGCCGAATCATCCGGGCCACGATATTGCCAAGTCGCAGATGGACGGTGCGTTCGGCGGGATGCTGACGTTCGAGGTCCGCGGGGATTTCGCCAAGACGAAGAAGGTCTGCGAATCGACGAAGCTGTTTCAGCTTGCGGTCAGCTTGGGGGCGGTCGAATCCTTGATCGAACAACCGGCGTCGATGTCCCACGCCAGTTACGACGCAGCCGCCCGTGCTGCCTTCGGCATCACGG
>CAYUJE010000563.1:0-2467 GCA_964444865.1 uncultured Pirellulaceae bacterium | reverse complement strand
CTCATGGTGCGGCGCGGAATACCCTCGCTTGCGCGTCGGGCTAGTGTTCGAGGGCGGCCTCTTCGCAAAAAAATCTTGCCGACCCCTTGACAGGAATGAAACATCTGTATACTATAGGCCATGAGCGGCGGAGCTGCGCGCGAGGTCACGGAAGGTGTGTTCTCTGACAATTGGGTCGTAAGGGAAGAAGAGTTGCCGTTAAGGACGTCAGCGATGGCGTAATACTGTTTGAAAAACAGGTTATAAAATCGCTGATACATCCCCCGAAATGGCGGCGGTTTTGGTGTATCAGAAACCGGCTGATTTAGGCCCGTTTTCGATGCTTGAATCGCCGCAAGTGGCTGCCGGGCAATGGCTTGGGTGAACGTGATTCACGCGAAATGAATCGCGCAAAAGGTGTATCAAACGGGCCTTATCGGCGGCTTATCACCTGGACACACATCGGCCGGCGGCGGCGATTAAGGGAATGTTAATTCGTGGGAAATAGTTGGAGTGGACAGACCGCCTGAGGAGGCCGTCCTACGAGTCGCCACAGGCTCGCCCCTCTCCCAACCCAACTCACGGATGCTATGCTGGTGGTTCGCACCCGAAATCCCTGAAAACTGAAAACTACTAGGTGTCTCATGAATCGTCGCTGGTGGCTCCGCCTCGCTTCGCTCGCGTTTGGGTTTTCCGTCACCTGGTCCGCCTCGAACGGAGCGGAGATCGAGAAGGTCAAGCCGCGGACCGGCGGCTATCGCATCTTAATGGTGTCGCAGAGTGCGGGGTTCAAGCACGGCAGCGTGACGCGGAAGGAAGGCAAACTGTCTCCCGCGGAGCAGACGGTGACGGACATGGGAATTCGGAGCAACTTGTTTCGCGTGGACTGCACGCAGGACGCGAAGAAGGATTTCACCAAGGAGAACCTGCAGAACTACGATATCGTCTGGTTTTACACGACCGGCGACCTGCCGATTGAGAAGGAGAACCTGGAGTATTTCTTCAACGATTGGCTGAAGCAGAAGGGGCACGGCTTTATCGGCACGCACTCGGCCGCTGATACGTTCCACAACTACAAGCCGTACTGGGACATGATCGGCGGGACGTTCGACGGCCACCCCTGGGGGAGCGGCGAGAAGGTGACAATCACCGTGCATGATGGAAAGCACCCCGCCAGCAAGCCGTGGGGGGAAGAATTCGAAATCCAGGACGAGATTTACCAGTTCAAAAACTGGCAGCCGGAGAAGGTGCGGGTGCTGATGAGCCTGAACATGGCCAAGACCAAGCTCAAGCAGCCGCGGCACGTTCCGATCCTGTGGGTGAAGAACTACGGCGACGGCAAGGCGATGCACATGAGCCTGGGTCACAACGAAAGCGTCTGGGAGGACAAGACCTACCAGGAATCGCTCCTCGGCGGCATCAAGTGGATCCTCAACCTGGAAGAAGGGGACGCCAAGCCGAACCCGGAGCTATCGGCGGAGCAGGAGAAGAAGGCGAAAGCGGACGCGGGGAAATAGCAAACCCGAAATTCGAATGACGAAATTCGAATGGCGAATTGAGGACTACGAGAATACTCCGGATCATATAGACGGATGCTGCCCTACACAATTGATGATCCCATCAGTGATCCGCTGACGGATACTGTGGAAGTGACAATCGATTTCGGCGGCCATAAACGATGGCTGTTCTTCATTACCCCTCTCCAGCTTTCAGCCATCGGCGATTGTGTCGAGGGAACGACGGTCAGGATGCACCTCGGCGAATTACACATGATCGTAGTTAGCGAACTGACCACCGAAGTCATCGACAGGGTGCTACGCCAATTGCATGAAGAAGGCCAGCTAGAGGGTCGCACGATTTCATTGAATTAGTGGCGCAAAGTGGTCCGGGCAGGCTGGAAGCCTACCCCACTTTTACGCCGCACGTCTCATCGCTCGGCTGGCGACGGCGGCGTTTCGCTGGATGTCGAGGAGCGTCAGTCGGCGATAGCTGGATTTGCCGGTCTTGGGATCGCCGTCTTCTTGAAAGATCAGCGAGCCGGCGTGGAGCATGCGGGGCATGTAGGTCCAGGCTCGCTGGAGCGATTCGCCATCCTGGTCGGCGGAGATGATGACGAGGTCGGTGCCGGTAAGGCCGTTGGCGGTACGGACGAGCGCGTCGTAGGGATCGCCGGGGACCAACTTCACCTGCACACCGGGGCGGCGGAGGTCGTGAAAGGCCTGCTTTAAGGTGAGGCCGGGCTGACGGGAGGAACGTGCCTCAAAGAGGTCGATTCCCGTGTACTTGAGGGGAAGGTTCGCGGGATTCCAGGCGAGTACTTCCAGGAGCCGCTGGGTGCGAAGGCCGCTGCCGATGCCGATTTCCACGACACTCTTGATCGATTTTCCCTTGACTGCCTTGTAGAGAAAGCGGTCGGGTGCGGGCTGGGAAAAATAGAGTAACCAGGTGCTGCGGATCAAGCTGCCAGCGCTCACGTCGCATTCCTTTG
>CAYUJE010000562.1:0-2471 GCA_964444865.1 uncultured Pirellulaceae bacterium | reverse complement strand
CACGGATAGCGGTGTGACGGTTGCGGCAAACACGGTTTACGTCCTTATGGTGGTGGTGGACAAGGCTTTGAGCGAGGCCCGGTACTTTATAAATGGGGCTTACGTCGGCAGAATGACCACCAATATGCCAACATCAACAATCGCCGCCAACGTGCGGTGCAACATCGTTGCGTCTGTTGGTACGACCACAAAGAAATTTGTCATGACGAATATGGGGTTTACATACATACAAAACTGAGCAAATATGTCAATCCGCATAATAGCCGCCATACTTGCCTTGATAGCCCTTGTTTTTGTCCTGTTTGGCAATTACGAGCGTTCTCGGATAATCGAATGGCTTGAAAGCAAATCGCCGGGGCTTAAAAACCTGGTAGCGGCAATGGTTGTGTCCGCCCTCATGTGCGCAATTGTCTGGTGTTTGACACCGTATGCCACAATGTTTTTTATTTAATCCAAGACGTTCACGCTTCATTTTTAAAAATGGATGGACAAACTACTTTTCAAACTTGTCGAAAGTGTTTGGGGTCGCAACCTCATTTACACGCTCCTGTTCATTTTTTGCGCTGCAATAGGTTGGCTTTCGTACAAAAACGATGCGCTTAACAACCGTATCCAGGAAGTGCAAGCGGCGGCAACACTGCAAATAATCGCTACCGAAAGACAGTGCAACAAGGATAAGGAGGACTTGAAAAAGGAATTGATTGAAAAGTACAAGTCCGACAACGAGAAACTAGAAATGTTAATCGCCCAATTTAGGGAACTAAAACGTAAACGATGAAGCGAATTTCAACACTAACGGCCCTGTTTCTAATGCTGTTCTGGGCCTGTGAAAAACAAGACCACGACGCGGTGGTGGTAGCCCCGTTCATGCACTCAGCACTGCCTGAAGACACAGATACAGAGGAAACGCTTGCAGCGTACCGCGAAGAGTTTAACAGGCAAATCTCGCTTTGCTCGATGGAGATTGCGCGGGAGAACGCAAGGGCAAGGCCGCCGAAAACAATCAAAAAGGTAGAGGTGGAGGCTAGGACTTCAACCTTCCCTATACAATAAAAACAAACACGACATGAGAAAACTATTATTGTTCGCACTCCTAGCCATGCTCACAAGCACGGCAAACGCACAAATCTTCAACCCGCACAAGCGGGCATTGAACAAGGCCGAAAAGGAGGCCGAAAAAGCATTACAGGGCGGGGCGGATTTTGTGCTTGACCCAATTGAGCAAGTCCCGGTCAACAAGACCAAGCGGCTTTCAATCCTTGGGCAAACAAACTGGGGTCGTGACTACCTGCTTACCCCCGCGCTCGTGGAACGTATGCGCAACGAATGCACATACAAGGTCACGGTGAAGGTGTACGACACGGGACAGGCCGACCACACGGCACTACGGCAGGGCCAACTCCCGGGCAAGAACTACACCACAGATGCAAGCGTGGTGGATGGCAACGGTCACGGTACACACGTTGACGGTATCATTTGCGCAGACGAACTTGGTCTGATTGATGCCCTTGTGGATAAAGGGCTTGTCAAGCATAAGGCTATCAAAATCCTATCCGATTCGGGAAGCGGAAATTTCGATTGGGTAAAAAACGCGATCGCGGCGGAACGCTCCGAAGATGTGGCGACAATCGCAAGGGGCGAGTTCGTTGTCTGTAACGGTTCGTTTGGCGGCGGGTCTTCGCTCGTTGCCAACGTCGAAACCGAACTGCAAAAATCCACCGATGCCGGGGTTGTCTTTTTGTTTGCGGCTGGCAATACGGGCGGGGCGGGTGTGAACTATCCCGGCAATGGCAAATACTCAATCGCGTGTGCATCACTTGACCAAAACCTGACACGCTCCAGCTACTCGACAACAGGGAACGAGGTGTGGGTTGCTATGCCGGGGAGAAACATCAACTCGACGTATAAAGGGCAAACATGGGCGACACTATCCGGCACTTCGATGGCCACGCCGTTCTTGACCGCTTGCACGGCAATCGCATACAGCAAATGGGGTTCTAAAATCAAAAATTTAGGAGTTCTACGCGCTTATCTAGCTTGGTGTGCAAATGACTTGCCGCCAACAGGCAAGGACGTTAATACGGGCTACGGAATTGCGCTTGTAACAAACATCCTAGACCGTGACCCTGCCAACACGCCGGGCCTACCTTCCGACCCGCCACCACCTCCGCCTCCCCCGGTTGTTGGTGGCCAGGCAATCACCCCTTTGCCCGTCACGCTAAAGGGTGAGTATAAGGTTGCTTGGAACAACGTCAGCGCGGGGGTATCGGTATCCGAGGCCCGGTCTTACAAGACGGGCGGGCGCGGTTCACGCGCTGCGAACAAAAGCCTTGCCACAAACGAGACGGTGGTCACGTTCGACATCCTTGCCCCGGCTGTTGGTAGCGCAGCGACCGTATCCGAAAAGCTTGAATCTGCCGTGACAAAGTATTTCACGCAGCGCGGGTTCATCCTTCCCGCAAACCAGGACG
>CAYUJE010000561.1:0-2473 GCA_964444865.1 uncultured Pirellulaceae bacterium | reverse complement strand
CTGGGATGGCCTCTGCAAGCAACTAGCGGAGAAAGATTACGTGGCCATCACCGTCACCTATCGCCTGGCTCCCAAGCATCAATTTCCCGCGGCCGTACACGACGTGAAGGCGGCGGTCCGCTGGCTGAAGGCGAACGCGGCGAAATACCACGTTGATGTCGAGCGGATTGGCGTTGTCGGCGATTCCGCGGGGGGACATTTGGTTCAGTACCTTGGCGTGACCGGCGATGTTCCTTCCCTGGAAGGGACCGGCGGCAACCCCGAGCAGTCCACCCGCGTGAATTGCGTGGTGAATTACTACGGGCCGAGCGACCTGACCAAGTCCTATGGCAAAAGCGTGGACGCTGCCGAAGTGCTGCCGCTCTGGCTCGGCGGTGACGCCACGACCGAGCACAAGAAGCACATCATCGCCAGTCCGCTCTACTGGGTCACTCCCGCCGCGGCCCCTACGCTGCTCATTCACGGAACCCTGGACCCCTACGTCGCCTACGAGCAAGCCACCTGGATTCACGACAAGCTGAAAGCATCCGAGGTCGAAGTCGAGTTGCTCACTCTGGAAGGTGCCGGCCACGGCTTCAAAGGGGATGACGCGGTCAAGGCGGAGAAGGCAATGCTGGAGTTTTTTGACAAGCATCTCAAACAATAGTGGCGGCTGTAGACAGCCTCCGCTTACTTTTTTTACGGAGGTACAGACGATGCCCGAACATATTGAAGTTCAGAAACTGAGCGGGACATCAGGCGATGTGCTGGTCATTCGCCTGCTCGACAAAAAATTGATTTCTCCAGCCGTGATTCAGGAAGTGTCGGAAGAGATGAACGCTTTGATCGATCAAGGGCACACGAAGCTCGTGATTGTATTTGCCAACGTGCAAATTCTTGCTTCACTCTTCATCAATGCGCTCATCAAGCTGCGGATTAAGATACTCGCAGCATCCGGAATGATTCGTCTGTGCCATCTGAGTCCTGTAATTCAAGAGGTTTTCGGTCCCATGATCGGCAAGGTGTTTCCGGTTTTTCCTACCGAGAAGGAAGCCTTGGCGGATTTCTAATAGCCAGTTGAACCGGAAAAATCCGTTGCGCTCCGCTGAACCTTCCCCGGTCTGCATCCGGCGCGGGTTCGGCGGTAAAATGTCTTTCTCACTTTTCGCTTCCTCTTGCCGTCACGAGATTTTTCCATGCCCGTCTCCGCCACTTCCGTTTCCGTCACCCAGCTCGAAGCCGACGCCGTCGTGGTGGCGGTCTATGCCGATAGCCCTCCCGCCGGTGCTGCCGCCGAACTCGACAAGGCAACCGGCGGCCTGCTGTCGCGGCTGATTGAGCGGAAGGAAATCAGTGGCAAGAAGAACGAGATCACTACGATTTTAGGACCGGCGGGAGTGAAGGCCCACACGGCTGTGGTCGTCGGACTTGGGCCCAAGGATACCTTCGACCGCGGCGTTGCTTTCCGGGCGGCAGCAACAGCGTCGAAGCATCTGGCAGGAAAAGAGCGGGCCAAGGTCGGCTACTATCTGGCTGACGACTGGTCCCCAGAACAGGCCGAAAGCGGCGTCGCCGGCAGCATCGTGGGCTGCGTGGGGCAGGACCTCTACAAAGCGAAGAAGAAGCACTTTCCCCCCGGCGAAACTCTCTGGAGTCGCGTCGACAAAGGGGCCCTCGCCAGCGGCACCATTCTTGGCGACGCTCAAAATCTTACCCGCCGCCTCGTCAACGAGCCCCCCAGCGAGATCTATCCCGAATCCTTCGCCAGTGAAGCCGTTCGCGTGGCTGAAGAATGCGGCCTGGCTATCGAGGTCTGGGACCTCGCCCGCCTGGAAGCCGAACGCTGCGGCTCCCTTCTCGCCGTCGCCCGCGGCAGCGACCGGGAGCCGCGGCTGGTAATCCTCAAATACAGCGGCGGCAAAGAAGGGGACGCCCCGCTGGCCCTCATCGGCAAGGGGGTGACGTTCGATTCCGGCGGCCTTTCCATCAAGCCCAACGACGGCATGGTGACCATGAAGTGCGACATGGCCGGAGCCGCCACCGTGCTGGGGGCCATGCAAGCCATCGCCCGGCTCAAACTTCCTGTCAACGTCATCGGCCTCGTCGGCCTGGTTGAAAACATGCTCTCCGGCTCGTCGTACAAACTGGGAGACGTCCTCCGGGCCCGCAGCGGCAAGACCATCGAGGTGCTCAACACCGATGCCGAAGGCCGCCTCGTCCTGGCCGACGTCATCGACGTTGCCCTCCAGCACAACCCGTCCCGGCTCATCGACCTGGCCACCCTCACCGGGGCCTGCGTCGTCGCTCTCGGCAACGACGTGGCCGGCCTGATGACCAACAACCAGCCCTGGTGCGACGCCGTCAGCCAGGCCGCCGGCTCCGTCGGCGAACAGGTCTGGCAGCTCCCCATGTTCGCGGAATACGGCGAGCAAATCAAAAGCGAAGTCGCCGACATCAAAAACGTCGGTGCCGGCCGCTGGGGAGGCGCCATCAC
>CAYUJE010000560.1:0-2477 GCA_964444865.1 uncultured Pirellulaceae bacterium | reverse complement strand
TCCGCCGGGGTCATGATGTAGCTGGTGTAGAAGGGGCCGAATTCGGCGTAGCGGGCGCTGGCTTCGTCGAACCGCATCCGGTAGACGATGTCCTTGAGGAATTCCGGGTTGCGGGCCCAGAGGGTGACCCCCCATTCCCAGTCCTCGTAGCCGAGGCCGACGGTGATGAGCTGGCTCACCTTGCCGGCGAAGGCCATGCCGCTTTTGGCGTGCTCGGCCATCATTTTGTTCCGCTCGGCATAGGGCATCAGGAACCAGTTTTCGCCCACCTTCCGCTTCTTGTTCATCGGGTAGAAGCAACTGGCTGGCCAGGCGGGAAAATCGGGAGTGAGCCGCTGGCGGTTCATGATGGGGAGCCGGTCGGAATAAGCCTTCAGCTTGGCGGCAAAGGCGGGGCTCCCCTCGACTTCCACTTCGTCCTTGAGCCGCTGGGTGTATTGCTCGATGGTCGGGACGTACTCGGAGATTTCCGTGACGGAGATGAAGGAGTACGTTGGAATGAGCGCCGGCCCGAGCGTGCTGGCGAGAAGCTGCTGGTTGATTCCCTCGATCTTGAGCGGGCTGGCGTCCATCACCATCAGGCCGAAATCCGCCTTGTTGCCACTGACCACGCTGGTCTGCAACCGGGCCGTCGCCCCCGGCCCTTCGGGATTGAGGATGGAGATGATTTCCTCGCGGCCGGCCTTCACTTTGTCCGGAGAGAGAGCGGCAATCACGCCTCGGTCAAAGCGGTAATACAGATGGCTGCAATGCCAGCCTTCCGTCAATTCCAGACTGGGGGGAGCGGGGGGGGCGGCATCGGGGCGAGGGTGGGACATGGAACGAACTCTTGCGAGAGAATGAGGTGGGTGTAAATCCAGATTACCCGATGCGGATGGATTGTCCCAGGGCCGCTGTGTACAGTGCACCACATCCGTTGTGATGATAAACTCTCATCATGAGGCTTTATTTCGACACCTGCAGCCTGCACCGGCCGCTCGATGACAAGGCGCAGTTACGGGTTGCACTTGAATCCGAAGCGATACTGGGGTTGCTATCGATGTGCGAAGACGGAATGCATTCGTTTTGCTCGTCGGACATTCTGCAATTGGAAAACGACCGTAATCCGCAGGCAAAGCGGAAGGAATTCGCAGACGGTATTCTCGACAAGGCGTCGGAAACTATTGAAATTGACGACGAGATCGGCGGTCGCGCCAAGGAACTGGAAAAGAGAGGGTTTAAGGCTTTCGATGCGCTGCACATTGCCTCCGCCGAATCTGGCAAGGTAGACTATCTATGTACATGTGATGATCGCTTACTGAAAAAGGCCCGGCGTCAGACGGACTTGAAAGTAAAGGTCGTTTCTCCTTTAGAACTCGCGCAGGAACTTTCACAATGACCACCGCCGCCAAACCGCTGGCCGAAGTGACTGCCGAGGCGATTCGCGTGCTCTGCCGGGAAATCGGACCGGTGAATACAGCACGCTTCTTGAACCAATTTTCCGCCGGCCTCGGAAACTATACCGTCGAACGAGATGAAATCCTTGGCAACCCAAGCGTGGACGATTTGCTTGCCGAAATCCGCGCCCGCAAGAAAAATGGCTCGGCCAAGAGTCCTCGCAAAACCCCTCGTTCGTCCCGACAGTAACATCGGTTGCAGACTCCGATTCTGCCGACCATGCCGGCTGCGTACTCTGCCGGCCGCGGCTCTTCTCGCTTCATCTCGCCCGAAATTTGACCGCCCCCCAAGCAGGCTGTAGGATTGCCAGAAGCAATGGCCACCGCCTACTGCTTACTGCCAACCGCCTACTCCTCTCCCTCCATGGGCATCACCTACTTCAAACGCCTCCGGATGGAGTACGACCTGTCCGGCCCGCTCTTTGAAGCCCCGCCGCTGGCGGAGGGATACGAGCTTCTCCCCTGGAACGAAGATTTGCTCAAGCACCATGCGGAGGTGAAGTTCAAGAGCTTCCGTTTTGAGATCGACGCCAACGTCTTTCCCAACCTGGGGGCCCGCGACGGCTGCCGGCGGTTGATGGAAGACATTGTGCATCGCGGCCGGTTTGTGCCGGAGGCGACCTGGCTGGTGCAATACTGGCCGCAGCATGCCCGCCGTCCGGAAATCTGCGGGACCATCCAGGGGATGCTCGAAGAGACAGACGACGGCTATCGCCTCGGAGCGGTGCAAAACATCGGCATCACCGAAGGGCATCGCGGACGCGGCCTGGGCTCTTGCCTGGTCCATCGCTCCCTACAGGGCTTTCGCCAGGCTATGTACACCCGCGTCTATTTGGAAGTGACCGCCCAAAACAGCGGGGCCGTCCGCCTTTACCAGCGCCTCGGCTTTAAGCAGACGAAAGTCGTCTTCAAGGCGGCGGAAGTGCGGGATGTCGAGTTGGCATACGCGTAGGACGAGCGTTGCCGCTTCAACTAGCCGCGACTTTCTTACACTAGCCCGACGCGCAAGCGAGGGTTTTACGCACGGGAGCTGAAAGAGCC
>CAYUJE010000559.1:0-2480 GCA_964444865.1 uncultured Pirellulaceae bacterium | reverse complement strand
CGAGGTGCTGGATTTTTCCCAGTTCCCCCTTCTCGTACATTTCCTTGATAAACAAAAACTCGCGGCTGTAGACGACCGTTTCGGCCATCATGTATTTGAGGCCCGTGGACTTCACCAACTCGCAGATTTTCTGGCAGTCCTCGACGGTCGTGGCCATCGGCACGGTGCACATCACGTGCTTGCCCGCCTTGAGTGCTTCCATGCTCATCCAGGCATGGTCGGGAATTGGCGAATTGATATGAACAAAGTCCACGCCGGGATCCTTGAGCACGTCCTCAAACTTCGTGTACCGCTTCTCGATCTTGAACCGATCGCCAACCGTGTTCATCTTCTCCGTGTTCCGCTGGCAGATGGCGTACACATTCGCGTTCGGGTGCCGCTGATAAATGGGAATGAACTCCGCCCCGAATCCCAGCCCGACCATCGCGACATTGACTTTTTTGGCGCTCATTGAAAATGCTCCGGCGTATTACGTAGCCACACGCGGCCCGCGTGTAGGCCTCCTTGAGACGATATAACGAAACAGGCAGACACGCGAGCCGCGTGTCGCCACGAGAAGAAGCCCCCATTGAACCCGCGCGGCGGGGGGATTGGAAGATGGGGAGAAGGAGAGACAGAGAGTGGGGGAGAAAGGGAGAATCCAACTCCCTCTATCTCTCCTTCTCTCCGTCTTGCCGCTTCGCTTCCACCGGCGGACTTTCTATCTGCAAAATCCGCTTCATCGCCGCCTCCTTCACCTTCCCCGCATCCCGCGCGGCTGCTCGCTGGTAATTCAGCTTCGCCAGCCCCAGCTTTCCGGCTGTGCGGTATTCCTCGGCCTTGAGGAAATAGGCCATTGCTTCCTCGCGCTGGGCGGCATCCTGCTGCTCGTTCTGGCGGCGGATATCGGCCACGGAAAGGAGCGGTTCACCCGCGGCCGGATTGCCCGCTGGCGCAGCTTCAAGGCTATCCGCCAAAGCTGCCCCCTTCACAGCAGCGGGATCGGTCTCTCCCCGCCGCGAGGCAGCTTCCGCCAAAAGAGACTCATCCATTTTGCGAAAATCATGAATCCACGCCCGCACACTCATCCCCGCCGCACTCCGCTCGCTCCCAATCCCTCGATTGGCCAATCCGGGAAACGGGGCCAGCCCCCGAGTGGTGCTCGAATCACTCCCCCGCAGGAGCCCGCCCAGATACGTCCCACCTCGGTCGGGGACGGAGACCGTCGTGTTGACGGTGAAGAAACTAAACGTGGGAAGCTGAACGGTCGTGGGAGGTTGAGCGAAAGCGACGCTTGCCAATCCCCAAGCGAGGAGAGAACTCGCGCCAAGCAGAACTAAATTCGCACGTTTCATGGCATCGCTCCTTCCGCCTGCATTGTATCGGCTGACGGCTTTCCAAAGCAACAACATTGCCGCGACCGGCGAGAATCCCTTGCCGATTAATCTAACGGTAACGGCGGCTCCGGTGGCGAGTGGTAAGGAAAGTTCACCATCGGCATCACTCAATTCCCACCCGGTTCTTCGTCGTATCCGGGGCAAACAGGATGACGAGCATGCCTGCGGCGTAGATCAGACTCATCAGGCCGCCCGAGTAGCGGAAGTTTCCGCCAAAATAGTACAGAATAGCACCAGTCCCGAGCACGCCGACGGCGGTCAGGATGCGGCCGAAGTTGAAGGAAATGCCGGCACCAGTCGCGCGGGCATGGGTGGGGAAAAGTTCCGGCAGGTAGAGAGGAAGCCAGCCGAAGAAAACCGTGCTCACGCACCCGAGGGCAAAGATGGCGGCGGAAAATCCGGCTTCCAGCGGGTGCATCCGCAGGTAAATGAATTCGCTCAGTCCGAACGAGCAGAGGCTAATCAGGAAATACGTAAGCCGTCGCCCCAGCAAATTGGCAATCCAGCCGCCGAACAGGCTGCCCAGTGCGCCGCCGCTGGCTCGCATGATGGTGGTCATCGCCCGGGCCTTGGAAACTTCCGACTTAACCTCCGCGGGGTTGACGGCTTTCGTGCCGATGCCCGACTGGGGGGCGGATGCCGGCGGCACGCTGTCCTTTTTCAGTTGTGCTTCGTGCTCCGTCCAGCGAATGGCCCAGCTTGTCACTCCCCAGCCTCCCAGAAGGGGAATCGTTCCCAGGGCAATCCCAATCAGCGTCAGCGGCAGAAGCTCGCGCGAAAACAGGCTGCGCAGCGCGCCGGGCTGCGCTGGACCCTTGGTTTTTCCTCGCGTGCGGAGCCATGCGGGAGATTCTGGAACGACAACGAAGACGAGCACACCCAAGATCGCCGGAGTTAACCCGACGAGCATCACCCATCGCCAGCTCTCCGCTTCGACCGGTGCAAACCAGGTGATCCCGGCGAGAAGTACAATGCCAAAATTCGCCGACGCCCCCAGAAGTCCCGACAGCACCGGACGCGAGACATCCGACCAGGCTTCCGCTGCCAAGGAAACTCCCGTGGGCCACATGCCGCCGACTCCCATCCCCGAAAGAAACCGTAGCA
>CAYUJE010000558.1:0-2486 GCA_964444865.1 uncultured Pirellulaceae bacterium | reverse complement strand
CTGGTGGACTGGTAGTTGAGCATCACATCGTCGCTGCAGGGGACCCCCATGAAGTAGTTGCAGCCGGCGGCTGTGAGCAGGACTAGCAGGTTGTCGGCCGAATTCTGGTCGGCGGCGGCGTGGTTGGTGTAGCAGACGTCGCACCCCATGGGGAGTCCGAGGAGCTTCCCCATGAAGTGGTCTTCCAGGCCGGCTCGAATGATCTGCCGCTCGTCCGCCAGATACTCGGGACCGATGAAGCCGACGACGCTGTTGACTAAAAACGGATGGAACTGCCGGGCCACACCATAGGCGCGGGCTTCCAGCGTGAGCTGGTCGATGCCGTGATGAGCGTCGGCGGAGAGGGCGCTCCCCTGGCCGGTTTCAAAGTACATCAGGTTGTCACCGACCCACGCCACGTCCCGGATGCGGTGATGTTCCAGAACTTGCTGCTGGCCTTCTTCGAGCAGTGAAAGTGTGACGCCGAAGCTGGCATTGGCGGCTTGCGTGCCGGCAATGGATTGAAAGAGGAGGTCGATGGGAGCGCCGCGCTTCAGCGCGGCGAGTTGCGTCGTGATGTGAGCCAGGCAGCAGTGCTGGGTGGGGATTTCGAGCGCCGTGATGAGCCGGTCCAGGCCCTGCAGAATTGCCGAGACGCTTTCCATGGAGTCGCCCGCGGGATTTACCCCAATCACCGCATCCCCGCAGCCGAAGGTGAGCCCGTCGATGGCGGAGAGGAGGATCCCGGCCACATCGTCAGCCGGATGATTCGGCTGGACGCGGATGGCGAGCACCCCTTGTTGTCCGACAGTATTGCGGCAGCGAGTGACGTTGCGGATAGTGCTGGCGGCGAGGATGAGGTCTTTGTTGCTCATCAGCTTCGCCAAACCGGCGGCGATTTCCGGAGTGATGCCTCGCTGGATCTCAGGCAGGTTCTCGCCCAGGTATTCACCCGCTAGCAGCCGGTCACGGAACTCACCGAGAGCCAGACTTTTGACTTCTACAAATGCTGTCTGGTCAAGCTGTTCCAGGATCAGCCGGCTGACATCGTCTTTCGCGGGGTCAAGCAGCGGCTGCTCCACGATTTCTCGCAGCGTCACTTCGGCCAGTGCCATTTTGGCTGCCACCCGCTGCCGTTCGCTGTCCGCGGCGATGCCGGCGAGTTGATCGCCGGATTTCTCCTCATTGGCCTTGGCGAGGAGGTCCCGCAGATCCGGGAAGACGAACCGCTCGCCGCGAAGTGTGGAGGAGTAGGGCATGCTGCAATCTTACTCCTACTTCCGCCCACCCGCCATTTTCGTCGCCGCAGGCAACGACCGGAGCCGCACCATGTGCCAGATGCCGAACACGGGTCCGAGGGCGAGAAGCGACATGGCGGCCGGCCAGCCGAAATGTTCCTGGATGGTTGGCACGGCATAGATGGTGAGCGTCGTGAGCAGAAAGCCGGCACAAGTCTGAATGGTGAGAGCGGTGCCGACGTAGCGAGGGTCGCAAAGCTCCGAAATGGCCGTGCTGAACTGGGCGCTGTCCGCCACGACGGAAAAGCCCCAGATCAAACAGACAATCGTCAGTAGCAGCGGCTGGTTGAGAAGATGGCCGGCGATCAAGGCGCAGGCTCCGGAGACAATGAGGCTAAAAATCGTCGTCCAGGTGCGGCCGATGCGGTCGGCCCAAGCGCCGGCGAGCACGCACCCGAGGCCCCCAATCGCAATCGTTGCAAATCCAGCAAGTGCCGCATTGCGCTCCGACCAATGAACCGCCTCATAACTCCTCGCCAGCAATTTGGGAGCCCAGGCCCACATTGCGTAGAGTTCGAACATGTGTCCGAGATACCCAAAGTTAGCCCGGCGGACGGCAGGGTCCTGCCAGACGCGGGCGAAGTATTGCCAGTCAAAGCGAGCGGCGGAGCCCAGGTGAGGTCCGACGCGGGCAAAACAAACCGCGAGAATCGCCGAGAGTCCCGCGAGCGCCGAAGCGATCTCCATGACGATCCGCCAGTTAAAAGAACCGATGGCCCAAGCATGAATGAGTTGCGGCGAGGCGCTTCCCAAAGTCAGCGCTCCCACGAGCACACCGATGGCCAACCCTCGCCCACTGGCAAACCAGGTCGCCATTAGCTTCATGCCGGTGGGATAGACTCCGGCGAGCATGACACCCGTCAGCATCCGCAGGGCGATGACTAGCGCGAAACCACCATCGGTCCTTCCGAGGTCCTCGGAAATAAAAAGGGGAATGATGAGATTGAAGCCCGCTCCGCAGAGCGCGCAGACCGCCAAGAGGACCGTGGGCTTGATGCGGTCACTGAGGTTGAAGACCGCGCTCGCCAAAGCACCGATCACGAAGCCCAACTGCACGCTGATGGTCAGCCAAGCGATTTCCGTCGGGGAAAGTTTCCACTCGTCCTTGAGCGAGCCCGTCACCGCAGACGCGGAAAACCAGAGGGCCATTGCCAGCCACTGCACCACCGCCAGCACCACGAGTTGTTGCCACTTCATGGTGAATGGCTC
>CAYUJE010000557.1:0-2510 GCA_964444865.1 uncultured Pirellulaceae bacterium | reverse complement strand
GCGCGATGATCGTCAACGGCTTCATCGAGCCCCTCGTCAAAGAGCTGCCGATGGAGTACGCCGTAGAAATGAATCGGCTAATTCAGTTGCAGATGGAAGGATCGGTTGGTTAGTGGGGTAGGCTTCCAGCCTGCCCGTCATTTTATGAGCAAGTCGGTACCCACGAGAATCGGCGAGCTTTTTGTTCGGTGTTGGTCGCCGATTGATGAGCGGCACAGGATTACTGGAAATTGCAGACACGAAGTGAACGGGGCAGAAGTTGCAGTTCCAAGTTTCATAGCAATTGCCGGTGAACCTAATATGTTTTTCCTTTTCAGGTTCACGAGTGATTGGGAATGCCTCGCGGACACCTGGCACGAATCTATCGAAAAGGCACAGCGGCAAGCAGAGTTTGAATACGAAGGTGTTTCGGCAACTTGGCAAATGATTGACGATTCGAGTCCTCGATAAAGAGACCATGTCCACGGCAACTATTACCGGCTTCACCCAAGAAGCCTTCGATTCCTTCCTTCGCTCCCGCCGCGAGCCGGCTTGGCTGACTGAGCAGCGCCGCGAGGCGTGGAAGATATTTAACGAGCTGGATTGGCCGGCTCGCAATCACGAGGAGTGGATTCGGACTGACACCCGACTCTTCAAGCTCAATCAGTTCTCGCCCCCCCTCGATCAGAACCCCGCGGTCGACGCGACTCAGCCGCTGTTGGTCGAAGGGGTGAATCTTGCCGGCCGGACGAGCTCACTCGACAGCCGACCGCTCGCCACGACGCTCAAAGAGCGCTGGCAGGCCAAGGGAATCGTTTTCGGCAGTCTGGATGAACTCGCGAATACCCATTCCGACCTGGTGCAGAAGCATCTGTTCGGCCGAGCGGTCGATATCAGTTACGACAAATTCGCCGCCCTGCATGCCGCGTTCTGGTCGGGCGGGCATTTCCTCTACGTTCCCCGCAACGTGGTCATCGACGAGCCGCTGCACATGCTGTCGGCTCTCACGGCGGGCGGAACCGATCTTGCCCACACGCTGGTCGTGCTGGAAGACGGGGCTGATGCCACGCTGATGTGCGAGAACGCCAGCCACGGTGCGGACGAAGCCGGTTTCCACTGCGGGGCGATGGAAGTCATTCTTTCCCCCAACTCTCGCCTGCGGCTGGTGGGTTTGCAGAACTGGGGGCAGGGGGTCTGGCACTTCGCTCATCAAAAGGCCCTCGTCGGCCGCGACGCTTCGCTCCAATGGACCATCGCCGCCATCGGCAGCCGGCTGTCGAAGGTAAATCAGCATGTGGAGTTGGTCGGTCGTGGGGCCAGCAGCCAGGTCAACGGCGTGCTGTTCACCGAAGGAAAGCAGCACCTCTCCTATCACACCTTGCAACACCACGTCGCCCCGCAATGCAACAGCGACTTCCTCTACAAGGCCGCCCTGCAGGACAAGTCCCGCACCGTCTGGCGCGGCATGATCAAGGTCGATGCTCTCGCCCAGCAGACCAACGGCTACCAGCGGAACGACAACCTGCTCCTCTCCACCGCCAGCCGGGCCGACAGCATCCCGGGCCTGGAAATCGAAGCCGACGACGTCCGCTGCACCCACGGCAGCACCACCGGCAAGGTGGATGAAGAACTGATTTTTTACGCCCAGTCCCGCGGCTTCACCCGCAAAGAAGCCACCCGCATGATCGTCAGCGGCTTTTTTCAGCAGATTTTCGACCGGATCACGATCGAAAGCGTGCGGGAAGCGTTGGGGCAGGCGATACTTCGCAAAGTTCGAGAATACGTGTAGAGAAAGGCAAATGACTAAATCCTAATGACTAATGTCGAATGGCAGAATTAACTCGCCTTTCATTAGTCATTAGACATTAGTGCTTAGTCATTCCGATTCATGTCAGAATTCATTAAAGTCGCCGCCGTCTCCGACCTCCCCGATCCCGGCCACCAACTGGTCGAGGTGGAGGATCGCATTGTCGCACTGTTCCACGTTGGCGGGCAGTTTTACTGCATCGACGACGTCTGCACACATGACGGCGGGCCGCTCAGTGAAGGGAAACTGGCGGAGTACGCCATCGCTTGTCCGCGACACGGGGCCAAGTTTGATATCCGCAGCGGCAAAGCCCTGACCATGCCCGCAACGGAAGATACCGTCGCCCACGAAGTGAAGGTGGAAGACGGACAGGTCTTTGTCCGTATCAATGACGGGACCCCCTCTGCAGCGACGACTGCCTCCACCGCATCTGCAATCCCGATGCAGACCGTTTCGACAATCCCCGCAGCAAAGTCGGAGAATTGCACGGTTCCACCCATAGCCGCCGCTCCCGTGGGAGAAGCAGCCTCTGCCGATGCCCCCCGCGAACTCTCCGAAGACCTCGTCCGCGAGGAACTCAAAAAGGTCATCGACCCCGAGCTGTTTGTCAACATTGTGGACCTCGGCTTGATCTACAACGTCGATCTGCTCCCTGTCGATGGAAATACGGCCGAAGGGAAGACGAACATCAAGATCGACATGACCATGACCAGCCCGATGTGCC
>CAYUJE010000556.1:0-2511 GCA_964444865.1 uncultured Pirellulaceae bacterium | reverse complement strand
TCTGGTCATGGGAGTTGCGGAGCGACGGGGTCGGGAGGAGTTTTCGCGGCGAAAACCCCGCCCGACCCCTTTTCTAATCGGCGTACAGGAATTCGTTGCTACTGAGTAACTGTTGGCAAAGGCTGGTGAGGGCCGTCAGTTCGTGATCGGTCTTGTCGCCGCTGGCCCGGAGCTGTGCAAGTTGTGCGAGCACAAAGCGGCAGCCGAGGTCAATTTCTTCACTGGTGGCCGGTCGCTGGTAGGCGACTTGCCAGGCATAAGCGATCTGCTGGGGAAGTGACGTGGCAGCCGGGCCATGGAAATCCTTGGCGCTGTTCCAGGTGACGACTTCGCCACTGGGAGCCCGCAAACTGAGATCGACGTTCCACTCGAACGAGTCCGAGGTCACATCGCCGCGGCAGTCGAGGACGAAATCAACCGTGTCCCCCGGCTGAACTTCGATGTTGGCCACGTCACTCGCACTCTCGCTGTTCTTCACGCCCCACTCGCCGAGCAGCCCCTGGCGGCTGGTGACAATTCGCCCCCGCACGCCGTCGCCATTCTCGGAACCATGTTTGAGCTTGCCGCTCACCGCCAGCGCTCCTGCTTGCGGCGCTACCCAGCGGCGAATCGTGGCATGGGCCGCATCGTTCCCCGCGTGACCACCCGCCGCATGCAGGATCACCCAGCCCACAGCGGGGTCCGGCAGCGCCGCGCCCCCTTGCCAATTGGAGCCGGTGAAGTGCGGCAGCGGAGCAAACTGCGAAACGCGCTTCGCCCCTTCATCAAACGAGCCATAGCCGAACTGCCAGGCGTCGGCATGGCGGGCGAACTTCGCCTCCAGCGGTTGGGCGACTTCCTTGGCAAAGCCGACGGGGGTTTCGGTCCGCACCCGCTGGGCGAACAGGCCGGCTTGCTTGAGGATGAACTCGCTGTTCATCAGCATCAGCGATTGCTGGGCACCGGTGCTGGAACTGCGGCGTTCGCAGTTGACCGTCATTACCGGGGCATCGAACGTGGTCAGGAACGAAACCGGTTTGGTCCGCCGCGTCTGCAAGTAAATGCTCCGCCGCGGCTGGTCATCCTTCACCACGACCTGACCGACGAAGTCTTCTTCCACGGCGACTGGCGGGCCGAACTGGGTGCGATTGAGCTTGCCGCTGGCGACCAAAATCCGGTCCCGCAAGGCTTCCGCATCAAGCCGGCGAATCGGATAGCGGCTGTAGAGAGCGTTTTCGAGGTCGGTATTCACCGCGGCATCGCGGCGGGACGACTGCCGATAGACGGAAGAGAGCATGATCAGCTTGTGCATCTTCTTCAGGCTCCAGCCGGAGAGCGGCAACTCGCTGGCCAGATAATCCAGCAGTTCCGGATGCGTTGGCCGCGAGCCAAGCATGCCAAAATCGCTGGGGGATTCCACCAAGCCGCGGCCGAAATGATGTAGCCAGATGCGGTTGGCCAAAACGCGGCCCAAGAGCGGATGCTCACCACTCGTCAGATGCTTGGCGAACGCCAGCCGCCGCCCGCTCGTCGGCAACATGGGATCCTTGGCCGCAATCTCCAGCCGCTTCCCCTCAGGGGCCAGAATCGTCAGGTCGCCGGGCAGAATTGCCGCACCCTTCGGCTGGCGGTAATCGCCCCGGTGAAAGAGTTTGGTTTCGGGAATGACTCCCTCGACTTCAAACAAGGCATTGATGGATTCTTCGACCGGTTTCTCGGCCCGCTTCTCCTCGACCTTCTTCATGTCCGCTTTGAGCTCGTCCGCGAGCTTCGCATCATACTGATAAAGGACGCCAGGAGAGATGTTCGCCTTTGGGTTCGCATCGAGGAGTTTCTTCTGTTCGTCGCTGCGTTTGTCGGCCGGTGTGGTAAACGCTTCTTTCAGTTTTGGCCGCAGCTCCTCGGGGAACTTGAGCAGCTCTTTCTCAAAGGTCTCGTTCACATACTTCGTTTCCTTCTCGCGATAGGCGGTCATCATTGTCTGCACTTCCGCCTCGATCGCCGCGCACTTCGCCCGGTCAGCATCCGTGAAGAGCGAAATGAGCCGTTGCCCCGGCCGCCGCCAATGGCTGGTGTCGAGTGCCGGCTCAAAGACTGCCCGCATTCGAAAGTAGTCCGTGTGCGGAATCGGGTCGTACTTGTGGTCGTGACACTGGGCACAGGCGACGGTCAGTCCCAACAATGAAGAGCTGACAATCTTGAGCGTGTCTGCCACCACCAGATTGGCCCCCGCTAATTCGTCGGGCATGCCGCTCGCGGTCGGGTCCGCCGCGGTCCGCAAAAAGCCGGTGGCGGCCAGTTTGTCGATCTGCTCCGGCGTGAGGTTGTTCCAAGGGCGCGGTGTCAATTCATCGCCCGCCAGTTGCTCCTTGATGAACTGATTGAGGGGCTTGTCGCTGTTGAAGGCGCGAATCACGTAGTCGCGATAGCGCCAGAGATAAGGACGAACTGTGTCCTCGTTGCCGTTCCCTTCGCTATCCGCATAGCCGGCCACGTCGAGCCAGTGCCGGGCCCACCGCTCGCCGTAGTGCG
>CAYUJE010000555.1:0-2539 GCA_964444865.1 uncultured Pirellulaceae bacterium | reverse complement strand
ACTCTCTTCGCCCACCAGAAGATCATCGACGAAAACGCCGCGCGCTGTTGCCTTTCCGCTCTCTGGCTGCTGCACGATTTTCTCGACGAGTCCCACACCATCAGCCAGGAGATTGAAACCGCTGACGGTAGTTATTGGCACGGCATCATGCATCGCCGCGAGCCCGATTATGGGAATGCGAAATACTGGTTCCGCCGTGTTGGTCCGCATCCCGTCTTCAAGCCGTTGGCTGCCAAAGCTCGCGAACTCGCAGCCGCAGAAAATAGCAAACTTCCGTCGAACATGGATTTCCTGCTGAAGCAGGCTTCCTGGGATCCCTATCGCTTCATCGATCTGTGCGAGGCGCTTGCCCGTCGCCAACCCAAAAACGAACAGGCCGAACTGCTGGCCCGCCGCATCGCCCGAGCGGAATGGGATCTCTTGTTTGAGCACTGCTATTTAGCGGCAACGGGTGGAACAGAGGCGCGACTTAACCCGCTATAATGCGGTTTCTATCCCAAGCACTCCAGCTGGTTGTTTTACTTCCTGGAAAGCCCGCCATGCGCACCATTCTTAGCGCGACGTTCGCCTTGTTTGGACTTCTCTCCCTTCTATCCGGCTGCGGCTCTCCCGCCGTGCCGGTGCAACAGGCGGAGACGCCAGAGGAGGTGTCCGATGTCGACGAACCTCTCGCTCCTCCCCTGCCCCAGGAATTTCTGGCGAAAATCGCCGCGCCCCTGGTTCGCCCGGTCATCAAGACCGAGCGGGGCTATAAAGTGGAACTGGATTTGTCGAAGCAAATACTGAGCATTGAATCCCCGAAAAAAATCATCTGGGGTTCCGAAGTGATTGATGTGCCGCAAACGGTGAAAGTGATCACCGAAGGAGCATCTCTGGAAGAAAACTCCCAGGTGTTGGCTCGGCTCAAGAAGGGGCGAATACTCTATGCGAGTAAAGAACGAGGGGATTGGGTACTCACTCAGATTGTTGAAGGCGATAAGGCCGTGAAAGGTTGGGTACAGAAGAAGCACTTGAAGCCTGTCGCGGAAGCCTATCCCCCCGAAAAGTCGCTCGCCCGCCAAGGAAGTAACTTTGCTTCCGCCGCCATGCTGATCCAAAAGGGAAAGCAGTTTGACGACGGCCTCTACGCTGCCACCGAACTCGCCATGCAAAACGGCGTCGGCTCCGTCGCCGGGAAAAAGGACTGGCTGCCGCGACTGGCCGCGGCGGTCGATGTCCACGAAGGGGGCGTGCCCCTCGCCCAACTCTTGGCCTCGGTCCGGCTCGGCGGTAATAAGGCTTCACCGCCGGCGGCAATTGCCACGGAAGTCGAAGGACAAATCAAAGAGTTTCTGGCCGACGACACGCGCAGCAAGCCCCTCGGCTTTTACCCGTGGTCCCAAGAGCTCAAGAGCATCTTCCGCCAGGACCGGATGCTGCAAACTTCACTGGACCCTCAAGACTGCACCCCGGGCATCACCGCCATCGCCAAGGCCCTGGCCGCCGATGCCGAGGCCCGCAAAAGCTATGAGCAGGTCTTGCGAGTCAACGAGCGGCTGACGAACCGCCTGACCGGTCCAGGATACCGCGATCTGCTGACTCAAATCGACGCCGGCAAACCGCTCAAGCTCGCCCCTGCTGACGGCGTCAGCTTTTTCCCCTCCTCCCGCAGTCATGAGAACGACCTTCTCATGAAGCTCTACGGCAACGGCCCGATCCCCGAAGGTTTCGACTTGATGACCAAAGTCATCGCCCACCTCAAAAGCGGCAATCTCTCGTTCCAGCCGCAACGCGATTCTGGCTGGTATGACCATCAACTCTGGTCGCTGGAACCGCTGGTCCGATTCGACACCGCGCCGGAAGCAAAACAACTGCAGCCCAACGACGCCTATCGCCAGCACCTGGAAGAGCTGTTCAAGGGAACCTACGCTCTGATGCGGGAAACGCACATCAGACAAGAAGAAGCTAAGACCGAGGAGGCCAAAGAGTCGGAGGAAAAAAAAGAACGCGAAAAGGTCTACATCTCTCCGGACCCACATGTCGAGCTGCTGCCGACGATGTACCTCCGCCGAGCCCAATCCTATCGCTTCGTGCGGGAAGTGCTGGAAGAGACCTTCGGCAAGGAGAACATCAAGGAGCTGCATCGCCTGACCGCGACCGGCCCGGTGGAAATGAATCTTGCGGACGAACTCTACCAAATGGAGCGGCTCTTCAGCGGGGCTTATATCGTCGCCTGCCGCGAAATCGGGATGACGGAAGAGCTCCCCAAAGAGCTCGGTGCCGGCCAATCCGCCAACGACCAGGCCAAGACATTCCTCCGCTGGGCCGCCTCCGTCCGTTCCGACCCCGACCTCGCCCCCGACTGCCGCATGATGGTCCCCGCCTTCTTTGATCAAGAGCGTCAGAAGACGAAGGTCTGGGTGATGCTCGGCTGGGAACAGGCCAATTGCTCGTTCGGTTACGTGCAGGACCCGGGCGTCAAAATCACCGGCCCCGACGGCAAACCCGTCGCCGGTGACGACGCCCCCGAAGTCCACTTCCCCGGCACCCACCGCGCCCT
>CAYUJE010000554.1:0-2542 GCA_964444865.1 uncultured Pirellulaceae bacterium | reverse complement strand
AGACCACTTCGGGCGTGGGTCCCGGCTTGAGAGCCACGAGGGTGTTGCCACTCCCTCCTCCCGAGCCCGTGGTGGCGATGATGAGGCCCCCCACGACCAGCGGAGAGCTGACGGTGCGGAGTTTGAAGACCGGCTCGGACCAGTTTTCCTTGCCGGTTTTCGGGTCGAGGGCAAAGATCCCTTCCCCCGTGCTGCAACAGATCAGTTCCGTTTTGCCGTCCGCCGTTTTGTGGATGCAGGGTACGGAGTACGAGGCGGTATCGACCTTGCGAGGCGTCTTCCAGCGGATGCTGCCGTTTTCCCTGTCGACGGCGGCGACGTAGCTGTCCTTCGGCCGCGGAGCGTCGGCGTTCTTGCCTGACGGCTCTTGCGAACCGGTGATGACCACCATGTCGTCGATGAGCATCGGCGAGGTGCCAAAGCCGTGCATGCTGATCCAGGGTCCGAAATCCTGCGTCCAAAGTTCGTTGCCCGAATGGTCCAGCGCCATGAGCAAGGTGTGCTCGGGATCGGACCAGCCGAAGTAGACTCGTTTTTCATCGACGGCCGGGGTGCAGGAGGCATAGCTGCTGAGGTTGTGCAGATGGTGGGGAACACCTTGGTATTCCTTCTTCCAGATGAGCTGGCCGTCTTTGGCATTGACGCAGAGGACATACCGCATGGCGGGGCGAGCCCCTTTGTCGGTATCGGCGCTGAGGAGAAAAATCTTGTCCCCCCAGAGGACCGGCGAAGAATGGCCGACGCCGGGGAGGCTGGTCTTCCAGTTGATGTCCTTTTCGGTCCACTGGGCCGGAATGGTCGTCGCCTCGCTCTCCCCACTGCCGTTGGGGCCGCGGAAGCGGGACCATTCCTGGGCATGCGACAAATGGCCAACGGCGATCAACAGACTGGCGAGTGCGAGAGAAGGAAATAGACGCATGGCGGTCTTCCTCAAGGGGCGGGGAGAGAGAGAGGCGGGCGGGTGAATTCAATGCTTCGATGGTAGCCGACGAGCGAGGGAATCGCAATCTTTGGGGCTGCATTGCGAATAGACCGGTAGCGAAAGGCTCGATTCTTCCGGGACTCCGACCCCTATAATGAAGAAGAGCATAAGCGTTTCCTTTTGGAGGTGACACATGGGAGTTCTTTCCTGGATCGTGTTCGGACTCTTGGCGGGACTCATCGCCAAATGGATCACCTCCGGTAGCGACCCCAAGGGTTGTCTGGTCACGGTGGTGATCGGAATCGCGGGTGCGGCAATCGGCGGGTGGATTGGAACCCAGTTAGGGCTGGGAACCATCACTGGCTTTGATCTTCGCAGCCTGGCGCTGGCGGTTGCCGGAGCGGCTTTGCTGCTCGTAGCGCTACGCGCGGTCAGCGGGCGTTTTGGGGAACCATGAGATTCTACGACGCATCTTTTTCGTTGTAGGAAGGAACGAGGCCGAAACTCAAGAGGTATTTTCGTTCCTGTTCTCGCATGAGATTTTTGGACGCTGCATCCTGGTCATCGTGACCCACCAGATGCAATGAGCCGTGGATGACGTAAAGCAAAATTTCGTCCTCCGCGGTCCAGTTGTAGATTTCCGCTTCGCGCGTGGCGTAGTCGCTGCTGACGATGATTTCGCCGTCCAGTCGGCTGCCTTCCTCGTCGAGGACGAAGCTGAGGACGTCGGTGGGATAATCGTGGTCCAGGTATTTGCGGTTGAGGGCGTGCATCTCGGCGTCATCGACCACGGCGATGCTGATTTCGCCGTTTTCAAATCCAGCGTCTTTAAGGACCGCGCGGACCGCTTTCTTCAGCCGGGCTTCGTCTAGCGGGAAGGCGTGTTCGTTGCAGATGTCGATGCGGAGCATGCTACGCCAGGATTCCTCGGACCACTGCCCCGGCCACGTCGGTCAGCCGGAAGTCCCGTCCGGCATACTTATACGTCAGCCGCTTGTGGTCGAGGCCGAGCAGATGCAGCATGGTGGCGTGGAGATCGTGCAGGTGGACCTTGTCCTCGACCGCGTAGTAGCCGTAGTCGTCGGTCGCTCCCCAGCGAATGCCTCCCTTGACCCCTCCGCCGGCCAGCCACATGGTGTAGCCCTGCGGGTTGTGGTCGCGGCCGTCGCCCCCCTGAGCCACCGGCGTGCGGCCGAATTCGCCACCCCAGAGGACGAGCGTCTCTTCCAGCAGGCCCCGCTGCTTGAGATCTGTCAGCAGGGCGGCAATCGGCTGGTCGACTTCCAGGGCGTTGCGGCCATGCTCGGCTTTCAGGTTTCCGTGCTGGTCCCACTTGTAGCTGTGCGAGACCTGCACGAACCGCACGCCTCGCTCCGCGAACCGGCGGGCCATCAGACACTGGCGGCCAAAGTTTTGCGTCGGCCCGCCGTCGATGCCGTACGCCTTGAGCGTCTGCGGCGATTCATCCGCGATGCTCTGGAGTTCCGGAGCGGCGGCCTGCATCTGGAAGGCGAGTTCGAAGGAGTTGATACGGGCTTCCAGGGCGGAATCGGCTCCCGCTTTGACGAGGTGGTCTTGGTTCAGTTCTTGCACCAAATCGAGTTCCATCCGCTGCAAGTC
>CAYUJE010000553.1:0-2547 GCA_964444865.1 uncultured Pirellulaceae bacterium | reverse complement strand
CTGCCCCCTTGGTGCTCTACTGCAACGCACGCCACTTCATCGAACGCCTGGTGCAAGGCGGCCACGGCTCCATTTTCGACACGATCACGACGAGCACTTTTGAAGCGACCGAAGTTCTCCTTCCACCGAAACAAGTTCTGCTCGCCTTCGATCAGCAAGTGGCACCGTTGTTCCAACAAGTCTGTGCCAACCTCCACCAATCCCGTACCCTCGCCACCCTACGTGACACGCTGCTGCCGAAGCTGCTGAGCGGGGAGTTGCAAGTGAACACCCACACAGATGACGGGAAGTGACTATTCGCCACCTGGAGAAACCATGAGTCTCACAACATCCCTTGGCCGATTAGAACAGGTTGACCTGCGTCAGGTTTGGCAGAGCGAACCAGGTGAATTCACGCCTTGGTTGGCACAGGAGGCCAATATTTCCTTACTGGCTGATACGCTGGGAATGGAACTTGAACTTGAGGCCCAAGAGAAGGACGTTGGTCCCTTTAGGGCCGACATCGTCTGCAAGGACACGGCGGATGGGACGCGGGTCGTCATCGAGAATCAGTTGGAAAAAACGGACCACACGCACTTGGGCCAGCTCATGACCTATGCCGCCGGATTAGATGCTGTCACGGTTGTCTGGATAGCTGAGCGGTTCACCGACGAACATCGAGCTGCTCTCGATTGGCTCAACGAAGTCACGAGAGACAATGTCAGCTTCTTTGGGTTGGAGATTGAACTATGGCGAATTGGAAACTCACCGGTTGCGCCCAAATTCAATATCGTTAGCAAGCCGAACGACTGGACTAAAGGTGGCGGTGCTGGTGGAGGTGGCGGTGGTGTTATAACCGCGACCAAGCAGCTTCAGCAGGATTACTGGAAAGCATTTCGAGAAGTTCTCGTGCAAAGAAAGAGTACCCTGAAGCCTCAGAAGGCCCAACCGCAGCACTGGCTGAACGTCTCCATTGGCCGGGCCAATTTCCACATGGCGACGACTGTTAACACCTCAGAAGAGCGTATCGCTGTCGAGTTATACATGCAGGGTCCCAGCGCCAAGAACAGCTTCAGGTTGCTCGAAGCCGACAAGGTAGAAATAGAAAAGCAATTCGGACAGTCGCTTGATTGGCGAGAGCTGCCGAATAAGGAGGCGTCTCGAATTCTATTGGTGCGTCCCAACTCCAGCATCAAAGACCCCACTCTCTGGCCTGCTCAACACAATTGGTTAGCAGACCAACTGGAGCGATTCAATTTGGTATTTCGCTCGCGCATTCAGGAATTGCCGACCAGCTATGAACCGGAAGATAGCGAGGCGGAATGAACCCGAAGCACGTCAAGTGTCACTTATGAGTTCCGATTTCAACGAATCCATCGTCGAAGATGCCGCCCTGACGTGGTTTGGGGAGTTGGGCTACACCATTGGTCACGGGCCGCACCTGGCTCCCGGTGAACCGGCAACCGAGCGAGATTCGTTTGGAGACGTGGTGCTCGTGGGGAGGCTGCGGGACGCCATCCGGCGGCTGAATCCGGCCATCCCCGAGGAGGCGCGAGACGAGGCGATCCGCAAGGTGCTGCGAATTGGAACCCCCTCGCCGACGCAGACGAACCGGAACTTTCACGCCATGCTGCGGGACGGAGTGCCGGTGGAATACAAACGCCCGGATGGCAGTATTGCCGGTGACCATGCTCGGCTCATAGATTTTGACGCCCCCCAGAACAACGACTGGCTGGTGGTGAACCAATTCACCGTCATTGAGGGGCCGCATAACCGCAGGCCGGACATCGTGGTCTTCGTCAACGGCCTGCCCCTGGGCCTCGTGGAGCTGAAGAACGCGGCGGACGAGGACGCCACCATTTGGTCGGCCTTCAATCAGCTCCAAACCTACAAGCAGCAGATCGGCACGCTGCTCCATTACAACGAGGTGCTGGTGGTGTCCGACGGCGGCAGTGCCCGCATCGGCTCGCTCACGGCGAACCAGGAATGGTTCAAGGTCTGGCGCACCATCGACGGCGAAGGGGATGCCCCCAGGACGGCTCTGGAGCTGGAGGTACTGATCCGTGGGGTCTTTGAGCCTCGCCGCTTCCTGGACCTGCTCCAGCACTTCATCGTCTTTGAGGAAGACACCGACAGTGACCGGCTGCACAAGATCATTGCCGGCTATCACCAGTTCCACGCGGTGAACGCGGCAGTAGAGGAAACGGTACGCGCCAGCGGCATGGGGGCCGCCGGCCCAACCCACGGTGGCAAGCCTGGTGACCGACGAGCCGGGGTGGTCTGGCACACCCAGGGGAGCGGCAAGAGCTTCTCGATGCTCTTCTATGCTGCCCGCGTCGTGCGGCATCCGGCGATGCAGAACCCGACGCTCGTTGTACTGACCGACCGCAACGACTTGGATGACCAGCTCTTCGGCCAGTTCCAGCGCTGCCACGAACTGCTGCGGCAGATGCCGATCCAGGCCGAGGACCGCGACCATCTGCGGACCCTGCTGCAAGTCGCCAGCGGCGGCGTGATCTTCACCACCATCCAGAAATTCATGCCGGAGAAGGGGGAGAAGATGCCGGT
>CAYUJE010000552.1:0-2550 GCA_964444865.1 uncultured Pirellulaceae bacterium | reverse complement strand
CGGGCGGGAATTGGATAAACGCGGGCCTTGAAAATATTGCCGCCGCTCCATTCCAGCAGGCCGGGGTCCCGCTTCTCCCGCAGGATCGTTTCATAAATCTCGCGGGCCCGCTGCTTCTCCACAATGTCCGCTTCGACCAGCCGGTCGCCGACCCACATTCCAAACCCCGAAATCGAAGCATCCGCCGGCAGCGGGAAATGAAACTGACCTTCCAACACGGTGTCAGTACTGTTGACGAACGATTCCTCGATCGTCGTCCTGGCGATCTGGTCCCGAATTTCCACGGAAACCTTGTGATAGCCCACATGCAGCGGCGCATTCCGGCCATCCACCTTGGCGATCAGCGAGCCGAGCGTCTCCTGCGGCGTCGTCCCCTTGACGCCGGCGAGCCACAGCGGCTCCTTGGCCAACTTGACGAGTTTTTCCCCCTGAACCCGAAAAATCTCCGGGCTCATCACGGTGACTTTCGACCCATCCGGAGCCGTTAGCTCCACTGGATGCTTCACGGTCGCGCTCACCTCGAATTCGCCGGACAACACCTTGAGCTGCGTCGGCCTCAGCAGTTCCACCAGCGACCCCGGCCCCAGGAGCAGCTTCGTCCCCGGCACCAGTTGCACGGCCACCGCGTTCGCCCCGCGCACATCCGTCCGGACCCAGTCCCCCGGCTTCAAAATGCCGCCGGGAGCACAAACGGGCGTCCAGCGGGTATATGCCTTGGGCCGCAGTGAAACCGTCCCCTGCACATCGGCGAACTTGCCGATCCGTCCGTCCTCGGTCAGCGTTTCCGCGATTTTGAAAGGAACTTCATCCACCGGCTCGTTAAGGGCGACCATCGTGAGCCGAGCCGTCGGCAGTTCTCCCTTGAGATCAAGCGGCGCCAGGAGAAGCGACTTTACCTTTCCTGTCCGCTGGGCGATCAGCCACTCGACGCGGACCGGCCGCTGGTTCAATTCCATTTCCATCGGATAAACGTCGCAGGGCTCTTGCTCGATCACGCGCTCTTCCGAACGCTGCAGCGAAGGAATCGCGGCGGCGAGCGTGGGCAACTGGCGGATAAAATCGATCACCACCGGGAGTGTGGAAAACGCCGTCAAGGGTCGCGCAGTGTTTTCCTCCGCGATCACTTCAAAGGACCTGGTTCCATCAAACATCACGTCGGGCATGCCGGGGCGCTGGATGAGTTGCTGTTTCCCCAGGCTGATGAGCTCGCCCGATTGATCATCGGCAACTAGTTTCCAGCGGGACGAATCCGCTCCCGCCAGTTCGCGAATCTGCGCCTTGATCCTCATGTCGGCGGGCTGCAAGAGAATGGCAACCGCCACCACGGCCGCCACGGTGGTCAATCCGGCCAGCAATCGCAGAAACAGCATGGAATTATCTTTCGGGGCGGATTTGGGGGTGGGTTGCGATTCCAGAAATGCCGTGGTGGACTCTTCGCGCAGCCGCGACAGAAACACCTGGTCAGGCGGGGCCGCGCGATCGCTTCCCGCCGACAGGATTTCCACCAGCCGCTTGTCGCTAAAATCCTTCTGAGGCTCACTGGGGTCGTGGTTTTCGTTCATCGGGAAGCCTCTCGTGCCGGCTTCGGCTGGGATTGTTTTTCGAATTCGTGGCGGAAGGCTTGCCTGGCTCGGGCCAACTTGGAACTGACGGCCACGGCGGTGGACGCCTCCGCGGCTGCCAGGTCTTCCAGTGAAAGCTCGTCGAGGTATTTGCCGACGAGGAGCGTTTCGTATTCCAGCGGCAGCAGGCTCAGCACCTTCCGCACCGACATCGCCAGTTCTGCCGTCGCCAGTTGCTCCTCGGGCTCCGGCTCGCGACCGGCAAGCTCCCAATCGTGTGCCGCGTCCTGCCGCGTGCTCCGTTTGCGGAAAAACAGGGCCGTTTGATTCCGGGCAATCCCCGACAGCCAGCACCACAGGGAGCCGCGAGCCGGGTCATAATTGCCAGCCGACCGGGCGGCCGCGAGGAAGATTTCCTGCACAATATCCGCCACGTCGCTGCTGGCCGGTCCAACCCTGCGAGCCACGGAATTCCACACGCGCAGCGCAAAGGCATCGTAAAAAGTCCGCCAACATTGGCCGGACCCTTCCCGCAAACCCCGCGCTAATTCCCGCTCGGCGTGTAAGTCCATGCTATTCCCGAAAGGAGCCGTTCTTGGGACACCCTCTTCTTTGCGCCCTGCCACCCGCATCTGTCGCGGATTGAGGAGAATTTAGCAGAGAATTGGCGGCGGAGTGGTGCGAGAGGCCGAGGACTTCGCTTTTCGATTCCAAATGGAATGCGCCTTTGCCCCTTGAGCAACGAATACTCGGGAAATCGTGCCGTCGGTTCAGGCTACAACCCAGCCCCACGACTCTAGCGGGATTTTTTCGTGCGCTGGTAGGATTGGGACGTGCCAAGAAACAGTACGGAATTCCTGATCTCGGTTGGTGGGGCGATACTCCTCATCTCGCTGGTTGCCGTTTTCCTTATGTTGGTTCGCTGGGTGACGACCAAATTTGAAAACAGCAACCAATACTGGGCGGCATTCGGTCCGCTGATCTGTCC
>CAYUJE010000551.1:0-2558 GCA_964444865.1 uncultured Pirellulaceae bacterium | reverse complement strand
AAGATTCTGAAAATCCTCTGGGAGCGTTCTCCCCTTCCCGTCCGGGAAATTCGCCAGGACCTGGCCGCTGCCGGACATGAGATCGCTCATACGTCCACCATCACCACACTCAACACAATGGTGGGCAAACAGTATCTGCGGCGGCAGATGCAGGGAAACGCCTGCCTGTTCACGCCACGGGTCAGTCGCGAAGAGGTGAGCCAGCGGATGCTCGGAGACATCGTCCACCGCGTCTTCGACGGCTCGGCCAAGGAAGTTGTGCTCAATCTCTTCGGGCAGTCGGAAATCCCGGAAGACGAATTGAAGGAACTGCGTGCGCTCATCAATCGAAAGCTGAAGGGCTAATCCTATGATCCTGTCATTCCTGAATAGCGATGTGACCACGGATGTTTTCGTGCGGCTGGCAGAGTCACTGCTGCACTTTATCTGGCAGGGAGGATTGATCGGGGTGGTTGTGCTACTCGCGGAGCGCAGTCTGCGAGGTTGCCCCTCCCAAGTGCGTTATGTCATGCATGTAACGGCAATGCTTTTGATGCTGGCTTGTATCCCCGTGACGTATGCCATGCTGCCACGGCACGTTCGTGACGAGTATCTCCCCACCCTCGGCAGCGCCAAGGAACATTTGGCCGCGAATCCCGTCGCAGTTGCCCATGAGATTAGCTCGCCCGTCGAAAATACCACAATCACATCGAGCCCATCTTCGGAAGCGATTCGCGTTGAACCGTCGCCAGTGTTCCCCGTTGAACTGGTCTGGAATCGGCTACGCTCCCTCGCCCATTTTGCGGCTCCTTATGCCGCTGCCGCCTATCTGCTGGGTGTCGGTCTGATGTTTGGCCGTTTGGCGGTGGCACTGATGCGAGGCCATCGCTTGTGCTCGGAATCCCGGCCGGTCGTCGAACCCGATTTGCTCGCAATGGTCGCGAGGCAGGCCCGCAGGATTGGGCTCAAAGCGGTGCCGGTTGTCGCCTGGTGCGGGCGGACAAGCGTCCCCCTCGTTGCCGGCCTGCTCAAGCCGATGATTCTCCTGCCGGTCGCGCTGGCCAGCAGTCTGGCCCCCGATCAGTTGGAGGCAATCCTGGCCCACGAACTGGCCCATCTGCGGCGCTTCGATCTGTTGGTCAACCTGCTGCAGCGAATCGCCGAGGCCCTCCTCTTCTTCCACTTCGCCGTCTGGTTCGTCAGTCGGCGAATCAGCAGCGAGCGAGAGAATTGTTGTGATGACTCCGTCCTCCGTGCCGGCTGGGGCCGAGTTGAATATGCCGACGCCCTCGTACGAATGGCGGAAATCTGCGCCCCGCTGCGTGGTATCAACGGCATAAATGCGGCGGCGATATTAGCCGCTGCGGGGAACAACCCGTCGCAATTCAAGCAGCGAATCATGCGGCTACTCGGCGAGCAGGAGAGTGTCCGTCTGGGAGTTTCTCGCGGTTCGGCAATCGCGATTCTGGCGGGCGTACTTGTTGTCCTCCTGGCAATCCCGGCACTCTTCTCCGCACCAGCCTCGGTAGCTCAAAATGGGAAGACTCCCAACTCCGATAAAGTCGATAAAGTCGTAGAAGTCAAAGTTGACCCCAAGCCTAAAGAGGCAAATCCCAAAGTAGTATTTTACTTCCGCGGCAAGGAAGCTCTGGAGCGGATCGCGAGCGTCAAGCCGGCCTGGGGCAAGTCGCAAAACGGCATTGAATTCGGAATCGCACGTATTGGCAACCGAAGCCGGTTCTACTCCGGCGAGCGCGTCCCCTTGGAGATGTTCATTCGCAACATAGGCAAAGAGACCGTTAAAGTACAACTCGCAGCCGAATTCCTGGCCAATGTCCCGGAAGTCAAGAACGACCGGGGTGAAGCCGTCAAAGTGGAAAGCGTCTTTGCCACGGGAAGCGTGGCCCTGTACCGCGAGACTTTAAAACCAGGAGAAGCGTTTGGCTTTCGCCATTTGGGCCTGGGCCTGGGGCCAAATCCGGCTCCCGGCAAGGAAAACTGGATTCCTTTTTGGGCCGAGCCGAAGTCCGGCTACGCCACGTTGCGGTATACGCACGAGATCGACATCGATCCGGCGGATGAATCAAAGCCCGGTAAAAGGGCGAAGTTTACCTCCGGGGCGATTCATTTTATCATCGCACCCGCCGACGAGGCGAAGCCTCCGCGGGATGGCGTGCATCGGTATGTTCCTAATCCCAGGCAAAAAGATGTAGTGATTGAGCAGAACTATAAAGACGGGCAACTGCACGGGCCAACGCGATGGTTTGTTCGCGGTGAACTCTCGCAGGAGCAGAACTATAAAGAGGGAAAACTCGACGGATTTGCGCGCTCGTACAATAAAGGAAAGGTCGTCAGCGAAGGGTTCTGGAAAGACGGAAAACTCAATGGTTTCAATCGTGTTTACGAAGACGGAAAGCTCGTCGGCGAGACGTTTTATAAGGATGGCAAACCCGAGGGTGATGCGTTTGTCCGTAGCAGTGATTACAAGATAAGCGGGCGCTATCTGAACGGCCAACCGGAAGGGGCGTGGAGCTCCGAAAGAGTTGGGCAGTGGAAAGTGACCGCGAACCACAAGAATG
>CAYUJE010000550.1:0-2562 GCA_964444865.1 uncultured Pirellulaceae bacterium | reverse complement strand
TAAACCGGTGTAGGGGTCACACCTTACCGCAGGTTCGAATCCTGTCCTCTCCGCTTCGTTTTGGAACCCTCGCCGTAAAGGCCTGCTAGGCAACCCTTTACGACAAGCGTTTTTCGTTTGTCCCAGTCACTGGGACAAACACTGGGACAAACGAAGGGGTCTGTAGCGCCGGCTTGGGAGTGCTTTCGCAGCCCCGCCATCGCCGTCAGGCCCTCGCTCGCCACCAGCAGCACAATCACGTTCATCACCTCTTGCCCGGTACCGTTGCGGACGCCGGTTGAAAGGAAAAACAAAACACGAATTAGGCGACCTCACCAGGACGGTTGTCCGGCTGGTCGAGAAATGTCACTTGATCCATCTTCCGCTGCGCGTCATCCTTGCGCAGATGCCGATAATGCTCCACCATTTTGGAGTCGGCATGCCCCAGCCATTGCCGAATCTCCCCTTCTGAGGCACGCCCTAGAAAACATTGGCTACAAAAATAATGGCGAAAGGAGTGCAACCGACCGGATTCGAAGCCGGTATCGCCGTCCGCCGTCGGGAACCGCTTCTTCAGTGGCTCGATCACGCTGTCGATAAAAATCTGAAGCACGTTGCGCGCCAGGAGTTTGCCGCCTCTCTGGGCATGGAAGACGTATCCGTCAGCCTGACGGGAGTGCGATTGGAGGAGCTGCGCTAGTACCGGGTGAATGGGTAACGTTCGGGAGCGGCGGCCTTTGGTCGTACGCGCTGTACCCGCTTGCCGTTTCCGCTTACTCGCCCGTTCGTCGGCGATCGTAATGGTTTTCTGCTCCAGCTTGATGTCACTCCAGCGTAGACCAGTCAGCTCACTAATTCGCATTCCGGTATGGGCCAGGGCGATAATCACATGGGCCAGCCAAGTCAGCTTCGGCGAGGCCTTGCAGTGGCGGACCATGGCGGACACTTCGGCCGTCGTGTAGCAGTAAGTGTCGGTACCCTGCGGTTTGGGCATCGGGTATTTCAGCTCACTGCCCGCGGGCAAGTGTCCCTCCGCCACCAGCCAACCGGTAACGGACTTGAGGAGGGTGATTTCCAGGAACACGGTCCGATCAGCATACTTCTTGCCGAGCTGGTTGCCGTATTTTTCCAGCTGTGGTTTGTTGAATTCGGCCCAGCTGCTGATGCCCTGCTTGCGGCAGAACTCGGTATGCTTATCACGCACGGCCTTGTATCGTTTCAGCGTGTTCGGGGCCACGCCCCCCATCGCCTGGGCTCGCCCGCTGAAGTCCATGAAGAGCTTCCAGCCTTCGGCAATCGACAGGTTGCTGGTGGGGACGGAGGGATAGGCCTCGGCCAGCCCGAGCTGGACGGCTTTCTGGCGGTCGAGTTGCCGGAGGCGGTCAAGGGCTTCTTCGCGGTCGCGGGTGCCGAGCGAATGTTTGCCGAGATCGTGTTTTCCGCCGCGGCCGTCGGCGTAATAGACACCGCTGCGGACCATGAGCCGCCAGGTGAAATGCTCGCAGACGAGCGGGGTGTTTTGGGGTTTACGAGGCATGTTTTTCCTTAGGGATTTTGGTTGGTCAAGGGTTTCAGCCACTTCGGCTGAGGCCCGGAGAGCTTTGGCTGGGACGTGCCGTCTGGCGTCTGGATCGACAGGCCACCAGCAGTAGCCGCACAGGCGCGCTCAATGGCATCAGGTGGAAAAGTCACGAGCGTGCCTTTGCCCCCCGGCTGGAAATAGGGAATGAGCCCCGCCTTTTTCAGACGATTCAAAGTAGAGACGGAGCGGCGCGAGCGCTGGCTGAGCTCTTCAATTGTCAGGGGAAGCACGTCGTCCGCCATTTAGTCGTTGCGGCAAATGGCTTTGACGCCACCCAGCCGTGATTGGAGGTCTTGCAAATCGGAACTAACGTGCTTTAGACCTCAATCGCAAATTCGCGCGAAGTTAAAGCGCATGGAAGCGCTTTAGCTAATTCCCCGACGAAGCAAAATGACGAACAGCATGCCCGCTGGGAAGAAATCCATGCCCGGTGGCTGTCGACAAATATGCGGGCGATCAGACTTGTTACTAAAGGCGATGAGTCGTTCTTCAGAGAGAAGGCTCGTTTTCCAACGCACTATTGTTGTCGCGCGACATCCAGTCCTCGCCGAGTCGCTCCCGAATAAACAGCAGGTCTCGGTGAATTGTATCGGGCGAAACTCCCATGAAGCTGGCCAAGGCAAACTTCACGTCCCCCAGGCGACCGTGAATTGCTTTAGCATTACGCTCATATAGAACCCGACAGTAATGTTGGAGTTCAAACACTCGGCCAAAACGGGGAATCTGGTTCTTGGCTGGATTACCGCCACGCACCAGCGCAGTCCATTCGGACAGATGGGTGGCTGTGTTGCTGCCGCGCAGCGAATCCTCCAAGATGTCGCGCAATTCATCTCGGCTGGGGACAGGATACGTATCGGGAAGATAAAAGACAGAACCAATTTCCGTCAAAGGTCCCGTCATAAGAGCTAGCCCGAGCGCCGGAGTCTGCGGCTGCAGCGGGAGCGGAAGTGTAATGGACCCCGAAAACTGGACCACCTTATAAGCTATGAAAGTTGGCTCAG
>CAYUJE010000549.1:0-2564 GCA_964444865.1 uncultured Pirellulaceae bacterium | reverse complement strand
GGGGTATGGATTGCATGGCCCGATTATATCCTTCCTCTCCTCTGGGGAGAGGGCCTGGGTGAGGGTCAGTCCGCCCTTAAAGCCGCCGCAACGGTTTCTGCCCTTCCCTGCGCGATAAGCGGGCGAGCAGGGGCTTGGATTCACAGATTCACGAATGTTTTTCACGCCCAATCTGAATCATCAGCCCGTCCGCAACCTCTTATTTCACCGCGACTTCCGCCGACAGGCTTGATTCAGAACCCGCGTGAATCACGCACTTTTTGATTCACCAAAACCCTTGCCATTTCGGGGGGTGCATCAGCGATTTTATAAGCTGTTTTTCAAACAGACTTACGCAATCGAGAACCGACTTAGTGGCAACATTTGTCCCATTACAACCCAATTGTCAAACAGCATCTCTCCCTAGCGTTCGCGTGCAGCTCCGCCGCTGATTGACTAATTGTACACATGTCCACTATTGCGGTCAATAGGCCCGTGTAAGATTTTTCGACTTTTTTGGGCCGGGAGCGAACCGCCGCCGCGCTACTCCTTGAACTCCCCCTTTTCGTAGCGATCCCAGAACTCCGCCGCTGGCCAGGATTTCGTCCAGTCGATGCCGATGGTCTTGAGGCTTTTCATGTCGCGGAGGATGGCCAGGCCCTTGGTGATATTCTTCGGGGTCAGGTGAATCTTTTCGAGCGGCACGCCTTGCAGGGGAGTCAGGTCGGTGATGCCGGTGCTTTCGATGCTTAACTTCTTCAGAGGCATTCCTTTGACGTGGGCAAAGCCTGCATCGCCCACGGACGTTTGGTCTATGTGCAGGTGTATTAGATTTTTACAGTCCTTGAGGTGCTCCAGTCCCGCGCCACTCAGTTGCGTATATGGGAGAATGAGTTCCGTCAGGGCCTTGCAGCCTTTGAGATGGGCCAGCCCCGCGTCGGTCACCCGCGTAGCGTCCAGTCGCAACACCGCGAGGTCTTTGCAGTCCTGAAGGTGGACCAGGCCCGCGTCGCCACTCTGGGTGCGGAGGAGAAAGAGTGCGGTCAGTCGCTTGCAATCCTTAAGACAGGCCATCTCGGCGTCGGTCACCTTCGTGTCCGTCAGATTGAGTCTCTCCAGGTTCATTCCCTCAAGCGGCGCCAGTTCCGCCAGTTGGCCGTTGGAATTCTGATTCCAGGTGCCGCCGCAGTCGAGCACCCGCAGGCCGCTCCAGACCCGGACCGGCGAAATGTCCGTCACCTTGTCCGTGACGACCTTGATCTCGGTGACAATTCCGTCCTCGATCTTCGACTCGATCTCGCCGTCGAAGCCGGGGTTGCGCCGCATCAACTCTTTGCGCACTTCCTCGACCTGCTGCTCGGCCGGCAGGGCGGCGATCCGCTTCACGTCGGCGTCGGTGAACGGGGCGACGGCGAGCGGCGGCGTTTTCGCTTCGGTCGATGGGGCACCAACTGGGACGCGTGCGAGACGGAAGCCCAAGTCTGGAGACCGGAGGCCGGACGAGGGCCACGAGCGGCGCATCGCTACGCAGTCCACGGCGACGTTGCGCCAGCCGCCGCACCGGCTCACCCGGTCCGAGCCCTTCGGGTCGAATAGGTCGTCGCACCAGTCCCATACGTTCCCGTGCATGTCGTACAAGCCCAGCTCATTCGGCTTGTAGCTCCCTACTTTGCACGTTCGATTCAGTCCACTTTCATTGAAATTCGCCTGCTCGGGCAACAGGGTGTTCGTCGGCTTGGCGAAGTAGAAGTCGAACGCGCTCTCGGCCTTGTCCGCCGTTGGGCCGCCTCGACAGGCGTACTCCCACTCCTTCTCCGTCGGCAACCGATAGACCCATTCCGTCTCCTTCGCCAGAGTGTTCAGCTTTGCCACGAATGACTGAATTTGATCCCATGACACCATCTCGACCGGGAATAGCTTCAGGTCCACGTCGCTGACATCCTTCACCGCATCCTTGCCTTCGCCCGTGCGCGAGAAGTGGCTGGGGTTCTCCCCCATCACCTTCTCCCATTCCTCTTGCGTGACCTCGTACTTGCCCAGATAGAAGTCGGCCGGGATATCCACCTCCTTGTCCCCCAACTTGTCCTTCCCCCCGCCCAGCCACGACTTGCCCTTCGGCACGACCACGAACTCCATGCCGAGGCTGTTGGTGAATGTGGGTGGCAACGGTTCCTGCTTCGCGACGGGTACAGGCGGCAGTTTCTTGATCTCAATCTTGCGGAACTGCACGAACGTGATGTTCGCTCCCCACGTGTGCAGGCCCAGCCGACCTTGGGAATAGCGATGCTCGTCGTCGCGGTAGTCTGCGGCAGGCTTCCCGTTTACTCGCGTCTGGATTCGATTTCCTTCGGCGATCACCTCGAGAACAAACCACTGGTCCGGGCCGTGCGGCATCAAAGGGGCTTTGTGAACGAGCGGCGCCCTCGCCGGATCCACGTCGATCATCACCGAGCCCGTGTGAACAGCGTAGTTCGACCGCACTGCAATTTGCGCCTCGTAAGCGCCCGGGACTGCCGGCTGTCCGGGCGGATTGTCCGGTCGGCCTTCGTGTGGGAGCCGGAAGCAAATCCCGGAGTCGCCCGTAG
>CAYUJE010000548.1:0-2565 GCA_964444865.1 uncultured Pirellulaceae bacterium | reverse complement strand
CCCAAGGGGACGAACTTCAACCAGGTCAGCCGCTATAAAGTGGCTCGTACCGAGACTTTACTTAACGAGGGCTTGTCCTGAATTCCGTGCCATCCGTGGTGAGAAATGCAGGCTAGGAAGCGTTTTGCTGACGATTGACAGAGCGAATCGCGGATACATCGTCAGGCGAAAAGAGTGGAGGCTTAGATTTGCCCCGATTGTTAAACCTCACTCCCCCATTACGCCGAATTCCGCGATGCTGGCGAATTGGTGCTCGCTGAATTCGGTGAGGGCTCGCAAGAGGATGTAGCGCCCCTGGGTCGCCGGACATTCGATGGTTTGGGGGTCCTTCGTTTTGGCAAGTTGGGCTTTCACGACCGGTTTGCCCCATTCGTCGGGGGATTGGCTGATGCAGAACTCGACGTCCTTGACCGCTCCGTTCCAGCCGGCGTCCTGACGACCCAGATAGACAAAGCCGCGAACGGTCCGCTGGGCACCGAGGTCGATGACCAATTCATGGGGAGGCGCGGCGACCTGGCCGGAGAACCTGGTGTGCCAGAGGGTTGTGGGATCGCCGTCGAAAGCCTGGCGAGCGAACTTTTTGTTCGCAGTGTTTTCGCTACTGACGCGGATGAGTTTCCAATCCTTGTTAGAAAGCATCCCTTTCGTGGGCATTGTGGCGGGCTTGGCGGCGGCTTTGCTGCCCGCTTTGGGTTTGTTCTTAGGTTCAGGCTGGTCGTGCTGACCCGTTTTGGCCCGGCGGTCCCGCTCGTGCCGATCGGTGCGGGTGAATGTCCCTTCGACAGCCGGCGCGTGGGCCTGGGTCGCTAACGCCGCCAGCTTCGCAACCATCTCCGGATGGGTTGCCGCCAGGTCTTTCGATTCGCTCGGGTCGGTCGACAAATCAAAGAGCTGCCAAGGAGAGGCCGCTTTGGCGCGCACGGCCCGCCAATTGCCTTGGCGAATCGCCGCGGAGCCGCCGATTTCCCAGTAGAGGAATTCGTGCTGTTTTTGCGGGTGCCCCGTGGCGGCTTCCCCCACGAGCGTTGGCAGAATCGAGATGCCGTCGATATCCGGGGGAGCCTTGGCTCCCGTGAGTTCCGCGACCGTGGGGAGGATGTCGGGAAAATAGCCCAGATGCTCGCTCACGCTGCCGGGGGCGATTTTTCCCGGCCAGCGAGCGACAAAGGGGATGCGTAGACCTCCTTCATAGAGGGTCCCCTTGGTGCCGCGAAATTCGACCCCTGTCTGGGGATTCTTGTTCGCCAGATGAATGCCACGGGGATACTCGGCGGAACGGAAGTAGTCATTGCCGCCGTTGTCGCCGCTGAACATCACCAGCGTGTGTTGTTCGATGCCAAGTTCCTTGAGCAGGGCGAGCACTTCGCCGACTTGCCGATCCACCATGCTGACCATCGCGGCATAACGCCGGGCGGGTTCCGGCCAAGGTTGATCTTTGTAGAGAGCCCAGGCGGGATCGGAGTCCGGGATGTCAAAATTGCCATGCGGCGGCGTATAGGGCAGATAAGCAAAGAACGGCTGTTTGGCGTGGTCGCGTATGAACCTCATCGCGTCGTCATGAATGACGTAATGCGAGTAAGTTTTGCCGGTGCTGCCGCCGTTGTTTCCTTTGAGGGGAACTTCCTCGCTGTTGCGGATGAGATAGGGAGGGAAGTAGGTGTGGGCGTGGACCTGGTCGTAATACCCCAGGAAGACATCAAAGCCGTGCTTCTCAGGGACGCCTGTGCTGTCGCGCCCGCCGCAGCCCCATTTGCCGTAGCCACCCGTGGCATAGCCAAGTGGTTTCAGCATCGAGGCAATGGTCGGTTCCTCGGCGCGAAGGGGTGTGCCGCCACCATTCACGCGCACCGACGTATGTCCGCTGTGCTTGCCGGTAAGAAAGCAGCAGCGGGTCGGCGCGCAGACGGAAGATCCGGCAAAGAGGTTGTCGAAACGCATCCCTTCCTTCGCCATGCGGTCGAGATGGGGTGTTTGGATGTTCTTTCCGCCGTTGAAACCCGGCTCATAATACCCCAGTTCATCCGCCATGATGTAAACCACATTGGGCTTTGGATCGGCAGCAAGAATTGCCCGTTCGGAGAGGAGCATGAAACAGCCGCCGCCAAGTAGTGCACCGTGAATGAGCAGCTTAAGGAGTGCACTCATGAAACTGGACTCCAAGTCGAAAGTTCGCGGAAGAATTGGCCCGAGCAGCCTGTTGAAAAGGGGGCTGGCGCGGAAAAAACAGACTGGCAATCACTCGATCATACACGCTATTCCGCTAAATTTCCCTCGGTCAACAGCATGGTTTGCGCGAACACCGATCCGCCAGGCTGCGTCTTTCGAAAGCGGCAGGTGGTGGTAGAATGTCTCTGTGCAATGCGGCGATTCTGACAGCTGGATCTTTTTGCCCTCGTAGCTCAGGGGATAGAGCACCGGTTTCCTAAACGAAAAAACGCCTTCTTCACTTTGCTCGATAAAACGCGATTTATCCCGTATTTTATCGACTGAAATCGACGTTTGGCGAGGCACCGCGGAAGAGGCAAAAGCGGTTGTCAAAAGTCACTTGCGGTTGTCAGTGACAAC
>CAYUJE010000547.1:0-2567 GCA_964444865.1 uncultured Pirellulaceae bacterium | reverse complement strand
CGCGGTGACGATAGACGGCCGGATCATTGGCCTTGTGGGCGCCACTGATCTCGGGCGCGCGGTGGCGTCCGCGGCCCGCAAGCTGCCATCGCACGCAGAGCTGGCCGAGATTCGCCGCGACGAGTGGCGCCAGGCGCTGCGCAGCCCGCTGGACTCGCTGGTCTGAGCATGCCCGCCGACCTGTTCCTCGACGACGACGCCCTGCGCCAGCTGACCGGCCACGCCACCAGCGCAGCCAGCGGCACCACCTGCCCATGATGCGCCGCAGCGTAGGCCTCGGCCAGCGCGCGGTCGTCGAAGTGGGCCTCGCGGCGGTGGCCTTCGACCCACCAGACGACGGCCCAGCGGCTGGGCTGCAGGTCGGTCACTGCGGCGTGCGGTTGCGCGTGGTGGTCTGGCCGAAGTAGTAGCCCACCAGGCCGCCCACGATGGCGCTGATGAGGCTGCCGGCCAGACCTGCCCGCACGTCATCTGACCAGGTGGCCGTGCCGATCATGCCGATTAGGCTCAGAACCAGCAGGTAGACCAGCGGCAGCAGCGTCATGCCGACCCAGAAGCTGGGGCTCTTGAGGATGTCGCCGCCGGCCTGCGCCGCTGCGTCGGCCTTGCGGGCGCCTTCGACGCCCCCGCCGCCCGCCTCGGTGAGGTCGAACCAGATCGCGTCGACAGCCTTGGTGGCCACCTGCACCGCGGCCGGATCGGTCTGCAGCCTCGTCACTGCGTCCTGCGCGTTGACCGCCCCGGTTGCCTTGGTCACGGCATCGACGACGAGCTCGGCGGCCTTGATGTTGCGCTCGGCCACCTGGCTGCCGCTGCCGAACACCTTGCCGAGCTTGGGGATAGCCTCGACGATGTACGGCAGCACCGCGGCAATGATGGATGGGGCAGCGAATGCGGGCATGGTGTGCTCCGGTTGCGGCGCTGGCGCCGGGTCTGGCAGTGGCTCGGTGGCTGGGATGGCTGGCACCTGCAGCGCCTCACGTGCGCGCTCGGTGCGGGCGATGCGGTCGGCCTCGCCATTGGCCGCCCGGCTGCTGCGGGCGTTGCCGCGGTTGATGAGGCGCCCCAGGCCGATCACGTTGCCGGCGTCGGCCAGCTCGTTGCAGCCGTGGGCGGCCCACCAGTCGGCTGCCGTCCAGCAGGCCCAGCGCGGTTCCTCAACGGCTTCTGGGAAGTCCTCGAAGTCCGGCGCGTCCACCGGCTGCATGCGGCGCGCGGCGGCGCGGTAGTTGTCGCGGCCGGTGATCTGGATCAGCCCGCGGCCGCGGTAGCGCCGACCGTCGCCGGGCTGCGTGTTGCCCAGGTCGGCGCGGCCTTCGTAGGCGTCACCAGCGGCCAGCTCGCGCGTCCAGTGCAGGCTGCCGGACTCGTGGCCGATCTGCCCAAGGAAGCAGGCCAGCCGTTGCGGGGTGTTGATGGCGTAGTGCTCGCATGCCGCGGTCAGGTGCTCGGCAAACAAGTCGGCGCGGTCCTGGGTGCAGCCGGTGGCTGCGCGCAGTTGCTCGGGCGTCACGGCCCAGGCACCCCGGCCTTCGACCACCACACCGCCGCCTTGGCGATCACGGCCCCCACGGTGGCGCTGGCGCCGCCCACCATGAGCATGATCTTCCACCCGCCGCGGGCCTCGCTCAACTGGTCCTGGATGGCCGTCAGCGACTTTGCCATGGCGTCGAGACTGCTGGCCATGCGGTCAAGGTCGCGCCGCTGCGCCTGAACCTCGGCCTGCAAGCGGCCGAACTCTTGGGGGTCGATCATCTGGCTCTCCATGTCGGTGATTCGTTCCGCGAGGTAGTCCATGCCGCGCTGCGTGGGGTCGCGGTCCACCGAGTGATGGAAGCCGACGACGTGGCTCACGGCACCACCAACTGCAGCGCCCCGCTGGCCAGCACCGCATTGGCGCCGCTGCTGTTGGTGCCGATGAGCACCTGCAGGTCTGTGCGATGGATGCCGCTGGTGGCGTCACTGAGCGTGTACTCGCGGTCGCTGGTCATGGCCAGCCACGTGCCGGTGGTGCCGCTGTTCAGGCTGTGGCCGCTGGACTCGACGCGGATCCAGTAGGCGCTTGCGTTGCTCGAGCGAACCGCGCCGGCCCACTGCCCCGCGTCCACGTAGCTGCCGCCGCTGCCGACCTTGATCTGGAAACGCCCGTCGCCCACAAACTTCAGCCCGATCCACGTGGCGCTGGCCGTGATCGCGTTGAAAGCAGCGCCGATGCGCGGGCCCGATTACTCGAAGCCGTAGCTCTTGAACACGCCCACCGTGCCGGTGATGAGCGGTTGCCCAGCCTTGGCCGCGGTGAAGTAGATCGCGCCCGACAGGATGCCGTCGGTCATCGCCGTCAGCGTGACCGTCGCACCGGTTCCGCTGGCCGGCGTCAGGTTGGTGGTCGTCCAGCTGATTGTCCAGTTCGCTGTGTCGTCCACCCCGTTGCGGTTGATCTGCGCCACCACCACGCCCGCGGTGTAGCTGGTGACCACGCCGTCGCTCGTGCTGGGCAGCAGCACGCTGGCCGGCGTGGCCTGGCTGGTGTACACGTCGGCCGCCGCGGTGCCCTTGCGCACCGGCAG
>CAYUJE010000546.1:0-2632 GCA_964444865.1 uncultured Pirellulaceae bacterium | reverse complement strand
GGGATCAGCGGTGCATTCTCGCGTCGCCCCCCGCCGCAAGTCAACCGCGAGGCGGCTGTGGTCGTCGGACTTGCCTGCTCAGAGCCGGTCTGTCTCCGACCGGACGGGTTGGGCCGCGAGCACCGAGTCGCTTCCTAAGTCGCACCACCTGTCCGAGACGGACCGGCTCTTTCAGGCCCCTGATTACGTTTGGGTGGCTGATGTTTTGCGTCAGCAAAACCCGGCCGGGATACCCGTTCGCCCACCAAGCTTGTGCCGCTCATCGTTCATCGTTGGGAGGCAGTGAAGGTGCGGGCATGATGACGGCCCTTCGAGCCGCGAGACGCTGGGATGTTCTTCTCTAGTGCCTGAATTCCCCTTTGAAAAAATCCTCGGTTTGACCGATTCGGGACGGTTGATCGAGACATTGGGTGATTTTGATGCGGTACTTGGTTTCTGTCACTTTGTCGATGATGCGACCTTCCCATCCACCAAGCGCTTGAGGAACCAGGCTGAAGACAATGTCACCCTCAGAAAAAGAATCTTTGAGAGCGTTTCTTACTCGCCGATCGTATTCCGCTCCGGCGGTATGAGCAATGGCAGCTCCGACCGTCAGGCCAAACAACGCAAACTTTTCGAGCTTGCTTGTCTGTGCTTGCTTAGCCACATTTCGGAGACGGATTTCCGCGACGTGATGAAGGGCAAGCTGTTCGTGAATGTCCAGGTTGTTCCACAGCGTCGTTGGCGGCATCTGCATGTTCCGTCTTAGAAATGCATTGCGTACGACATCCCCGACTGGCGTTGGCATTTCTAGCTGGTCGAAGGTGTCCAGGGTTGAACAGATCCGCCATTTCGCTTGTTCATCCAGGCGATCCCAATATGTACCAAATGTTGTCTCGGCCAAAAACTCCATGCCATTCGACGGGGTGATTCGTTGTAGACTCGATTTGAAATCGAGCTTCTCTTCGGAACTGAGATTAGTCCATTCCAGACGGCCAAATGCCTTGGGGATGAGAGCTGCGTCTGCGATCCGATGGTACCAATCTTGTCTCTCGCGAGAGATTCGCCGGAGGCTTGCTTGGGTTAGCGGCATGGGCGATGAAGCCTCGTGGACATACGCCTTGAGACTCTCATCGTATCGGAATGAACTGCCATCCAGAAGTGTAACGACATTGGCAAATTCCGGATGGCATATAAACCTGTGATAGTGCCAGGTGATTTCATCATTCACCGTTCCAAAGGGACCTTTCTTGACTCGTCCGGTGGGCCGTTTTCCTAGGGTGACAATACTGATCAAACCATCCGGGAATGTGTCAGCAATCCAAGTGCGCTGAGTAGATGTGTAATCGAACATATCGCTTGAGCTGCCCGCGAGAGAAACTTCCGCTCGTGGCCCCCTCTTGGCGGGCGGGCCTGGCAGGGCGGAATCAGAGTAATGCGCCAGGTACACCAATTGCTTTCGATCGCGATCATACTGATAAGCTCCCCTTCGAATCCCTTGTGAGTTGGTTGGTAGAAGGATACGGCTTACGGTATCCATCGGCATCACACGGAGCGGGGAGTCTGAGCTGAGCTTTCGTGAGGTACCACGAGGTGCCGGTTGAAACTCAATGGCATCGTCGGGCCTTAAATACTCTAGACGATCACCACTCCATTTGACGAGCTTTGCCGGTTGCGAACCGCCTGCGGAAAAAACGATTTCGAAGTTGAGAAATTGGGGATTAAAAGCGGCCTGCTTTTCCTCGAATGATCCTGAGGTTAGCGATTTTCGCTCGTCTGCTGTGAGTGAACGCTGCAATCGAACCTTGCCAACATACTCCACTCCATCTGGAACAGGTTTTAGATGTTCGATTGCGACAAATGCTGTTCGCCCGGCATCCACGAGAAGTGCAAATTTACCCGCTTCGAGTTCGCCAACCTCGTCAACTTCGCCTATTTCAAGGGCGAGACGCTCCTGCCAACTGAAAGGCTTGCTTGCAAGCATTGGCGTTTGGGCACGAACGATCGCCTCGGGTACTTGAGCCAGAGCGAGTACACACACCAAGATACGACTAATGAGAAATGGCGCTTCAGATCGAGCTGAATGAAGACCTGGCATCAAACGGGAAAAGAGAATGCTCACGATATTCTTTCCTGTTCGGGGCTTGGCAAGATGCCTGGGAATAAGCTCCTGGATAAGGCGAATCAGGTGCCCTGGGCCTACCGCCCTTCGCCATTTTAATGTTATTGCACGCAGCTAGTATCGTCCATGTGAGCCGGTGGTGTCAAATTCCAATGACGAGCACTTCGCCAATTGCAAGTTCAATCCACTCAGTCCCCCACATCTTCTCGTCTCAACCCGCGCGTCGTCCGTCTTTCGAGGAACTCGTCTGCACAATGCCCTGGCGACTCGCAGACCAGTTGCATGGCGAGTTGACCGCTCGCAACGAACACAGCCGGGTTTTGCTGACGCAAAACGCCAGCCATCCGATAGCCGCAAGTCAACCGCGAGGCGGCTGTGGTCGTCGGACTTGCCTGCTCAGAGCCGGTCTGTCTCCGACCGGACGGGTTGGGCCGCGAGCACCGAGTTGCTTCCTAAGTCGCACCACCGGTCCGAGACGGACCGGCTCTTTCAGGCCCCTGATTACGACTTGTCGCTCGTCGTCGATCGGTC
>CAYUJE010000545.1:0-2668 GCA_964444865.1 uncultured Pirellulaceae bacterium | reverse complement strand
CGTTCATGTCGTGGACTTCGAAGGCGGTGCCGACGCCGCTGTCGTGGTCGAAGACGTGCTGCGTCCAGACCGGCTTGCCGTCCTTGCGGCTAAGCTCGTACCAGGCGATGACCGGCGGCTCGTCCTCGCCGGGATCGCGGCCGTTGTGGGCGTAGTACCGTTTGCCGGTGACGAAGTCGGGGAGACCGTCGCCGTTGATGTCGGCCAGGACCAGGGCGTGGGTCTGGGCGATGCTGCTGTCGATCTCATGCTTCAGCCACTTGTTCTCCGGCTGCTGTTCGTACCACCAGATGCCCCGGCGGTGGGCCGATGAGCCGAGCACGTCGGCATCGCCGTCGCCATCGAAGTCGTAGACTTGCATCTGAGCCTGGGCCTCGCCGAGCGGAGCGGCATGGAAGGGCCAGGTGTCGCTGGTCTTCTTCTCGGGAGCTTCCCACCAGCCGTGCGGGACGACGAGGTCATCGCGGCCATCCTTGTTGATGTCTCCGACGCCCAGGCCGTGATAGAAGTTCGGCATGTCCACTTCGCCGGGAGCGGCCACGCGGGTGGCGGACCATTCGACGAGCGGCGTTGCACCGGGGCGAGCCAGTGCCAGTCGTTTGGTGCCGTCGCCGTAGATCAGTTCCCGTTTGCCGTCTTTATCCACGTCGAGATACTGCGGGCTCTCATTGTTGGTGACGGGAACCATCCGGTTCCGAGCCCAAGGGCCGCCCTTCGCGCCGGGGTTCTGGAACCACCAGGTCGGCGCGCCGGGGAAGTCGACAACGATGAGATCTTGCCTGCCGTCGCCGTCGAGGTCTTCGGCCCAGTTCATGAAGGTGTCGCTGTAGGTCTTGATGTCGAATTCTTTGGGTTTTTCGAGGATGCTGTGCATCTTCCAAGCGGGGGCTGGGGACTGGGGGCTGGGGGCTGGGGCTTCATACCAGACGCTTCCAGCCGCAATGTCTAAACGGCCGTCATTGTTGAAGTCCCCGTAGCCAACTCCTTCGCTGCGGAATTTGTCGTCGAGCTTGGTCCGTTTGAAGGAGAGCTTTTTGCCTGCTTCCAGCGGCTTAGACGCGGGGTAAGGGCCGGATTTTTCGATGCCGGGAAGGAGAGCGAGCTTCAGATTCTTGAAGCGGACTTCGGTTTTGCCGCCGGAGTGGAGCTGCAGGGCGATAATGCCGCGGCGAGCGCCAAGGGAATCGTACAGGTCCACGCAGGGCTGGCCGTTGATCCAGGTCTGAGTGCGGCTGCCGACGCAGACGATTTCGTAGCGGTTCCAGTCGCCGTTTTTGACGTGGGCCTCGCCGCTCTTATCCCACAGGAGCGCGCGGCCGTGCTCTTCATAGAGCTTGCCCCACCAGCCAGCGCCGACGTCGGCCTGATAGCCCTTCACTTCGCCGTTGGCCATCGGCGTGCTGCGGATCTGGATGCCGCTGTTCCCTTCGTTGTTCACGAGCTTGACGTCCAGCTCCAGGCGGAAATCGCCGACGGACAGCTCATTGACCAGCCACGTGTTGTGCGCCAGCCCCTCGGTCTTGCCGACGATTTCACCGTTCTCGACCGACCAGAGTTTCTCATCCCCCCGCCAGCCGGCGAGGTCTTTGCCAGTGTAGAAGGTGGCGAGGTTGTCAGCAGTGGCGAGCATCGGGGTCTGGCCGGGGCTGCTGACGTAGGCGACGAGGGAGCGGACTTCGTGAGGCATGAGCGGCTTGAGGAGGTCGTCGGGCATCATCGATTTGTCGCTGATCTTGCGCTCTTCGATGTCGGCGATGGGGATGACGAGAGCTTCGGTCTGCGTCAGGAGCGTGATTGTCGCGGCGTTCTCGGCTTTGAGAATGCCGGTGACGACGCGGCCGTCGGCGAGGCGGGCGATGGTCGGCTGATACTCCTTGGCCATGACGGCGCTCGGGTCGAGGACGTTCGAGAGGAGGTAGTCGAGGTTGGCCCTTTGGGAGCCGGTGATGTCGGGGCCGACTTTGCCGCCGGTGCCGAAGAGGGTGTGGCATTGCTGGCAGGTTCGGGCAAAAACGGCGCGGCCTAGCTGCACGTCAGGCGACGAAGCACTGGCTGTCGAAGCGACGCCAGTGCCACCCTGATCAAGCAACCTCTTGTAGTCTTCGATGAGTTTCTTCTTGTCCGCTGCGGTTTCGCGGGCGGTCCCCCAGGATTTTTCCAGGAGCTTTTGCAGGTCGGCGTCGTTGAGATTGCGGAGATTGGTGACGAGGTCCGCCGTCAGGTGGTTGGCGGGGATTTTCTTGCTTGCGATGGCCTCGAGCAGTTCCCTGGCATATCCCACGCGGCTGCAGAGAGTGGCGAGGGCGTCGCGGCGTTCGGTGGGAGGGAGCTTGTCGTAGAGGGCGAGGATGGCGGCCGGTGCTTTGGGATCGTCGAAAGCCGCCAGTCCCCGGAGGGCGTCGCCGCGGAGGTCGTTATTGGCGAGGACGAAGCGGAGGGAGTCCGTCGCGTCGGCGTCCTGAGCACGGACCAGAATCTTGATCGCTTCGCGGCGCTCCTGGAGAGACGAATTGTCGTCGCCAATCATCCGGCGGAGGGTTTCGATGACTAGCTTGTCTCCCAAAGCCGCTCCGACCGAGGCGAGCTGCATCTTGAGTTCGATGTTCCGCGTTTCGATGAGCGAAACAAACAGCTCATTCCAGCCGGCAGGGACTTCCACTCCCTTGCG
>CAYUJE010000544.1:0-2675 GCA_964444865.1 uncultured Pirellulaceae bacterium | reverse complement strand
CCTTCGCCTCCCAATCGCTGGCTTGCATCCGGATGCTCGGTCTCGACGAAGCCAAAGTCAACGTCCGCGGCGGAGCGATTGCCATCGGCCATCCGCTCGGAGCCAGCGGCGCGCGAATCACCGCCACGCTCCTTCACACCATGCGCGACCGAAAAGCTCGCTACGGCCTGGCCACCATGTGCATCGGCATGGGACAGGGGATTGCCACCGTGCTGGAACGCATGGAATGATAGGGGGCTATGAGCAATCCCTTCCAACAGCCGCAGTATCCCAATTACGGACCAGGAAATTCCTCTCAGGGAAATTATGGCCCGCCCGTGAACTACGGAGCCTACGGCCCCCCCCCGCCCAAAAACAGCGGCCCCAATTGGCTGTTGATTATCTTGGGGGTCATTGGTGGCGGCGGAATTCTGCTGGTACTAGTGTGTTGCGGAAGCATTGCCTGGTTGGCCAGTCCGCCGCAGGCTTCCCCCCAAGCCAGCCAGCCGTTTGAAGTCGCCTCAGTTCCGCCCCCAGCCTTTCCCGACCGAGGGCCCAATCGCCCGGAATTCGAGCCGGGCATCACGCGCGAGGAAATCTCCTTGGGCGCCCGCGGCGGCTACTATACCCCGCCGGGTCACGGCGGCATTCTCTGGATCTATCTGCCGGCGGGCCAGCATCCGCCGGGCTCGCTCCCTTGCATTCTGATTTGCGGTGCCGGCAGCACCATGCTCGAAGGAATGAGCTTGAGCGAAGGGGACGTCGACGAGCACACTCCCTATGCCCACGCCGGCTTCGCCGTGGTGGCCTATGAACTGGATGGTCCTGGGAGCGACGCCATCGATGATCCCCGCGCCTACGACGCCTTCAAGCAATCCCGCGCGGGGCTGGTGAATGCCCGCAACGCTCTGGAATATGTGCTGGCCAAAGTTCCCGAGGTGAATCCCAAGCAAATCTACTCCGCCGGACATAGCTCCGCGGGAACCATGTCCCTGCTGTTCGCCGAGCATGAGCCTCGCCTGGCGGGGTGCATCGCCTTTGCCCCCTGCACCGATGTCCCCGCCTTTATCAGCGTGCGGACGCGGCTCTATGCTTCCAGCCACCAGGGAATTGCCGACTTCGTCGTGCAGAGTTCGCCCAACACGCACGAAAGCCGGCTGAATTGCCCGGTCTTTCTGTTCCATGCGGAAGATGACGGCAATGTCGATGTGCAGGAGACCAGAGAGTTTTCTTCGCGGCTCTCGGCGAGAAATCCCGCAGTAACGCTGAAGATTGTTCCCACCGGGGACCACTACGACTCGATGATCGAGGAAGGAATTCCCGAGGCCATTGAGTGGCTCAAAACCAAAACCAACAAGCCCTAAGCAATCAAGATATGGACTCCCGCTACACCATCGCCGACACGCGCTCGATTGTCACCCCCGCGATTGTCATCTTCCGCGAAATCCTCGATGCCAACCTGGCGGAGATGGTCCGCATCGCCGGCTCCGCTGCTCGGCTGCGGCCGCATTGCAAGACGCACAAGATGCGGGAAGTGATTGAGCTGGAACTGGCCGCCGGAATTGCCAAGCACAAATGCGCCACGCTGGCCGAAGCGGAGATGCTGGCCCGCGCGGGGGTGAAGGATATCTTCCTGGCCTACAACATCGTCGGGGCGAACATCGACCGGGTTGTGAAGTTTGTGCAGGCGTTTCCGGAAGTCCGCTTCTCGGTGACGGCTGATCATACGCGCCCGGTGCAGGAGCTTGGCACGGCGATGGCCGCGGCGGGATGCCAGGTCGAAGTCCTGCTGGATATCGACAGCGGCCAGCATCGGACCGGACTGCCGGTGGGAGAAGCGGCTCGCAAACTCTACGAGCAGATTGCCGCCACGCCGGGCCTCATCCCCGGCGGCTTTCATCTCTATGACGGACAGAATCATCAGAAGAGCGTGGACGATCGGCGGACGGCAGTGATGGCGGGATACGAACCTGCGGCTCGGTTTCGCCAGGAACTTCTCTCCGCTGGACTCGCAGTGCCGCGGATCGTGGCGGGAGGGACCGGCTCGTTTCCGATCTTCGCCCAGCTCGATGATCCCTGCCTGGAACTCAGCCCGGGAACCATCATCTTTCACGACAGCGGCTATGGCGAAACTTTCCCCGATTTGAAATTCACCCCGGCGGCGCTCCTCCTCACCCGCTGCATCAGCCGCCCGACCGACAACCGCATCACCTTCGACCTCGGCTACAAAGCGGTCGCCAGTGATCCCCCAGCCGGCAATCGGCTCCTCTTCCCGGACCTTGCCGACGCCAAAGCGGTGCTGCAAAACGAAGAGCACCTCGTTTTGGAAACCTCGCAGGCCAGTCGCTTTGAGCCAGGAGACGAACTCCTCGCCATCCCGCGCCATGTCTGCCCCACCTCCGCCCTCCACAAATTCGCCTACGTGGTGCAGGGAGGCCGCCTGGTCGGAACCTGGCAAGTCGCAGCGCGGGATAGGGTGTTGACGATCTAAAAGTTCGCTCCGCGAAGGCACGTCCGGCAAGCCGGGGTCGGGAGGTGTTTTCGCGCCGTTACAACATCGCGGCGGCAAAAACTCCGCCGCGAAAACTCCTCCCGACCCCCTTCAGGTCGCCGGGCCAAAGAGTACCGAGTTGCCGCCCGTCGTCGGACCTGAAATCGGTGCGAGTCGTTCCGCAACGCCAACGGGGTCGGGAAAG
>CAYUJE010000543.1:0-2677 GCA_964444865.1 uncultured Pirellulaceae bacterium | reverse complement strand
GTTCCGGTAATTCTTAGATTAGAGGCTACTTGACCATATATATTTTTAATAGCCTGATTTGTAGTTTCTGAAACCCTAATTGTGAAATTATTTAATTGAGGGAAAACAATTTTCATCGGGGTAACAGTATCGGTAATTCTTAGATTTAATAGGGCCGATAAGCCGCTAATCTTAGAAGCCGTATCAATTCCATTAATTCTTAGAGAACCCGAAAGATTTCCACCCGCTATTTTTCGAGCATCTTCTGAGCCGCTAATTCTTAAAGTTTCATTCGCTCCTACGTAGGAAACCTTATTTGCTCCCTCTGAACCCGTTATTCTTAATGAACCACTACTATTTCCTTTTAATATTTTTTGTCCGACTACCGTGTCATCAATAAGAATAGTGGAGTTAACATTGAAAGGTCTTAGAAGGATAGCTTGTAGTGAACTATTTATATGAAGACTTCCTGCTGTATCTCCAGTATATATGTTGCCAACTTGACCAACTTTAAATGCTGTAACATTGTTTAAGATAACAAGAGTATCAATTAAACTGGCGGCAGCTATTTTGGCTAAGTTTGTAGTAGTACCATTTATTAATAATGAACCGGTTTGTTGTGCGTATCTAGCTCGGAACGCTCCTGCTGTTTCTGTAATACGAACAGTTCCGCTTGTGTTGGCGCTTGCCATTCTTACAACACCACCACTTTCATTAATATGGAGACTACCCGATAATTGACCAGGATTTACTTTTCCGGCTGATTCTGCCGCGCTAATAAATAAGGTGGGTGAAACTCTAGCTCCAGATACTTTAGAAGCGGTATCTGTATCTATAATTCTAATGTTTCCTGAAGTTCTAGCGTCTGCTATTTTCGCTGCCGCAGCTGTATCACTAATTCTAAGTGTCGTGGAACTTGAACCGGGATTTACTTTACCGGCCCCTACAGTATCAGTTATTTGTAATGTTTCGGAAACGGTAGGAAATACCATTTTTATTGTAGAGGGCGTATTATTTATACGAAGGCTTCCACTTAAAGAATCATTTATTATTTTTATAATATTTTCAGTACCATTAATTCTAAGAGTTTCCGTAGAACTTATAGATGCTATCTTAGCTGCTTGAATCAAACTAAGAATTTCTAAGTTTCCTGTTGTGTCTCCGAATTTAATAGTACCACTACCACCACCAGCTATTACGTTGGCTGTTGGAGAGTTTGTTATAATAAGAGAAGAAGATAGTTGGTTAATTATGGTCTGAGGGAGGAAATATTTTCTGTTTACCCAATTTAGGGTTGGGTCCTGATATTGCTGTGTCGAGACCATCACTGCCGTCAATTCAGACACGGATAAAGCTCGATTCCAAATCAGATAATCGCCAATCTGACCATCCCATGGAACCAAATCGCCGTCAGAACGACGAAGCACACCAATCGCAAACGTGTCCAATCCAGTAGGAGCATTAGAACTGGTATCAGTTGCCCCGGTTCCCATGTCGAGAAAAACGGTTCGTGATGTTGACGACGAATAAATAAATGCCCCAAAATGCCATTTGCCAGCTGTGATTGTGTTTGAGGTTGCCGTTCCGGTCGCTGCTCCTGGTCCCTTGATTTCTATATATAATGCATTTGCGGCGTTTACAAGCCAATCAAAATGGTCTGAAGTAGCAGTTATTTTTGAAATACAACCTAGAACGCATGTTGTACCAAGCGTCCTTTTACGAAACCAACACGCGACCGTGAATGGTGCAGATGTAGGAAGTCCTTCCGAAGACCTGGTAACAAATTGATTTGAGCCATTAAATGTAAGAGAACCGTATTCTCCTGGGCGACCGTAACCACCACTCCATGTTGGTCCGTTCGTCAGCGTTCCGTTTTTTGGTTTTTTTCCACCCCTAACCAAATCCCTCAAAACTCCACCGCGATTCCCGGCCCCAGGTAAAACCTTCCAACGACCAACGAGACCACGCATTAACTCGTGGTCCCAATTAATCGGACACGATGGATTTATGGTTCCCGATTTTCTAGTAATTCCAATAGCGCTCGTTGTTGTAGGAGTTCCAACACATCTCATTCTACCGGAACTTATATTTGTTGTTGTAGATTGAGGAAGGAAATATTTTCTGTTTACCCAGTTTAAAGTTGGGTCATATTCTAAGTTAATACTTTTATATAAATTAAAAGCTTCTGATGAATTTAGACTTGTTTTTAATATACCAATATCGTCTAAATATCCATTAAACCATTGTCCTCCACCATCTAAATTATTACCCATTATTATGGGAGTATCAGAATTATTTATCGACGTTGGTATTGTTCCAACTAGCGTTGCATTGTCTAATTTTCCATTAATATATAAATTAACAGTTGGAGAGGCACCAGATTTATAAGACGCTATTATGTGATACCAAGTATTCGTAGTTAATACCGAGCTTTTATAACCACCAAATGTCGAACCAACCGAACTGTCTGTGACCAAAAATCTAATAGTCGAATCAATTTCTGTGTTAAGTAACCACGCTTTATCTTCTGGACTTATTATTCCTCTTGTCCATTTAAATACAATTCCTCTTTGGTCAGTAGCAAATGTTTTTATATATACATAAGCAAATAATGTTAAATCACCAGTTATGTTAAGAGAACCATCACCAGAACATTGTATATATTGATTTGAACCGTTAAAAGATATACTGCCAAATC
>CAYUJE010000542.1:0-2685 GCA_964444865.1 uncultured Pirellulaceae bacterium | reverse complement strand
AAGTCCGGTCCAGCTCGGCAAGCAAGCCGAGCATCGGGAGCGAACCGCGAAAGATCTGCACCTGGGCCATCCCGCCACTATGGTCAGCCGTCCGCCCACTTGCAAGTCGCGCCTCGCCCCGTGCACCGGGTCACTGCACCGATGCAGAGGGCTCGCGAGAGTTAAGTTATGCGCTGCATCGGTGGGCACAACCGATGCAGGCTACCCGCAAGTCATGCAGAACATCCCACGTAGACGAGAATGAGCCATCAGCTGTCTGCACTTGGGGCAGGTGAACCCGACTCGATTCGCCTCCATTGCGCGCAACCTTTCGAGTGCCGGACCAGCGTCCTTTCCCGCCGCAACTTCCTCTCCCGACAGCAGCCGGTCGATCGTGCTCGAATTTGGGCCATCGGCGACCCAAACGAGGGCGTTCAGCATCCCGCCGAGCAGCGTCCTTTGCGCGTCGGACAGGCCGGAGATTTGAAGCTTGTCCTGCAACACGCGGCGGGCATGTTCAATTTGGTTGGCAGTTTTCATGCTTCACTCATCCTCAAAAAGGTTTGCGCCGGTGTGCAGTACCGATGCAGGTTAGGCCTCCCTCCGCTCCTCGATTAAATCGAACTTCCAACGGGGCACATGACGCACATACGTGGCACCCCACCGGAGTGTAAATCTCCCCATCCACACCGAAATGATTTTCATAGTTGAGCCCCCTCGGAGGCGTTGCCCGCCTCGTAGGTGAAGTGTGTGCTTGAGCTTCACATTGCGCCCGATCAGTTCGCGAAGCAGCGGCTTTTTTGTGGCCATCGTCTCATTCCCTCCCTGCATCGGTCTTAGAAACCGGCGCTCCTGATTAACGCCCGTGGCTCGGTCACCCCCGGGCTCAAGTAATTCATGTCACCATTCAACGCCGCGGCGGGGACCCCAAGTCGAACGGCCAATGCTCGAAACAGTTTGTCCATCGCCACTTGAAAACAGACAAAGGGTGCACATGCCGCGGCGAGGGGACTGTGTCTGTAGGGGAACGGCTGCCGGCGTCTCCAACGACGGGCCGAGCGAAGCGTGCTCAGCCGGTATATGCGGCCGCGGCGTGCTTGCTTCAAGACTTTCCGGGCGACTCGCGACTTCATGCTTGCTCCCTCCGCACTACCCGCCCCTCCCCTTCGAGGATGCTCTTCAGCACGTCCTCGCCGGAAGCCTGGCGGTGAAACTCAAAACAGATTGCCGGGTCGGCGATGCAGTTGGCACTCACGAGCTGCACGGCCCGGAAGCCTTGCTCCTTGAAAAAGAGCTGGCTCGCCAGGTCCTGCTCGCGGACCTCGGCGCTGAGCTTGTCCCGGCCGCGGCCCATGGCCAGGCACTTGGCCCGGTCGACGAGCCTCTTGCCGATTCCCCGCCGCCGCTGGGCCGGCTGGACCGCCAGATTCCAGATCGTGAAGTGCTGAGGCCATTCCTGCAGGACGATGTAGCCCACCACCTGCGTCCCCTGGTGGGCGCAGAGCATCGAGACTCCCCGGCCTTGCAGGGCGGCGGCAAACTCCCGCCGGCCCCAGGGATTGTCAAAACTCGCGATATCGATCGAGAGGACCTGGTCCATATCGGAACCCCAAAAGGGACGGATCTTGATCTCAGGCTGCGACGGGAACGGGGAGGGGCTCTTCATGCGGGGGCTCCATGTCTTCGAGTTCCCCCCGGAGAATCTTCACCTCCGGCGGGGCTTCAAAGGCGAGCTTAACCCGGGTGCCGGGCACACCCAGCACCTCGATATAGATGTTCTTGCCGACCTTCACCTTCTGACCAACTTTGCGACTGAGGACTAACACGAGTCACCTCCTTGCGATGGGGGAAAACGAAAACGATTCAGAAACGAACCCAACAAAACGCCGGCCGCGGCCGAGACGATCAGGACGCCGATCCACAGCACTGCGTACAACATCAGACGGCCTCCAGCACGGGCGCGGGGAATTGGTTCCACTCGATGCCGTCGAGGAGCCGGCCGGCTTTCTTCTTGCCGACGCGATACATGCTGTGACCCTGGACGCCCGTCTCCGGGTCATAGTGAAAGTGATGCGTGGGAACGGAGAAAACGCTCTTCCCTTCCGGATGTTGCACCGTCGGCTCTTCATAGCGGACATACCTATCCGGCTCGCCATCCTGCATCTGCGAGATCGGGAGCCATTCGCCCCACTGCTTGTGAAAGAAGGCCACGCCCGTCGCCTGACACTGGTCCCGAAGCGAGCGAACCCAGTCGGGATGCATCGGTCGGATGCCCGGGCCGCGGCCGGACTCGCCGCCGACAATCACCCAGTGCAGCGCACAATGGGCGTTATAGTACGGCAGCATTTCCGTTGGGCATTCCGCCTGGGGCGTCTGCGGCAAAAAATAAGACAGGTCGACCGGCCCCAGCAGCGGCTCACAACTCAGAAACCGGACCGCCGCCGGCGTTTTGAGGAGCCAGGGGATCCGCTGGTCCGCACACTCCTGATTCTCCGCCGTCACCCCGATCCACAAATTAGGAAGCGGCCAGGCGACCGGATTGTTTTCGATCTGGGCGATCCGCTTCGCCAGATTCAGGTGATACCGATGCATCCGGTCGGGCCGCTTGGTGAGGACCTGAAACGTATGCTGGGGGCAGGCGGCCATCACGCTGTAGATCTCGTCGAGCATCGCGACATCGACCCAGGGGCCGAAGAGGTCGGTCAT
>CAYUJE010000541.1:0-2696 GCA_964444865.1 uncultured Pirellulaceae bacterium | reverse complement strand
ATGACGAGATGTTGACTGTGACAATAGAAAGTGCCTACAAGTGACATATCCGGGCGGACGTTCTGGCGCGGGGGAACCCCAGCGCGGGAGGGGCCGGAGATGTTTGACAATTTGGTGGTGAAAAGTGTTCTGGGGAGTTCTGACCAATGCATTTCGCTGGCGCTCCTGCCTGGCGAGCGGCCAGCGTGAGCTGGCCGGTGACTTGGCGCGGGTTGCGACATTCTTTCCCCTTGGAACGTAACCGGCCAGCTGACACTGGCCGCTCGCCGCGCTGTGAATCAGGTTTGGGCCATAATTCAGGCCATGAATCACGCGAACATGAAAGGAGCAAAGGACTTAGGGGGTCCTGAATCACGACAATGAGAGCCCGTGAATCCATGAATCACACTCCGCGCTGGGGAGGCGGGGAATGTTCCTCGGCTCCGGCGGCGTTCCCTTGCTGGCGCTTCGAGTTCGTGGGGAATCCGCTCGCGGAGTGAGCGGGCCGGGAGGTGGAGGAGGTCGTCTGCGGGCACAAACGGGTGAATCGAGTTTGGGCATAATTCCTGGAATGAATCACCCGAACCTGCGTTCGGCAAAAGATTTAGCTCGCCAAGAAAAACGAAGGAAGATAGCCATGAATCATGAATCAGACTCGTCCCTGCTTCAGGCGGAAGCGGACCGGCTGAAGCCGGGACTCCCACGGGCTTGCTGGCCCATCGGGCTGCGGAAAATATTTCAACAAATTATGACAAAAGTGCTGCCGACCTCTTGAATGGTCGTCTTGTTAGTGTACAATAGTGATTGCGTGCGTCCAAATGAGTGAGAGGGCGTAGATTGTCACTTTTTTGAGGAGGATGGGCCATGTCAGCTTGCACGATTCCGTTTGAAGCACCGATGGTTCCGCAGGAAGGGACCCCTTCCGACCAGGAGCGGCTGATTTATAGGTGGGCGAAGTTCGAGGGGATGAAGCAGACCGAGATTGCCAGCCAACTCGGCATCCATCAGTCCAACGTCTCCCGGGCGATTCACAGGTATGAGCGGTGGATCGCGGAGGGGGGACGGGAGCCGGAGGGGGGACTGGCTTCGGCGGAGCGTTTGCGAGCTCAGCGGTGGCTGACGTTCGAGCGAAACGAGTGGATTCTGACCGCTGCCCTGCGGATCGCGGCGGCCATGGAGCGGGAGGTCGATACCAGCCGCAGCACGACGACCAGCAGCAGCCTGACCTCCGCCCCCCACCAGGTCCATACGGAACACAAGATCATCGACAGGAGCGGCATTGCCGCGAGGTTTCTGCGTCTGGCATGGAGGATCAATATGGACCAACTCCGGCTGGCGGAAACGAAGGAGGAGGAGACTGACGAAGCCCGAACGACGCCAGAGGAGGGGAGAGATTATGCGTCGCGTGCATAATTATGCGGAGGGCGAAATGGCGCAAAGCATGGTGCGGAGGGGACTTGGAACGAATTGCGGGCCGCAATAAACTGGCGAGCAAGTAACCAATGACCAAATCCCAATGAGCAATGGGGGATATCGCCTCCCTTTCCTTGGTCATTGGTGCTTGGACATTGGTCATTTGCCTCTCTTTGGCCCTTCGTCATTCGGACAACCAATCAGCTCCATCTAGAAAAAAGGTAGGAAACTGTGACAAAGCCCCTCAACATCGGCATGATCGGTTACGGCTTTATGGGCCGGGCGCATAGCAACGGCTATCGGCGCGTTAACAACTTTTTCAATTTGGAATACACGCCGGTCTTGAAGGCGGTGTGTGCCCGGGATGCGGCGAAGGCAAAGGCTTTTGCCGACCAGTGGGGCTATGAGTCGATTGAGACCGACTGGCGGAAGCTGCTGGAGCGGAAGGATATCGATGCGGTCGATATTTGCACGCCGAACAATTTGCACAAGGAAATCGCCATCGCGGCGGCCAAGGCGGGGAAGATGATCCTGTGCGAGAAGCCGCTGTCGATGGATTCGGCGGAAGGGGAGGAGATGTGCCAGGCGGTGGAGAAAGCCGGCGTGGCCAACATCGTGTGGTACAACTATCGCCGCATTCCCGCCGTCACTTTCGCCAAGCAGCTGATCGATAGCGGCAAGCTGGGACGCATTTTTCACTACCGGGCGAACTTTTTGCAGGACTGGACCATCAATGCCGACGTCCCACAAGGTGGTGCCGGAACCTGGCGGCTCGACGCAGCGGCGGCGGGGAGCGGCGTGACCGGCGATTTGCTGGCTCACTGCATCGATACGGCCCTCTGGCTCAACGGCAGCATCAGCAATGTGACGGCGATGACCGAGACGTTCGTGAAGGAGCGAAAACACACTCAAACCGGCAAGATGGAAAAGGTGGGGATCGACGACGCTTGTGCCTTTCTCTGCCACTTTCAAAACGGCTCGCTGGGCCTGTTTGAATCGACCCGTTATGCTCGCGGTCATAAAGCTCTTTACACGTTTGAGATCAACGGCGAGCATGCCTCGATCAAGTGGGACCTGCACGACCTGCACCGTCTGCAATGGTTTGACCATAAGACCGAGGGGCCGCTGCGGGCCTGGAGCAGCATTCATGTCACTGACGGCGAGCATCCCTACATGAGCAAGTGGTGGGTGCCGGGCCTCGCCATCGGCTACGAACACAGCTTCGTCCACCAGGTCGCGGATTTCCTGGAAGGACTCTCCACCGGCAAACCAGCGGGACCGACTTTCCGCGATGCCCTGGAGAC
>CAYUJE010000540.1:0-2712 GCA_964444865.1 uncultured Pirellulaceae bacterium | reverse complement strand
AACGAATGGCACTGTCGGATGACTGGTCGTGCTTACTCGGCGCGAACCTTCGGTTGACGCCGGGCAGCGATTGGTTGTAATCTGCCGCCGCGCGAGGATTGGTCTTCGATTTGGGGCCGTCCTTGGCTACTAATGCAACCCTCCTTGGCTGAGGCTCCATTCACAGCCACGGAGGGTTTTTCATGCGCAGCATAGCAACGGCAGGCCATGGTGGCAGCGGCGGTTTTCAGCGGATTGTGGACGCCTTTTTGTTGCGGCCCGGGTTGCCGTTCGCGGAGATTCTTTCGGTCGAACGGATCGAGCGAATCTTCGCGCGACACGGCAACTTGTTCGGCCTGGAGGGCGTGTATTCCACGATGGTCATGGTGTGGGCTTTTCTCGGCCAAGTGCTGCGCGATGGGAAGGAAACTTCCTGCCAGTCGGCTGTGGCGCGGATCGTCACGCATCAACATCAACTGGGTCGCGCCGTCCCCACGAGCGACACGGGTGATTATTGTCGCGCCCGCGCAAAGCTGTCGGAGGCCGCGCTGCACGATCTGGCCACGGAGGTCGCCGCGGAAGTCGAGCAGCAGGCCCAGCCGGCCTGGCTCTGGAAAGATCGACATGTGAAGCTCATCGACGGCTTCACGTTCACCCTGCCGGACACCCCCGCCAACCAGGCTGTCTATCCGCAAGCTCGGACGCAGAAGCCTGGCGTGGGCCAGCCGATTGCCCGGGCCTGCGCCATCGTTTCGCTGGCCACCGGCTGTGTGCTGGACCTCGCCGCCGGGCCGTATCGCGGCAAGGAAACGGGTGAAACGGCCCTGCTGCGTGACCTGCTGAACTCCTTGTCGGCAGGCGACGTGGCCCTGTTTGATCGGCACTACTGTTCGTTCCTGCTGATGGCGTTGCTCTTGAGTCGCGGGGTCCATGCCTGCACGCGGCTGCATCACCGTCGCCAGGCCGACTTTCGCCAGGGCAAACGTCTGGGCCACGACGATCACTTGATCGTCTGGACCAAGCCGGAGTGTCCCGAGTGGATGGAGGAGGCTACCTATCAATCCCTCCCTGAGCAGTTGGCGCTGCGCGAGCTGCGTTATGCAGTGCATCGACCCGGCTACCGCGTGGGCCGCATCACGGTGGTGACCACTCTGACCGACGCCGCTGTGCATAGCGCGGAGGAGATCGCCGAGTTATATGGCAAGCGGTGGCATGTGGAGTTGGATGTCCGCGCGCTCAAGCAAACGCTGGGCGCGGAACACCTGCGCTGTAAATCACCCGCCATGGTTCGCCGTGAGCTCTGGACGAAAGTGCTCGCCTATAATCTGATCCGCACGACCATCGCAGCGGCCGCGAGCCTGCACAGCGTCGAGCCCCGACAGATCAGTTTCACCACCGCTTGCCAATACGTGTTGTCCTCGTGGTCACTGCTGTCCTCAGGCGGCATCAGCCAGCAGGATGCCCTGGCCCACGGCCGGCTGCTGCTCCAGCAGATCGCGCACTGCGCCGTCGGCCACCGTCCTGGCCGTTGCGAACCCCGCGTCCTCAAACGCCGACCCCACCACTATCCGCTCATGCAACAACCCCGCGCCGTCCTGAGAGCTAAACTCCTCAAAGGGAAATGACTTCCAAGGTCCGACAGTGCCATTCGTTCCTGACACCTTTTCTTCCCCCTGGCAAACGAGGCCAGCTAAAGGGCCGCGATTCTTCTGGCAGTGCCAAGCAGGAACCGCCAGAAGACGACCGCCCAACCCTCGCCGCCGCTGGAATCGACAAGAAGCTTTCCAGCCGCGCCCAAAAACTCGCTGCCGTCCCCGAAGCGGAATTCGAGCAAGAGCTAAGCGACCTTGACCGCCGCTCGCCACGCCAGAAGTTTCCCGCGGGCGCTGGCGACGACCACGAATCAGGCGACGCCGTAGCCGCCTTCCTGAGCGATGGCATCACACCAGTACGCGTACTGCTTGAGCTGTTCTCCCGCTACCGGAATCGCCAGAATCGGCCCATAGACGACATCGAACGTCTGCCGGTCCATCACGTCGTTCCGAACCATCGCCCAGGCTGGCCCGAGCGACAGCGGGTAAAAGGGCAGCACGACGAGCAAAGTGATGAGGACGATGACTGCGACAGCGTGATATGGTGCCTTATCCATGACCACATTCTCCCCGCTCACTTGCAACGTATGGGTGAGACTCAGCTCACCCTTACTAAGGATGTTGCCGGGCTCACGCCCTTCTTGTGCGCACGCATCGGTTTTGTCGGCTGCGGTGGATTCGCCGCGGGGCCGGCAAAGGTGTCAGGAGAGGCAAAAGGTGCCAGGACCCGTTAAGACGTACAGGAACCGTAAAGGCGTAGCGTCTTTTACTTCTTTGCAGAATCTTTGAGATTCTGGCGGCAGGCGGGGAATAAAGAGCGCTGTAGGCGCATCTATACATGTGGTCGTCTGTGCGCTTATTGTGCGGCTGGCCGGGGGAGGTGGGCGGTTGCGGCTGCAAGGGTGGGCGCGAGGTGGGGTATCGGGAAGGCGAGGTGGACTGGGAGGGCGACATGGCAGTTGCCGGGTGTGTATGCACGGCGTGAATAAGGTGAATAACTCGCGGGCCGGAAAAGGTGTCAGGAACCAATATTGACGATGGTGCGGGGCTGAGATAGCTTCGGCGGGATGGGAAGACCTCATCGAGCGGCCGAAGGCGGTTACGTTTATCATGTCCTCAATCGGGCCAACGCCCGGCTGTC
>CAYUJE010000539.1:0-2786 GCA_964444865.1 uncultured Pirellulaceae bacterium | reverse complement strand
TTGGCGGAGATGCATCTCCGCTGCCATGGTCTTGAGTCCAGGCTTACCTTTGATTCTGAGGTTATTGAGAATGTTCGTGATGTGGGCCAGAGTCTTTTCATCGCTCCCCAGCGCAATTTGCTCTAGCGATGCTCCGCTCCGCCAGGCAATTTCGGCGCTCTCGCTGACAATTCCGTTCGCGAGCACATCCACCGCTGCTGGTCCCGCCTGCGCGAGCTTCGCCGCAGCCGCTTCGCGGACATCGTAGGAATCGGAATCGAGTTCCGCCAGCCATGCTTGCAATTGAGTGGGGGAAGGTTTGGCGGGAGCACGCTCTTGTCCCCAAACGGTGACCCCGCTGGTAATAAGAGCAAGGCCAATTCCACTCGCCACCGCGCGCTGCCACAACGAATGTGTGAAGCGATTCATAGCAGTCCTCTCCGAAGTAGCACACCCATCAGTAAGTAATCTTACGCCAAGAGGATAGTCGCTGTCGAGAGAAAATGAGCATATTGGTGCGAGAGAATTCCAAATGCACAAGAACATGATACGCAAGTCCCGCCAAGGGTTCCGCTCGGCAGCAACGGCTGGAAAAACCACTTTTTTCAGGCAAAAATCGGTCTAAGCAGCTCCCCGTGGACAGGCTAAGCCGAACTCCGCCGGAAGGGACGGGGCTATTTCAGGCAAACAAGCCCGTTAGAAACCTGGGGGTATCGATGCTATTGCTACAGGCGTTAGGGCCTGCTCAAAGACCAAGGTATGCGCAGATTTAGATTACACTATTCCTTGGTGTGCCGGCTGCTGTTTCCTCACATTGCGAGTGTCCGCTTATGCGTTTGGGACCATTTATTCTGGCCCTTCTCTTCGCTGGCTTTTCCCTGCCGCCCCTGTCGGCGGATGAGCGCGGGCCGGTGCTGGATAGTGAGAAATTCCTAGACAAGCTGGAAGCGGCTGGCAAGGAGATGCTCGAGGCGGGCAAAGGGAAGGGGAGCAAGGAGTTAAACGAAGGGTTGAAGCGCGAGACTTGCACGCTAGAACTTCCCGCGGTCCGCACGGAGCCGATTGCGGACACAAAGCTGTACGCCGAAGTGACCGAGAGCATCTTTGTAGTCTGCGGCCTTTACAAATCGCCCGAGATGCCGGTCAAAGGGGACAAGAAGCGAAAGGTGCCCGCGGACGACGCTTGGGAGTTGGCATTCTCCACCGCTTTTGCCGTGACGGCAGACGGGGTGCTCACAACCAGTCGGCATTTCTTTGGGGACCCTCAGCCGTGCGAAGTCTTTCTGGTTGCTGATTCCCAAGGAAAGATATTCCCCGTCGAGGAAATCCTGGCGGCTGACGAGAAGAAGGATACCTGCCTGTTCCGCATCCAGGCGGAAAGACTGAAGCCGCTACCGCTGGGTAAATCGATTCCGCCGGGGAGCAAGGCCCGCGTCGTCAGCCACCCGGGCTATTTCTTCTGGTTCTTCTCCGCCGGCCAGGTCGGCAACCATTTTGAAGAAGACGGCGCGAACTGGGTGAACATCACCGCGGACTTCGGCCAGGGAAGCAGCGGTGCACCGGTCTTCGATGAGTTCGGAAACGTGATTGGCCAGGTGACCAGCACGCTGACTCTGTTCGCCACTGGCCCTGCGGAAGAAGAGCCCGCCGTCGCCCGTCGCCGCATTCCTGTGCAAGCGAAACCGACGGAGGAAAAAACAGAGGTCCTCCCCAAAACTCCTCCGAAGAAAAAGAAGAAGAAAGAAAAACCGATGGTACCCCCACCGGAAGAACCGGGGGAACCGCAAATGGTTTTCAAGACTTGCACGCCCGTGGAAGCCATTCGAAGCCTGATCAAACAGCCATAGGTCACAACTCGTAGAGTTTTGGTCTCGAAGTTTTGCCTCGCAAGGAGCTTAAGATTTGAAAATCTATTCGATTGGCATGTACGAGAGTCCCTCAGTAGAAACTTTAGCAGGTATGACTTCGGTCGAGTTCGCCCATTTTTCGGTCCTTGGAACTTGGACTTATAGACGGGAACCATGCAAATCGTGCGACTACTATTGGCAAGAGATTGCTCCCCCGCTCCTTGTTCGGTGGGAACCTTCCACGGATCGAATGGGTGACTTCTCCTGGGATGGCCCATTCGGATCCACGTTTGTAATCACGAGTCAAGTCGCGGCGGGGTTAAAGAAAATGGGGTTTGGATGTACTTTTGGTCCAGTGAGAGTAGTCAAGCCCGCTCGCAAGCGACGCACCGTCCCATTCCCTTATGAGGGGCCAAAATTGTGTTGGGGGCAATGTTCCACAGAAATAGAATTGGACATGAAAGCGAGTTGCGTGAAACTGGAAAGCTCGTGTTCGGAGTGTGGAGATAAGAGATACACGTTCCGAAATAGCGGAATCGTAATTCGCCGAAAGCAATGGAAGAGGCAATTGATGTTCCGCATCTCCACAAATGGTCCCGAAGTCGTTTTTGTGACCGAAGAGGGCCGTAAAAGGCTCCAAGACGCACAGTTTTCCAATATCGCATTCACTGAGGCTGGGGAAATCGTGGCGTGACGGCAACGGCATGACAACGGGAAAATTGCCTCATCTTGCGTGTTTTTCCGACTCAACTTTCCGCATTGCGACAGAGTTCCGTAATACGATTCTCAGACGAACTGAAAAACATTCTTCTCAATTCAATCTATGCAACAGAACCTCATCGCCACTGCTCTGCTCCTCATTTCCTCGCTGGCCTCTGCCGCTCCGCCGGAGGTAACTTCGCTCCTCCCCACCGGCATAGCGCGCGGCCAAACTACGGAAGTTTTGGCGGGTGGCAATCT
>CAYUJE010000538.1:0-2799 GCA_964444865.1 uncultured Pirellulaceae bacterium | reverse complement strand
ATTTTGTCTCCGCAAGCTTCAACTGCGGCGATTCAGCCAGCTGGCCACGCCATTCTTGCCATCGGCGGTCGATAGCTTTGACATCCTGCAGCAAACGCTTGAGTCCGGCTACCACCTCCGTCGGGAACTGAATGGGGCGTCCGCCGCTTCGGCGCGGTCCGCCCAGCTTTTCCTGAATTTGTCCCGCAAGCTCATCGGGGGTCCATTGGTGTTTACCGAGGGTATCCTCCAACTGCTTACGCATTTCCTTGTCATGCACGGAGAGCAAATGGATGACATGCGAGAAGGTGATGCGGGGTGCTCGTCGAATTAGCTGCTCCGCCTCCCTTTTCGTGTATTCCAGTGCGAATGTTCGCAGTCGCCTGAGCCAAGACCCGCGGTGGCCTACCACAGCCGCGAGCGTCTCAAAAAGCTTGTCGCCTCCTGTGCCCTTGGGTACATATTGGACCGCAATCTCGCCGATGCGGCGGTGGACGACAATCGCTTCGGCATGAGAATCGCTTAAGCCTGGGCCTACCTTCAGCCTGGGAAGCAACTCACGAACTTCTCTTCCGAATCTCGCGGCGACTTTCGCCACTGCATCGGTGCTGGCAATTTCGTCCGACATGGTGGTGGTCGCTCCTAGCTGCGCGGGTGTAAGAAAACCAAAGTAATCTGCCGGTGGTCGTGTGTCGAATGTACTTTTCAAGTAACGACCAATAGCGAGCGACGCCCAGTTGTCAGTGCTCGCCAGCAATGATATTTTAATCCTGTTATAGATAACAGGCGTCACCTGAAGCCGCCACGGAGGGGATTAGTTGCCCGGCGTTCTAGCCAGTGTTCGCGTTACCCCTAACCCCGGACTGAGTACTGGCAATGGGCCCGTGATCTGCCGTCGTTCAGGCGACTACCCAGAATACAGAATCTGTTGCCTGTTACCAATAACATTACTGCGAAAGAAACGGTGCCGCCAGCTCCCATGCACTCCATCCATTTCAGAATTGCTGCAGCTCCTCTGGAACACCATCTTGGTTCTTAAGACATGATTCGATGGGAGGTAATCAGCATTGCTTACCCTAACTCCTTTTCTCACTGCCACTTAGCAGCTTTAGCCAATGACTTCCCCTGAACTTTATGTCGCTCCGGACCGATGCCTCTCACCATGGTGCCTGGACTGCCGGCCGTTCTACAACCGTCGCGTCCAGAAGCAGGTCTTTGACGTTCTTCGCCACTGGGGACCCTGTCATCACGTCACCCTTACGCTCGACCCCAAACTCTTCTCGGACCCAGTCGAGGCCTTTGAGCATATCCGCCATAAGCATGCCATATCCGAGCTTTTCAAGTCCCTACGCCGTAAGCGGCTGGTGGTCGACCATGGCTATTGGGGTGCTCTCCACTTTCACCAAAATGGCTGGCCGCACTGGCATTTTATTGTCCAGGCCGATTACCTTCTCGAACATCACGTCCAGTCCAGCTGGAACAACTATAGTCCGTCCAAAGGCCGCTCAATGGGGAATGTGTGTGTGGTTCCTGTTGGGCAGAGCATTAGCTCTTCTGCCGTCCCGAATCCGTCCTCTTTCACGCCTTATGAGCCCTCCCCTGCCCACCCCGGCCTTGATCTGCCCCCTCTCCACCTACGAACCCGCGAACAAGATCTGCTTGCGCTCATATCTTACGTTCTCCAGGATTACTGGGAGCACCGGCGCGATGATCTTCCGGAATGGATCTGGGACCATCCCGACCGTATCCAGCGGATTCTTCACGGCCATGGCCTCTTCCCCGACGCCGCCGATAGAAAGAACCAGCCAGCTGCTTATGGCCGATCGCAAGGCCGCAAGCTTGCCAAGGGTTGGCGGCACAAAAGCCTAGCTCAGCGACACGGCCGTTGCGGATCGAGTTGCGTCCTTCTGGACAAAGAGGGCAACTTTCAGGGACGGATTAAAAAACCCGCAGCGGTCGTTATGGCCGAACAGGAGGCCGCGAAAGCGGTCGCCTGGCAGCATTTGGTTGCCCTGCCGGTTGACATTGAAGAGACCCAGCCATTACTGTTAACGCTAACAGGATAGAGTGGGGGACGAACGTAGTGACGCATTCATTTGTTATTGCCACGCATCGACAACCGGATGCTGACGCCCTTGCTGCGACGTGGCTTGCTCGCCGTTTCCTTCACGGCGGCCGGCCGGTTCAGGTCGCCTTCGTGGCCCGGTCCTTCCAAGTGACCGAGGATTGCCCGTTCGACTGCGTGGTCGATGTGGGCCGTCAGCATCTGCCAGACCGTCTGATCTTCGACCACAAGCCACCGGGCATCGCAGACCGTAACTCGACGTGTGCGACCAGATTACTTTGGGACCACTTACTGGCTGGTGGTCACGACGTGCAGCATCTCCGCGAGCTCGTCGTGGCCGTGCACGAGGGTGACCATTCACCGCCCCGGGCTAATGCACCTGCATTTGTTCGCAGCAAGCAGGAGGGCCTCCATGCCTTCCTTGCCGGGTTGCCGAGGCAGGACCTTGCTGGCGGCGAGGTCTTCAGCCTGGCTGCCGCTTGGCTCGATGGCTACGAACGACGCTGCCACTGTGCAGATCGGCTGCCGGCAGTCGCAGCGTATCCCCGCGGCTCCAGCGTCACGCTGGCCCAGCGGTACGTCCGGGGATTGGAGCTGGCCAGCACGGTCGACGGGCTCAAGGCTGCGCCGCTGACCCAGGCAATAGCCGCCAAGCTGACCAAGCTGGCGGTGGAGGTGATTGCCGCCAAGTTCTCGATCGATGCTGTTGTGCTCAAGGAAGATCTCAAGTTCGCCCGGTGTATCGACGTCCTCGC
>CAYUJE010000537.1:0-2806 GCA_964444865.1 uncultured Pirellulaceae bacterium | reverse complement strand
ATGGACAGCGCACCGGCGCGCGTGATGCTGCTGGCCATCGGGCTGCAGGAGTCGCGCCTTACCGCGCGCTGCCAGATCGTCAACGGCGGCGGGCGCGGCCCGGCCCGTGGCCTGTGGCAGTTCGAGCGTGGCGGCGGCTGCGCTGGCATCGTGCGGCACTCGGCATCGCGCTACTGGACTGCCGAGGCCTGCAAAGCGCGCGGCGTGGAGTTCTCGGCGGCCGGCATCTGGTCGGCGCTGGAGACAGACGACATCCTGGCCGCAGCCTGCGCGCGGCTGCTGCTGTTCACCGACCCGAAGCGGCTGCCGGCCATCGGCGACGAAGCCGGCGCCTGGGCGCTGTACCTGCGCACCTGGCGGCCCGGCAAGCCGCACCCGCAAACCTGGGCCGGGCTCTATGCCCAGGCCGTCGAGGCGGCGCACGCCGCGAAGGAGACAGCATGATCGAAGCACTCATTGTCATCGCTGCTGCCGCTGGTGCTGCTGCTGCCTACTACCGTGGCAAGTGGCTGGAAGCCAAGGCCGAAACCGAGCGCGCTGAGGCGGCCGGCAAGGGCGGCGGGGGCGGCCCGCTGGAGCCGCTTTGATCGGTCTGCCTGCCGTCCTGCTGCTGACGCTGGCAACGCGGCAGCACCTATGGGCAACCATGCCGGCCGACCTGGCAGGCGTGGCGTCCAAGGGCCTGGGATCGCTGGCCGCGCTGGTGCTGCTGCTGCTGGTGTACGAACTGGCCCCCATTCGCACGCGCCTGCTGTCAGCGGTGGCGCTGGTCTATGCCTGGGCGGAGACACAGACGGTGGTCTGCACCGCGTGGTGGATATTCGACGCGCCATGGCCGGTTGAGCCAGGCCAGGCCATGTGCAGCGCCAAGGCCGGGTTTGACCTCGGGGCAATCGGGCTGCTGGCCGTGGCGATCCTGGCCCACCGTACTGTCATGGCTTACAGGTTACAGGCATGACCCTAACCAATAAAATGCGCGGCCATGACCGCGACGCAAACCATCAAGCGCTGGATCATCAGCCGCTTCTGCCCGCTGTCTGTTCTGGACTGGGCGGCGATGGTCGTTGCGGCGCTTGGGCTGCTGGACGAGGTTTGTCGCTGGTTGGGGTAGCCCCATGATCAGGGACGGCAAGCGCTACACGGCGGTAACCATCCCAACACTGGCCAGGCCAAACCTGGCCGCGCGCATCTTGATGTTGATGGTCGGCGGCGGCACAGCGCAAATTGCCTGGCTTGTTCCCAGTAGCGCGACCACGCGCATTCTCGCCACCGGCGGCGCTGTTGCCGAGTCGATCCTTGTCCTGATGACCCTGACCATTGCGGTGGGGTGGCTGGATGTGATTCTGAACGACTTTGTGCGCACCGTGGACAAGAAGCGCGGAGGCCCTTGGGTCATGGCCTTCTCCGCGTTCCTGCGGCGCAACCGGGCGCATGTGTGCTACCTGGTCAGCGGCTGCTACCTGCTGCAGGCATACGCTGGCCTAGGGTCAGGGGTGCCTGGCACTCTTTGGCTGCTGGTGTACTACCTGGAGGTTGCCGCCGCTTGTGCGCACATCGCGTGGACGCTGACATATCTGGATGCGGCGGATGTCGTCGGCAAACGTGTTTCCGCTTAGGCCGCATTGGGGCGCGCTGATTCTGGCGGCCCTGGCGCTATGGCCTCTGTCTGCGCTGGCGCTGGAGTCGGTCAGCGGGATTGACATCTTCGGCTTGCCCTACCTGCAGATGCTCGGCAGCGGGGTTGTCACGCTGTGGGGGTCGATGGCGCGTACTAACCACCGCGCCCAGGCAGCCAAAGAGGCCGACCAGACTTTTGTGATGTGGCGGGAGCTACTGCACGACGCTCGACGATCCAGCGTGATTGGCGCGGCGATCTACCTGGCCGCAAGTGTTCAGGGCTGGTCCGCATGGCAGCTAGGTGGCGCGCTGCTGTTGGCCGGCTACATGGGGCCTGCTGCGCTGGATGTGTGGGCGGCCAAGTTCAAGGGCGGCGGCGGTGTTTGAGAAATTCGGCGGTCGGCGCTTCTGGCTCACGATGATCAGCGGCGCCGGTACGTGGCTGCTGTGCCTGCTGGGCGACATCACAGGCGAGGTTTACGCGGCGGTGACCATTGCCACGGTTGCCGCGTACATCACCGGCAACACGGTGCAGAAGCAAGCGCAGATCAAGGCCGATGCTGCGGCCGATGAGGGCTGCAAGTGATCCGCGCCCTGGCCATTGCGCTGGCGCTGGCGGTGGCATTCGCAGGATGGCAGACGCGCACGATCTACGTCATGCGTGCAGACAAGGCCGAACGCGACGCAACAGCGGCAGAAGGCCAGCGCATCGCAGAACGAGCACAGGCGGCAATCTATCGCGCGCAGGCCGTCGAACTTCAGAAGGTATCCGATGCCAAGAACGCAGAACTCCGCCGCGTGCGCGCTGCTGCTGATACTGAGCTTGACCGGCTGCGCAACCGTCCAGAGCGACCCGCAGAAATGCCCGGTGGTGGAGCTACCGCCAGCGCCTGCGCCGACGCCACCGGGGCCGGACTTTCTCGGCCTGATGCGGGATTTCTTGTCCGGTTCGCTGCCCTTGCTGCTGCTACCAGGGGAGAGCTTGCCGCCTGCGAAGCCCGAGAAGCGGCCATCCGTGGGCGTGTGACTGAGGCGCAAAAGTGACCCTTCCCCGCCTGCACAACGTCCCGCACGTAGGCGTGGCGCAGATCGACACCGACAGGGCCAGCGTGTGCGTTGTGCTGCCTGACGACGCGCCATCCGTTGACATTGTGGTCAGTGCGTCAGAACCGCAGGGGCGAACGATGGC
>CAYUJE010000536.1:0-2809 GCA_964444865.1 uncultured Pirellulaceae bacterium | reverse complement strand
ATCGAAGTGCATGACCGTGGCGGCGGCGTCCAATTCGCCCGTCCCATCCCGCCTCAGGCCGCCGGCGTCCTGGATGTCGTCTCCCAACGCGGCCTTGACACCGCTATCAGCCGCGACCGCGTCGAAGGCAATCTTCTGCGGCTGCTTCAGTTCCTGCAGGCGGGTGTCTTCCAGATTGCGTGCCTTGTCCGCCTGGTTCTTGGAACGGATGGCGATGGCCGCGACAATTCCAATGGATAGCAGTGCCAGAAAGGAAATGCCAATCAGCTTGGCGAGGCTCCGCTTCTTTTTGGGGGGCGAAGCGGACTTCTCTTGTTGGGGCGCATCCATGAGTCCATTCCCTCCTGCGGCTTGCGAACGGGTCAATTACTTCGTATCGGCTTTGCGGCAGTAGGCCACGATTTCCGCTACCGTCTTGAAAGCATCCTTCTTCGACTTCACATCGCCGGAGGGTGCTTCCTCGGCAGCCGCTTCTTCGGCGGGGGCATCGGCAACTTCTTCCGGCGGAGCTTCGGCGATGGGCTCCTCTTCCTTCGGCGCGGCAGCGGGCTTGGCCGCAGGGGCACCACCCTTGCCGCGAGCAGCGGCCAGTATGTCGGCGACACTCATTTTCGAAGGATCGACCTTGGCGGGAGCAGCGGCTGGCTTGGCCGCCTTCTCTGCCGCGGGTTTCTCGCGAGCCGCTTCCATCAGTTCAGCAGTGCTCTTCTTCTCTGTCGGCTTGGCGGGAGCAGCTTCGGCAGCAGCTTCTGCTTTAGGTGCAGCCTTGGCTCCACCCCGAGCAGCGGCCAGGATGTCCGCCATGCTCATCTTCTTGGGGTCAACCGCAGCTTTGGCCGCTGGTGCGGCAGCCTTTGCTTCCGCCGCGGGAGCTTCCGCCTTAGCCGCGGGTTTGCCACCGGACCGGGCAGCGGCCAGGATATCGGCCACGGACTTTGCCCCTCCAGCCGCGGCGGCCGGTTTGGCGGCTGCTTTTTCCGGAGCTGCCTTGGCGGGGGCGGCCTTCTCGGCCTTCGCTGCGGGCTTGGCTTCTTTCTTCTTCTCTTCCGGCTTGGGGAGGGGCTGGTCGATGACTTTCAAAAACACCGGGTCAATATCGAACCAGCCGATGTTGTTGTTGCCGTCGAACTCCACCAACGCCCGGCCGCTCATGTTTACGGTCTTCACCGTGCCGGTCAGCCCTCGGAACCGTTTGAGTTCCGGCCGCCCGTCATCGACGACCACGTACTTGTCCGTGTACTGCTGCTTGAGCCTGTCAATGTTTTCAAAAACCGCCATCGAGGTGCCTGCAAAAAGGGGCCGGTGGTGAAGATTTAGATTCTCCCCGGCAAGGCGGAACGAATCAAGGGCGGGATGCAAGGAGCCTGCTCGCTCTGGGAGCAGGAATTTCCGCTTACGGAGTGAGCGGACTGCTCTTTTCGCATGCCAGCGCCATCGCCGTTACCCCCCAGGAAGTCGCGGCTGACGAAATGAACTGGTCCTCGCCGTGCGGAAAACCGGTCTCCAAGTACTTCTGAAAAGGTTTGCTGCGGGATTTGATGTGCCAGGTACCGTCGGGGAGTTGCGTTTTCAGCAGGAGCGCCAAGCCCCGCTGATAGACTGGGTCCGATGTCTTCATCCCGCCCGCGAGGTGAAGCGCGACCAGGGCTGAGCCGGTGGCGTAAGCGTCGGAATTTGGCTCTATCGTTTCCTCCGGTTCACGCGCCGACTTTTGAGCGGTGTCAATCTGGCTCCAGCCTCCATCCTCGCGCTGCTTGGAAACAATGTCCTGGACCGCAGCCGCGATCTCTTCCGGCTTGGCTCCCGCTGTCTGCAATCCCCAGAGTCGAAATACCCGGTCTTCGTTGTCCTGCGGAGTTGCCTTGAGCAACCACTCCCTGGCCTGGGTCTGCCGCTTTTCGGCCCGCTCCTTCTGGGCTTCCGTCTTGAAGGCGGCAAGTCCTCGCAGCGAAACAAACGTCGTCGTGAACGGACTCCCTTCCGAAGGGGGCCGGCGGGTAGCCCCCAACCAATGGTCGCTTTCCGCCTGATAGAGCAGCAGATACTCGGCGACGGCACTCGTCGTCTCGTCCGGCTGCCACTTCCCCAGTTCCAGGGCCATCAGGGCGCTGCCGGCCGTGTCGGCTTGCCCGCCTTGTCCCTTGCCTTGCAAATACTCTTTCCGGTTGCGATCCAAAAACTCGGCGATGAACTTGTACTGCTTGCCTAACTCCTCCTCATCCACTTTGAAACCATGATCCCGTGCGGTGACCAGAGTCAGTATGGGGAGCCCCTGATTGTGGCAAGCGAAACAGGTCCGCTGCTCCCGATGGCCGACCGCTCCTTTGGTTATCAGCGGAAGGGCCTTTTCCACTGCCGCTCGCAGGTCGGCCTCTGCGACACCGGCCGCGGGTTCGTCGCCCAAAATGACGCCGACAAGCGTAACCCACAAGATAGCAATCAATGAGGTGGTTCGAGTCATCTGCGAATTCTACCACGAGTCCCAACCCTCCTGTTTGCCTTACACTGCAATGGTCCTGCTTCCAGAACGCCGCGTTAAAGCCGATAATGGAGCAACCTTCGGAGATGTCCCATGTTGCTTGCTCAAACTCATACCGCGTTCTTCCCACCCTGGTACTTTTGGATCTTCGTCTTCGCGGTGGTGCTGGTCGTCGTGGGAGGCATGGTGTTTTTGATTGTGAGCATCAAGCGGGCCGAATTGGCACTGCGAATCAAAGAGCGGGAATTGGCGGCCCATCTGACTGAAGTCATGCTTCGGGAGCAGAACTTGTCCCCCGCGGGAATTGAGCAGGTGCTTAATAGCTACTGG
>CAYUJE010000535.1:0-2813 GCA_964444865.1 uncultured Pirellulaceae bacterium | reverse complement strand
GCTGCTGGTCATCGCCACGCTCCCCCGCATCAAGCAGGGCTTGGAAGATTCCAAGCTCCGCGAATCCTCCCGCCAGCTCAATTCCTACATCGCCCTCGCCAAAGCCCGCGCCGCCTCCACCGGCCGCCCCTGCGGCTTGTGGTTGGTCACGGAAAAAATCGGCGATCCGCTCGCTACCCCAGGCGTTTTTCAGACCACGGAACTGTACCTGGCGGAAATCCCGCCGGCCTACTCGGGAGATATTCTCGAATCCAAAGTCGTCGTTAGCAACTTAGCTGCCAATCAACTCGCCTCGCCGCTCAACGGCCCCGCTTGGCTCCTCAATTTCTTTCCTGCCGCCAACAGCCTGACGACGCTCGTGCAACCGGGCGAAACCTTTCTCATTCGCTTCGACCACAAGGGACCGGTGTTCAATGGTCGGCGAGGCGACCCCAGTCTTCCGAACCCGCTGAATGATCCAACCCGCTTTTTTATCGTCAACGGCCCCACCGTTCCGCCCACCGGCAACGGTCTTTACAACGCCATGTCCAATCCCTATGCCGGCTACTCCTACGAGATCGTCCGCAACGCCCAGCGGATCGGCGCTCCGCTCAATCTGCCCCGCGGCACTTCCATTGACCTGTCTTACTCGGGCTTTGGAAATTTTGGCACCGATTTTTATTCCTCGGTGAACCGGGTGCTGGTGTTGTTTACCCCCGAAGGGCGTGTTGGCAATGTCACCTTCAACACTTGGAACAATTCGAACAGCGTTTACCAGCCGATCAGCAACGACGCCCAGGGAACCATCCACTTCCTGATCGGCCGACCGGAGAAGGTGGGGCTTCCCTTGGCCCAGTCCAACCTGGTCGATAACAACGCCCTCTGGGTCAGCGTTGGCCGGCTCACCGGCTCCGTGACTACCACCGAAAACGCACCCAATATCGACTTCGTGTTCTCCAATCCCGCCACGCAAGCAGAGCAGCAAGCCTACCTCACTATCGCCCGCGAGTTCGCCATTACGCAGGACGTGAAGGGGGGCCAGTAACCATGCAGCGCACCATGAAATACGCCCGCCGCAGCATTTCCGCTCACGGAGTGAGCGGACTACGTCCTGGCATGACCATCATGGAGGTCATGTTCGCCATCATGATCACCACCATCGGCCTTCTGGGGGCGGTCTCCGTCTTCCCCGTCGCCAGCGAAATGGCCCGCAAAGGCCGGCTCAACGACGAAGTCGCCATCTGCGCCGAGACAGCCGTGCATAAGTTCGACGCGGAGGGTATGCGGCGGCCGGACCGGTGGATTACATGGCGGTTTATTAACGGAAATTGGCAAGTGGGATTTGGGCCGGCAATGGTTGTTCCAGGAGAATCGTATTGCCTGGACCCACGGTTCATGGCTGCAAACCTGATTAACAATGGCTCTCCTCCTCCCGCGATCATTCCCAACTTTGGCGAGGCAACAGTCTTTCCAGCCTTTCCGCGGCGTCCCAATGCAGGCGTCACTGGACCGACTTTTGGTCAGAATGACCCCGACAATTCGGGCAATCCCGGCGCGCCGCGGATGCAGCGGATTACGTTGGCGAATGGTTTTCCGGGCAGCCTTCCGCCGTACTCGCCGGCGTCTTTCCCCATGGGCCGTTTTCAAGCCGACTATGTTTTCAGCTTTGAGGACCAACTGACTTATGAGCGCCCCGGCGTGCAAAAGGGGGCCATTGCTCGGAACGACAACGCCCTTCCGGCGTTTCAACTCTATTCCCCGATTGTCACCAACAACGGCATCTTGCCAGGTAAGCGAGAAGACGACGGGAAACTTTCGTGGATGCTCACGTTGGTCCCAAAAATCGACAAGTTTTCCGGCACGATTGAGGACAAGTATGTTCTCTCGGTGGTCGTTTTCTATGCCCGCAGTCCGGACCTTACCCTTGAAGGCTTTGCGGCCCCGACGAAGCCCTTCAACGAGTGGACGGCGACGATTCTCGGCAACGATTTTCATAGCAGCGGTTTTGGCGGCGGCGAGGTGACAATTACCGCCACAGGTGCCGGAGCCGCCCAAAAACTGAGCCTTCGAGCCGGAGACTGGGTGATGCTGTCGGGACTTGCTCCCGCGCGCAATGCGGCAGGCAACTTCATTACTGTTTCAATGTACAAATGGTATCGAATCACAGACGCCGATGAAGATCCTTACGAACAGCCGTTCGGTTCCGGTACCTGGAAACGGGACGTAACCCTCGTCGGTCCCGATTGGGATATGCAAAACATTCTTCCGCTGGACAGCAATGGCTTGCCGAACCCCGCTAACAGCGGCTTTGACAACGTCGAGGTGACGATCGTCCCCAATGTCGTTTCCGTCTTCGACCGCACCGTGCGGCTGGAGCTGGATGGAACGGGGTATTAAGGGGGCGAGCGGAGGTCGGAAAGCCGAAAGCCGAGGCACTAACCCGACTCGCCAGCGAGGGAGAAGTAGGATGGGACTCCTGTCCCGTCCGAATTGGAAAACGGACGGGACGGGAGTCCCATCCTACGAGAGAACAGAACAGAGAAGCAGGCCATTTTCGAGCAAGCGCCTTTCGGCGCGGAGGGTAAGGTTATGTCCCAACATCAGTCGCATCGTCTCCGCAGGCAACTCCGCCAGAAGCTCCGCCGTGAAAAGCGGGGGGTGGTCCTCCTCGTCGTCGTCAGCCTCCTCACGTTGTTCCTGATGATCGGCGTCACCTACGTGCTGATCGCCGGCAACTACCGCAACGCCTCCGACCAGGCCCTGCGCGCCCACCGCTTCGGCGACGAACCCGAACGCGAAGCGGAAGAGATTTTGGGGCAGATTCTTTATGGGAG
>CAYUJE010000534.1:0-2825 GCA_964444865.1 uncultured Pirellulaceae bacterium | reverse complement strand
GGTTCTTTTCCACAATGTCGAAAATAGACAATGCGGCCAGTCGCGTTGCAAGCGGAGGAAGAGTGCGGAAGGATTCACCCCATCCTTATCCACACTGCATTCAGGTATTCCGAAGCAGAAAAGTCCCAACGAAATGGCCGGCAAGAAATCCTCAAGAAAATCCGACGGCAGGGCTTGCGAGTGCCAACCGAATGTATACAATTGTGATGTATTCAGGCGGCCACTCCAAATACGGGTGCGCTGCCAATCCGGGCCGGCGGGAATCCGGCGTTGTTCTTTGACAATTTGCGACAAGGTTTTGTGAAAGTGAGGGGGAGGTGCGCGCGGAGGGGGGAGAGTTTTCAATTTTCAGTTTTCAGTGCTGATAAACTCAGGACCTCACCTCAATCAGGTGTTATCAGCCAGCTTACGCTGGCCGCTCGCCCATTCGCTCGCCGGGAGTTGGCCGGTGAATCAAGAGTGTGATTCAGGGGTTAAATCCTTGTTGGACAAGGGTTTCTGACGCCGCCATGAATCAGAAACACGTAGAATAAGGCTTGATTCAGAGACTTACGGCTCGTTCAATTTCCGTAAGTCATTTAGCATCAAAGGCTTAAGGAATTCGTCGTCGACGTAACTTTTCGTCGCGAAGTGCCTCGGAATCGTGTATCAGAACCGCCCGCGTTGTTTGGTGAATCGCTAGGAACTCCTTACAGGGAAACGTTTTGCGAAAACAGATACCGCCCAAAAGGGGTCGGGAAGAGTTTTCGCAGTAGTGTCTTCAGGAAAGCGATCCGCCACGCCTGCGAAAACCCTTCCCGACCCCGTTCGCGGTGCGGCGGCTCATCCCATCCGCATCCAGACCGCATTCAGGTACTCCGTTTCCGGGCAATTCGTGGCGATGGGATGGTCCGCCGACGCGCCGGTTTTGTAGAGGATCTGGCAGCCGCGGGGGGCGTGGCGGGCCGGCAGCGTGGGGGTGGCGGCGGAGACGAGGGGGCCGGCCTGGCGGGCGCAGAGGTGCATCATGCGGGTGAATTCTTCGCTCGGCAGCAGGCCGGCGCAGGTGCAGCTGAGGAGCAGGCCGCCGGGGGAGACGAGCTGCATGGCGAGCTTGTTGAGGTCGAAGTGCTTGCGATACCCGTCGTCGTATTCGGCCCGCGAGCGGATGAGCTTGGGGGGATCGAGGACCACCACGTCGAACTTGCGGGACTGGGCGAGCATGTCCCGCATGTAGGCGAAGGCGTCCGCCTGGGTGAACTTCACCCGGACCTGGTTCAGGTTCGCGTTCTCCTTCGCCAGGGCGAGCGGCTCTTCGTCGAGGTCGACGCCGATCACGTCGGCCGCCCCGCCGAGCTTCTTGGCCTGGATGGCGAAGCCGCCGGTGTAGCAGCAGAGATCGAGGACCGTCTTATCGCGGCAGAGGGTGGCCAGGAGGCGACGGTTGTCCCGCTGGTCGCAGAAGAAACCCGTCTTGTGCCCCTCGGCGAAGTCGACCCGAAAGCGAGTGCCGAATTCCTGAATGGTGACGCGGGGGGGGAGGTTTTCTGAGACTACCGCATCCCCGTCGAACCCCTCCTGCGACAGCGTCGCCGGCCCGGTGCGAAGAAGCGTGTGCCTCGCTCCGACCATTGGGGCCAGGAGTTTCAAAATCGCTTCGCCTCGCTGGTACATTCCCATGCTGAAGGCTTCGGCGGAGAGGACGTCCCCCAGTTTGTCCACGACGAGGCCGGAAAGGCCGTCCCCTTCGGCATGGATCACCCGGTAGCTGTCGGTCGCGTCGTCCAGATGGAGCATTTCGCGGCGGAGCGCGACGGCTGTCCTCAGCTTCGCTTCCCACCAAGCTTCATCCGGCGGAGCAGCGGCATCGCCGAGCATCCGGAGGGCCAACTCCGCCCGGGGGTTGTACATTCCATACCCCGCATGCCGCCCTTCGGTATCCATCACCCGGACGATGTCCCCCGGAGCAATGTCCCGCTCCACATGCTCGATCCGCTTGCGATAGAGGAGCGGATGGAGGCCGACGGACTTGACCGTGACGGTCGCCAGAAACGAGGCATCGAGCGCGAGAGGCCGCTGGTCGGAGGGGGAGGCGGGTTTGCGGGGATCGGGCATAAGTTGTTGTAGGGTGCATGAAGCGCAGCGCAATGCACGCGTAAGGGAGTTGGTTTTCCTTGGAGGAGTTGTCTGCGGGGCTATGCCGAATACGCGTGCATTGCGCTGCGCTTCATGCACCCTACTTGGTTAGTACGGAAACTTGTCATCCAGTTTGGCGGCGGAGAGTTCGGCGAGGAAGGTCCCCAGCCGTTCGGCCAGCAGGTCCATCATCTTTTTGGCTTTGTCGGCGGAGGCGGCGTGGGGATAGCCGCTGCCGGTGTTGGTGGTGAGGAGGTGCCAGGGGCGGGTGATGCCGACCCAGCCTTTGTTGATGGCGTCGAAGCGAGTTTTGGCGGTGGCCCCGGAGTCGCCGGTCAGTTTGCCGTCGGGTGTGTGGGCGACGAGGTGCGGGAAGTAGGCGAGCCCGAAGGAGGTTTCCATCTCGCCACCGTGATCGTCGGGGTGCTCGAAGATGGTGCTGTACTGGTCGGCGAGGACGGTGTACCAGTTGCACAGAAAAATGTGCCCGTCGACTTTGTCCGCCAGTTCCCGCAGCAGGGGCTTCATTTCGTTGCCGCCGTGGCTGTTGAGGAGGACGATCTTGCGAACGCCGGAGTGAATGCAGCACTTGATGAGGTCGGTGACGAAGCGGAACAGCGTGGTGGGATCGACATTCATCGCCAGCGGCAGCCGGTGCATGTTGGTTTCGGTGCCGTAAGGAACCGTGGGGAGCAGGACGACCTTGCCAC
>CAYUJE010000533.1:0-2833 GCA_964444865.1 uncultured Pirellulaceae bacterium | reverse complement strand
ATCGCCGCCAATCCCAAGGTCGAGCTCTGCTACATGGACGACGGCCACAACCAGGTGCGACTGACCGGCCTGGCCCACGTCGTCACCGACCGGGCCACGCTCCAAGAAATCTGGGACGCCAACCCCCTCCTCCGCCAATACCTCGGCTCGCTCGACAACCCGATGCTCATCGTCTATCGCATTGAACCGACGCAGGTGCGGTATATGCTCGAGTGGGCGCTGGAGTATTACGAGGTGCCCTTGAGCGCCACAAACTGACTGATGCAGAAGATCTCATGAGCACCCAGGTCGATCCCAGCATTGAGCAACTTGCCAGTCTCCAGGCACGACAGCGAAGGATTTATGATCGGATTTGGATTGTCCTTACAGCGATTTGCCTTCTGGGCGGAGGCGTTGCCTGGCTCATTACCAGAAACTTCGAGCACTTTGGGTGGGGTTTGTTCTTCGCGATCTTTACCGTCATCGGATTGGTCTACAATCACTGGATTCTGTTTCGGAAGGATCCCATCGAGACTCAGAAACTCCAGGAAGCTCTGCTGGTCAAACATCGACGGAATGCTCGTAATGTTGGGTTTGTAAACGGCACAATCATGATGCTGTTCTCCCCGGTCATTTTGTGTGTTGCAGTCGGGAAAGCCGCCAGCTTCCTTGAGGGTCTTCTTGGGTTTATGGCGGCAGCATTTTTGTTTTCCATGGGATTGACCTACTTCCTATGGGCTAGACGGACTCGACCCTAACCGCAAAGAATTCGCCACCATGCCCAAAATCCTCATCGCCGAATGCAAGCAGGAAGTCTCCACCTTTAACCCGGTGCTGAGCCGCTACTCCGATTTCAACATCTCGGTCGGTCAGCAGCTTGTTGACTACCACCGCACGGTGCGGAATGAAGTGGGTGGGGCATTGGCGGTGTTTGAACAGCATCCGAAATTGGAGCTCGTGCCGACGTTCAGCGCCAAGGCGATTACTTCTGCGGGGACCCTGGCGGGAGACGACTTTGGCCGGATCGCCAAGGAGTTCTTGGAGGCTTTGCGGCAAGCGCCGCCGGTGGATGGGGTCTATTTTTCGATGCATGGTGCGATGGGGGCGGAGGGAGAGGACGACCCGGAGGGGTATCTGCTGCAGGAGGCCCGCAAGATTCTCGGCGAGCGGGTGCCGATTGTCGTGTCGCTGGATCTGCACGGAATCTTGACCGACCGGATGCTCCAGCATGCGGACGCGGTTGTGGCGTATCACACCTATCCCCACGTCGATTTCTTCGAGACCGGGGAACGAGCAGCCCGGCTGCTGCTGCGGATCATGGCTGGGGAAGTGAAACCGGTGACGGCGCGGGTGAAGATTCCGGCTCTGGTGCGGGGGGATGAGTTGATTACGGCGACGGGATTATTCGGCGAGTCGATTCGGGCCGCCCAGACGATTGAGGCGAGTCCTGGCGGGTTGTCGGCAGGCATGTTCATCGGCAATCCGTTCACTGACGTGCTGGATCTGCGGACCAACACGTTTGTCGTGACCGATGGTGATGAATCGCGGGCTCGGCGCGAAGCGGAACAGTTGGCTGCGGGATTCTGGAAGCACCGCGAGAAGATGCAGGTGCCGCTGACGGGTCTTGCCGATGCCGTGGTGCTTGCCAAGGAGACATTGAAACAAAAACTGGGGACTTGTGTCCTGGTGGATGCGGCGGATGCGACGAGTTCGGGCGCTTCCGGCGACAGCAATGCAATCCTGTGCGAGCTGATCGCTCAGGATTATCACGGAAGAGCACTGCTGCCGATTGTCGATGCCGCTGCCGTTAAAGGCGCATTTGCGGCAGGCATTGGCGGCGAAATCACCACGACTGTCGGTGGTGAACTCGACCGGAAGCGATTCATCCCGCATCTCGTTCGGGCAAAAGTGCGACTGCTTTCCGATGGCCATTTCCGCAGCGAGTCCTACGGCGAAAAATGGTATTCCGGCGAGACCGCCGTACTAGAAGCGGACAACATCACGCTCGTCGTCACCAGCCGGGCGGTGAGTCTGTACGACCGGTCGCTGTTCTATGCCCATGGCCAGGATCCCAAGAAGTTCGACCTGGTCGTGGTCAAGTCGCCCCACTGCCAGCAGCACATGTTTGCCGCCTGGTGCGGCCGGCTGATTAACGTCGATGCTCCTGGCTCGACGAGCGCGAACCTCAAGAGCCTCGGCCATACCCGTTGCCGGCGGCCGATCTTTCCGCTGGATGACGGGGTGGAATTTACGCCCCAGGCGGATGTATTTCGGCGCGGCTAGAGACTATCTTTCAGTCTGCGCGCCCCATCATCCCGCCTGGAGACCTCACCATGCTCGACCGCCGCGATTTTCTCGTTGCCGGTGCCGCCACTGCTGCCGGTTTTGCTTTCTCCCCCTTCGCACTTGGCCAAGAGCCGGCGAAAGCGGACCGCAAGAAGTTGGCAGTGGTGACGACGCTGTGGAACTACCGCTCCCACGCCTGGCACATGGCCGAACGATTCCTCGGTGGCTATCCGCTTAAGGGGAAGTGGCATCGCCCGCCATTCGACGTCGTCTCCGCCTACGTCGATCAGAGGCCCGAAGGGGATCTGAGTGCGAAGCGGGCCGCGGAATCGGGGTTCAAGGTTTATGGCTCGGTCGCTGAAGCTCTTCGCAACGGGGGCGACAAGCTGGCGGTGGATGCGGTGCTGCTCATCGGCGAGCACGGCAACTATCCGCTCAGCGAAATCGGCCAGAAGAAATATCCCCGCTACGAGTTGTTCCAGGAGATCGTCAAAGTTTTTGAAAAGGACGGCCGCACCACGCCGGTCTTCAACGACAAGCATCTCTCCTGGAACTTCGACTGGGCCAA
>CAYUJE010000532.1:0-2834 GCA_964444865.1 uncultured Pirellulaceae bacterium | reverse complement strand
GCACGGATGCTCGCGGCCGTGAGGCGTTTTCCAATCTCGCGATGCTCGTCCCACCCCCGCGCTTCCGCGACGCCGGTTGGAAAGTCGAGACCATCGGTGACGACATCGCCTGGCTCAAGTACGGTCCCGATGGCCGCCTCTACGCCGTCAACCCGGAGAACGGCTTCTTCGGAGTCGCCCCCGGCACCAGCCTGAAGACCAACCCCAACGCGATGCTCACGTGTCGCGAGAACACCATCTTCACCAACGTCGCCCTCCGACCCGACGGCACTGTCTGGTGGGAAGGGATGGGTGGCGATCCGCCGCTGCAAGCCATCGACTGGCGCGGCCAGCAATGGACTCCCGCCTCGCACCAGCAGGCCGCTCATCCCAACAGCCGCTTCACCGCGCCGCTCGACCAGTGCCCGTCGCTCTCTCCCGATTGGAATCGACCTGAAGGAGTCCCCATCAGCGCCATCCTGTTCGGAGGACGCCGCTCCAGCGTCACGCCGCTGGTCTATCAAGCCCGCAACTGGCAGCACGGCACCTACGTCGGCGCGACAATGTCCAGCGAAAAAACCGCCGCCGCCGCCGGCAACATCGGCGAGCTGCGGCACGACCCGATGGCCATGCTCCCCTTCTGCGGCTACCACATGGGTGACTACTGGCAGCACTGGCTGAATCTCGAATCCACTCCCGGCGCCAAACTCCCGCAGATCTTCCATGTGAACTGGTTCCGCAAAGACGCTCACGGTCGTTTCTTCTGGCCCGGCTTTGGCGAAAGCGTCCGCGTCCTGATCTGGATCGCCGAACGTTGCCGCGCCGCCGAGTCCCACTCGATAGGGCAGGGGAGTGGCCCCGCCGCCGCCCGCGAAACCCCCATCGGCTGGGTCCCCGCCCCAGACGCCCTCGACATCGCTGACCTCGGCCTCGCCGACGAAACCCTCACCACGCTCCTCAGCGTCGACCCCACCGAATGGCGTCGCGAAGTCTCCGAACGCGAAGAATACTTCCGCCGCTTCGGCGACCGCGTCCCCCCCCGCCTCCTCCAGGAAAACCGCGACCTCCGCGCTCGCCTCCGAGAGTAGTGGAAGAGTCAAGGAATGGATAATGGACAACGGACAATGAAAAAAGCTCCCGCACCACTCGCGCGGGACACAGCTCCGAGGCGTCCGTCATTATCGATTATCCATTGAAGTCGCTCTCATGCGTAGCGCCTCGCCCAATGTAGCAGGCACGCTCCGCGTGCCGTCCGCGGCCGCTTGACCCCCGCCCGCCATCCCCCTCACATGCCCACCTCCGTCTCCCACTCGCTCTGCGAAGATGTACCAACGAAAAGGGACAAGTCCATTCCAGAATGAACTTGTCCCAGTTTTGGCTTCCATCGAAGCGCGAATTGCGATTCCGTTACCGACTGCTCATACGCTCTTGGCTTTTCGCGTTGCGGGCGTCTTCGGCTCGTTCTCGTCGTCATCCTCTTCCTCGTCCGCTGCGTCAATATTGATCTGCTTGGAAAGCTTGGTCAGCGCCTTATCCGCCGCTCCCTCTTCGTCCAGCGTCTGCTGCAGGAGCTTAGCCGCCTTATCGTACCCGAGCAGTTGCGCGTAGGTCCGCACACAGCCGTACCCAGCCATTTCATAGTGCTCGACGCGCTGAGCGGCTGCGATCAAAGCGGCGTCGCGGACATCGTCCTCGGCATCCTCTTCGATCACTTCTTTCCCCTCTTCGACCAGCCCCTTCATCGCCTGGCAAGTCTTACCGGTCGGCTTTTCTTCCAGCTCTTTGAAGATTGTCTCCAGCCGCTCGACCTGGCCTTCCGTTTCCGCGAGGTGGTCCTCGAACGCTTTCTGCAATTCGGCCGAGGTGGCCGCTTTCGCCATTTTTGGCAGCGCCTTCAGCAGCTGGCTTTCGGCACTGTACAGGTCCTTGAGTTCTTCGATGTAGAGGTCACGCAGCGATTCGAGTTTCATGTAGGAAGTTCCTGAAAAGAATAGACCCAACGCCGCCTCACTGAGACAGCGCTAATAATAACTAACGTCCGACACCAATCAGCCAGAGATCCAGCCTATCGATTCGTCTGCACCGCCGCTTCACCAGAGGTCGCAATGTCTTCAGCTCGTGCCGCTTCAAAAATCTGCTTCGCACGATCCGTCTCGGTCGAGTTTTCTGAGTGCACGGAGATGAGTGCTCGGCCCCCCTTGATCTTCCCTTCGTAGCGTTTGGCTTCGAATTCCGGGATTCCCATGCCGACGAGGGCTCCCGTCAATCCGCCGAGCGCACCGCCAACCGCCGCACCGCTGAGTGCAGCCATAATTGGACCAGCCGCGATGAACGGGCCCAGTCCTGGAATCGCCAGCGCCCCGATCCCCGCGAGCCAACCCAGTCCGCCCCCGAGCAACGCGCCGGTTCCCGCTCCCGTGGCCGCTCCTTCCGGAGCCTTGGTTTCGTTATCCACCGCGAAGCTCTTCGTGCCGGAACTATCCGGCATCAGCACCGAGATGTCACTGTTGGTGAAACCAGCGTCCTTCAGGCGATTCACGACTTCCGTCGCTTCCAGAGATGTTTTGACAGTACAGAAAACGGCCTTAGCCATGGGATATTCCTTTGAGTGGGAGTACGAACTGAGCAATTACAAGAGCGGGTTTCAAAACCTGTAGCGGAGTCGCTCCGCGACTCCGTAAACTCTACTTTTCGATCGAATCCCGTTTGCTTTACAAACTAATCGCACGGAACCGGTGTTTGAAAACGGTTCTAACGAGCTTCAACTTCGAGATGGCTGTCAACATTTCCTGCACCAGCCACCGAGAGAGCGATTTCTTCAATTCGCTTCTTCTCTTCGTCCGATTTCACAGGTC
>CAYUJE010000531.1:0-2856 GCA_964444865.1 uncultured Pirellulaceae bacterium | reverse complement strand
CGCCACCCACGTCGTCGGTTGCAATCGTAGCGCCTGTGCCAGGCGTCACCGCCACGTTGTCGGCCATTGCTCAGTTCCCCTTACCGCAGAGTTTCAACACGGCCGCCGCAACAAACATGGACGCCGCAAGCGCCCACGCGATCGTCTCGCATGGCGGACCGTTCCACGTTGTATTCACCTGGTCGAGATGCTTTTCCGTTGCCGTCGTCGTGACGATCGGCGCGGATGCGGACGCGATCAACATTCCTGAACCCCTTGCGAAACAGATTGGATCACCCCCTTCCGCAGACGGTTAGAGGCTGCAAAAATCGGGGGCCGTGCTCGCCTAGGACGATGAAACCCAGACGCGGCCCCCGACCAGGGGAGACCGCCGCAGATCAATCCTTCTTACTCGTCGCGAACCCGCCCTCGACCTGTTGCGTTGATAGATCGCTGTCGTGGCCGATCACCGTCACGCGGCCGAGGATGCGGCCCAGCGACGTTGATTTGCCAAGGTCGTCGTGCAGCGGGATCTCAACCATGCATCGTTGCTGCTTGCTCGTGAGCTTGATCAGGTTCGCCTTGCTGGCTTTGCCGGGTTCACCGCTCTTCAGTTCCGGTGCCCAGCAATCAATTAGCCGAACACGTGCCGCGAAATCGAACGAAACGCTCAGGGTGTCGCCGTCGTGGACCTCGTTGATCACTGCGGGGATGCGGATCATCGGGACGGCGGCGGCCCGCCTTGGCGATGTTGTCTCGGCGGAAACGTGATTATCGTCCGACCCGTAGCGTCCGACAGCCCACGCAATGACGATAAGCGCCATCGCAAGAGCCTGAAAAACTGGGTTTGTCTGCTCTTTAGTTTCCGCAAAATCATCGGGTTCCAAACCACTCATCAACTCCCCCCCAATCTCAGATCGTAAAGCGTCTGCGGATTCGGCGTCGCGGGCGGATTGACCGGAGCGACAACAGCAGGTTTTGACAGCCACGACTGGATCAACGGAATCGCCGCAATGCCCGCACCTATCGGCCCACTGATGGCGAACGCCAAAAAGATCTTAGCCATCGCGGACAACGGGGATGCGGATTGCGCGACTTGCTGCGGTGCGGACTGATTCACGTCTCCGATGTGGATCACGCCATCGTCCCCGGTTTCTTGCCACGCCGGACCGAGAAACTCACGGTTGTGGGCCTTGACTATCCCCCGGTTCGTTCGTAACACTTCCGCCGCGTCCTGGAGCATCACCGCTTCGTGACCCACCCGCAGCTTCGCCCACGTCGCCGCGAGCTTGTCCGCTTCGGCGATAGGCGTCTGCGATGGTGCGGATTCTGACACGGACTGCTCCTGGAATGCGGCTCGCGACGACCAACGCAGAAGCGTCAGCCGCCGCCTTGTCCGCCTGCTGTTGCGCTATCGCCAGTGGATGTGTCACTTCGCCGCCGAGCCATCAGGAGAGCCAAACTGAGGATGCGGCCCCTGGATGTAGCGAACGCCCAAGCCCTCAGTCAGGGACACGTTCGACTTGCCTTCGAGGTAGTCGTACCGCAGGTTTTCTGCGTAGTGCCCTGCGCCGTCGCTCTGTCGCTGCGCGCCGTTCAGGGCGTGCATCTTCAACAATCCGTAGTCTTCCGGTCCCATTGTCTTTGTCCTGTTAGTGGGTTGTTCGCCGCCTTCAACAGCTTCGGGCGGCAAGGCAATTGTGATTCCTGGTGGCATCACTTAGTTCGCGGGATCAGTTTGAATTCAAGAGTATCGCCAAGCCTATACCGCTTCTCATCAACGGTCTTTCCGTCCTGATCGACAATCCTGACGGGGATCTCGGCCTGCTCCAGTCGCGTGACGCGATCGCTGATGGCGGCCGTATCGGCTTGCTTCGCACGCATGGCCGTGATGGCCAATTCGAGACGTGCGATTGATGCATTGATTTCGGAGAGATCAACCTGCGGAGCCTGCGGCTGTGCGGGCGGTGTCGTCGGTTTGTCGTCCGGGCGCGTCGCCCAGCCCGGATAGCCGGGGGATTGCGGCGCATCGTTGTAGGGTTGCTGCGGCTGCTGCGGCGCGGGCTGAACAGGAACGACCGGAGCGGCGTAGTATGGCTGAGCGGGCATCACCGGATAGACCGGGACGACAGGACGCGGATAGCATCCGTAGCGATCGCAGTAGCTTCCGCCGCCCATGCCGATCCCGACCCACGCCGCAGGCTTCGCCCCTGGCTCTGCCCGCCAAGATTTGAGCGTCGCGAGGATCGTCTCAACGTTGGTCGCCACGCCGCACCTGTTCGTGGTGTCGTCGTGCGTCAGGATGCCGACGACCTTCCTTCCCACGAGGATCGGACCGCCCGAGACGCCCGAGACTCCGCGACAACCGAGGTGCATCTCTCCGCGACCATAGCCTGTGACTTTGGTTTGAGCGACGGTCAGAACGCCAGCATTCGCGAACCCCGCGACAACCACGTCCGAACCGATCGCTGGTGACGCCGCGCCGATTTCGTAGGTCCGCGTCGGCTTGTAGGCCGCGCACCGCACGATCGCCAGATCCTTGCCCGGACCCGCAGACCACCACGCCATCGGCTCCGCTTGCAGCCAACGCCCCTCGGGGGCGAGCCACACGCCGCCCTTGTCGATGCAGTGACCAGCGGTCAGGAACACGCTCGAACCGTCATGATCGAACGTGCCGACGCAGACCGCAGACCCCTTGCCGCCATCTGCAGACTTCAACTGGCAGACCTGCGCCTCTGCGGTTGTGACGCAGAAAAACAGGATTGCGATAGCCTTGATGTTATTCACTCGGCATCCTCGAACTTGACAGCCTTCACCCACGCATCCGCGACGATCGACAGCAGGATCAGCGTCACCGCAACGCCGCAGGCGAAGCCA
>CAYUJE010000530.1:0-2859 GCA_964444865.1 uncultured Pirellulaceae bacterium | reverse complement strand
CGATGCCGACGGTGTTCTTGCCAGGGATAGGCGCGACGATGCGAACGCTCGGCACTCGGAGGGCAATCGCCAGGTCGTCCGACAGCCCCGTGATTTTGCTGAGTCGCAGGCCGGCTTCCAGTTCGACTTCATACTGGGCGATGACCGGGCCGGTTTCGATTTCGACCACTTTCACGGTGAAGCCGAAGTCGAGGAACGTCTTCTCCAGGATTTTCGCCTTCCGACGGACTTCAATCGCCTGGGCCTCGAAATTCACATCATCCGCCGGCAGCAGCAGGTCCAGCTCCGGCAACTTATAGTCGTCGGCTCCCTTCCCAATGCTCGCCTCATCCAGCCGCTGGCGGACTTCGTCCTGGGGCGAGCGCTCGGCCGCTTCTCGTTTCCGGTCGGTCGGACTCTTCACGCGCAGGGGATTTTCGGGGCCATCCTGGCGGGTCTTGGGATCGGCGGAGGCAGCGGCCTTTTCTTTCTCTCTCTGAGCGGCAACGAGCCCCAGCTTCTTCACCGGGATGATGTCGGGCTCCTCCTCGTGGGGTAGGCTTCCAGCCTGCCCTAACTCTTCCTCGTCTTCATCGACCTCTTCCGCTTCCAGCTCCGCCCGCGTCAACTTCTTCCCACGAATCTTCACCGCCAGCCCTTCCGCCCCCGGCATCGGCGCATCCAAGTCGGTCTGCACCTGCTTCTTTTTCTTCAGCTTCGCGCTCGCACTCGCCGCTCCCGCCACGGCTGCTTTGGCGGCGAAACTGCCGAACCGGAAAATCGCATAGTCCGTCGAGAGCAGCAGCCCGCCGAGCGTCAGACTTCCGGCGAGAATGAGCCCGCCGACATGTGCAAAGTGCATCTCCACCAGCGACCGGCCGAGCGCCCCGACATATCCTCCTGGCCCAATCACCGGCCCCGGCGAAAGCGTGGGCGCAACCATCGCCAGAATGGTCGTCAGCCCGATGATCGCCGCAGTCCAGCCGAACAGTCGCAAGATGGGTGTGTCGATGGCCTTCCGCCGCAGCATGGTGAAGTCCAGCACCCCCAGCGACCCCACGACAAACCAGGCAGCGAGTCCGCAGGCCGAAAAGAGCATATCCGCCGCCATCGCCCCCCACCGGCCGCAGACATTGTGCACCTGGCTGTTCGGCGGCGTCACCAGCTGGTCCGGCTGATACAGCAAATTCAGCGGCGCAACCGGCTCCACAATGGGGTCCGCCGGATCATACGTCACCAGCGCCGCCCCCAAGAAAACAACGAGCGCGAGCAGCCCTAGGGCGAACAAATCTCGCTTCAAATTGGAGCTGACAGGCACGAGGGCATCCGCAAAGAGTAGCGGCGCGTCCCTGCACCAAGAAACTAAGGCGTCTCTTCCTTCATCGGAAGCCGGCTGGAGGTGAGGCTAGGTTTGCTCGTGGCGGGGGTAGCGTTTGCCGAGGGGGAATAAGTGGAATAAGCGGTACGAATGGAGTGATCCGTTTGTCTCGCGGGCTGGCGTTCTGGTCGTTAAACAGCGCTCCGGCGGAGCGAGCCCGCCGGTGACGGTTGGACGGCAATTTGAACTCCTACGTTCCCGCCACCGCCCGAGCTTGCCTCGGCGGAGCGATGTTTGGAAACCAGAATGGATCGCCTGAACATTCTCTGCCACCGGCGGGCTCGTCCCGCCGGAGCAATGTATGGGTTTGCGGACATTTGGTCCAATCGGAAACATCGCTCCGCCCGGACGAGCCGGGTGGTGGCGTGTGATGGCATCATGTAACCGCGGTTCTGGTTGTCAAACAGCGCTCCGGCGGGGCGAGCCCGCCGGTGGCGAGAAACGCTTACTCCTCACGCTTTCTAATCGCCCCCGGACCAATCCATTCATCCCAAGAAGCGTCATACCCGTCGTAGCGGATAAAGTGCAGGCCGTACCAGGCTTTGAGGATGGTGGCGGGATACCATTTTCTGTCGGTCTCCCGTTGCACCTGCACTTTGGCCACTTCCGCGAAGAACGGCGGGCCGAACCACTCGGAAATCTGGCTCCGCGACGCTGAAGGCTACACCATGGCCCTCGCCGGCCCGGAAGGATCCGCGTATGGGAATTGAAAGCCTCAAACGATGGCCTTCGGCGTCAACGGTTCTGAAATTCCTGTGGGACTTCGTGGGTCGCGGGGCTGCTGTGTAGAATGGTCAAATGGCCAACCAAGATTCCAGCCTCGATATCCTGATCATCGCCCCGCACCCGGACGACGCCGAACTTGGGATGGCGGGAGCCATCTTGAAGTTCAAGGACGAGGGGCGGAAGGTCGGGGTGCTCGATTTGACCAGTGGGGAGCCGACGCCGCACGGGTCGCTGGAAAAACGGGCCCAGGAGACGGCTGCCGCGACGGCCCTTTTGGGGCTCGACTGGCGGGAGAACCTGGGGCTGCCGAACCGGAGTTTGGAGCCGACGTTGGAAGCGCGGCACCAGCTGGCGGCTGTCTTTCGGCGGGTCCGGCCCCAGTGGCTGTTTGCCCCGTACTGGGTCGATGCTCATCCGGACCATGTTGCCGCCACCGAGCTTGTCGACGCCGCCCGGTTCTGGTCAAAACTGACCAAAAGCGACATCCCCGGAGAGCCGTGGCACCCGCGGCGGATTTTCAACTATTACTGTGTTCATTTGAAGCAAGCCCTCCAGCCGGCGTTCATCCTGGACATCAGCCCCTACTGGGAGCGAAAGCTGGCCGCCATCTCTTGCTACCACAGCCAGTTCATCGAAGGCCGGCCCACGATGCCACCGACGTTCCTCGATCAGCTTCGCGACGAAGCCGCCTACTGGGGGAAGTGCATTGGGACCGCATATGGTGAGCCGTTCACGTCGCGGGAGCCGATTGGAATGAAGAGCATGGGCGAGTTGGT